>NZ_QROH01000002.1:4814-372130 GCF_003474285.1 Bacteroides sp. AF39-11AC | reverse complement strand
CGCCCACTTTTCCCCCCCCCCCCCCCATCCAGAAGGTACCTGAGAGGGGGTGGAAAAAGTGACAAGACAAGAAAGATAAGAAGTGAAAATTGTGTACAAAAAATATGAATTGATTCATTTGGGGCGGATTATGAGCTAAATTAAGTTACAAGCTACGGGTTACAGGTTACTATGCTTTGTGCCGCCGGCGCATAGCACATCAACTCATCATCGCCATAGCGCATCCTTTAAAATCCGCGTTATTCCGTGTCGTCCGTATCCGAAAAATTACTTGCACATTTGCATGACTACTCAATCTATAATTTATAGTGAAGGTGCACGGTTATCTAACATAGATAGCCGTTTTTTTTTATCCATTTCTTTAAATGTGTTAATTGCCCTTTTGCTAAATGAATAGGACAAGAGAGTTTTTTTGCCTCTAACAAGTGGGTTACATATCTTTTTCGGTACGTTACAAACCATTTTTTCTTTCATTTTTTGAGCTCCTTTTTACCTGTTTCAAGGTCTTCTGAAAGGTCGCTTTTTAGTAAAATATATTCCGGGCTTATAAGATTTTGTTTTGGGGGTAACTGTCTTATAATAAATGTTTTATATTCTATTATGTAATGCTTTCAAAGAAAAATGTAACATCAAAAAGAAAGATGTAATACTGTCAAAAAAACGTGTAGCATGAATGTGCGAATTGTTCCGTTTATGTTGGATACATTTGCTGCCAAGAAGAGAGATGTTTTGAGAGTTGAGGTAGTTGTTTGTGAAATGTCTCTAACTTCTATATGACCAAGAATGCAAATCTATGTAAAATATTGCAAATGCGAATCGCTGGAATTATTAATCTTAAAAGACCGATGTAATTATGAAATGCATGTATGATGACAGTTAAAGCTATTTCTAATAGCTAATGTAATGAAGAGAATGTAGTTATTAATATCTTAAACTAATGGTAATGAAAAATGTAACAAAACAAATTCAAAAGATCCCTTACTTGATTCTTTTGTTGCTATTGAGTTGTTTACCGACTTTAGCACAAAATGGAGTAACGGTAAAAGGAACAGTCGTCGATGGAAATGGCGAAACGGTAATTGGGGCTTCCGTCGTTGTAAAAAACAATACTTCAATAGGTACAATATCAGATATAGATGGAAATTTCACATTGACTGTTCCTGATGACAAAGTAATTCTTGTAGTTTCATTTATAGGAATGAAATCGCAGGAAGTTAGAATTGCAGGCCAAAAACTCTTGAAGGTCACTTTAGAAGATGACTCACAGCAACTGGAAGAGGTTGTTGTGGTAGGATATGGTCAGCAGAAGAAGGCCAGTGTAGTAGGCGCTATCACACAAACTACCGGTAAAGTACTGGAACGGGCAGCTGGTATCAGTGATATTGGTGCGGCACTGACGGGTAACTTACCAGGTGTGGTTACTACCACAGGTACAGGTATGCCAGGTGCAGAAGAACCTAAAATAACGATTCGTGGTGCAAGTTCTTGGAATAATAATGAAGATCCGCTTGTGTTGGTTGATGGTATTGAACGTCCCATGAGTTCAGTGGATATCAGTTCTGTACAATCTATTTCAGTTTTGAAAGATGCATCCGCAACTGCTGTTTACGGTGTGAAGGGTGCCAATGGTGTAATTCTTGTAACTACGAAACGTGGTGCTGAGGGCAGTGCGAAAATCGATGTGGGTTTCAATGCCACTCTGAAGGCTCCTTCTAAACTTCCCAATAAGTACGATTCTTACGACGCTTTGTTGTTTCGTAATACAGCCATTGAGCATGAATTGGCTCTGAGGCCTGATTCATGGGAATACATCCGTTCCCAATCGTTCATCAACAATTATCGTAATCAGACTACTGTTGAGCAGAGAGAACGTTATCCTAATGTAGACTGGCAGAAGGCTCTGTTTAAAGATAACACAATGTCTTACAATGCCAATCTTAATATTAGTGGTGGTACAAAGTTTGTGAAGTATTTTGCTTCGGCCGATTATGTACATGAGGGTGACCTCTTTAGAATTTATGACAATGGTCGTGATTACAACTCTGGTTATGGATACGATCGTATCAATGTGCGCAGTAATCTGGACTTCAATATAACGAAGACTACCGTACTGAAGATGAACCTTGCAGGCTCCAATGCTATTCGTAAGGCTCCATGGAGCAATACGGGTAATTCGGAATGGCAGATTGGGCAGCAATGGTCGGGTGCATACAATATTGCACCGGACGTGTTCCTGCCGCAGTATTCCGATGGTAGCTGGGGTATGTATCCACTTGTTACAAATACCACGAACTCTGCAGAAAATATTTCTTTAGGTGGTACGATGCAACTCACAACCACCCGTATCAATACCGACTTTACACTGGAGCAAGATTTGAAGTTTATAACTAAGGGACTTTCTGCCCGTGCCACTGTTTCTTGGGACAATATATTTGTTGAAAACAATCGTGGTATCAATGACTTGTTTAATAGTGCGCAGCGCAAGTGGATTGATCCGGATACCGGTCAGGTGAGATATGAACAATCGTATGACACAAATAATGGTTTTGACTGGACACAAGGAGTCAATTGGAGTACTTCTCCCGGTGCCGTGGATAATAGCCAGACGGTTCGTAACCTTTATTATCAGGCGCAATTGAACTGGATGCGTAGTTTTGGTAAGCATGATGTCACGGCTATGGGATTATTTAGTCGTCAGGAAAATGCACGAGGCAGTGTGATGCCAACCTATCGTGAAGACTGGGCTTTCCGTGTTACTTATAACTATGCCGACCGTTATTTCATAGAATACAATGGCGCTTACAATGGTTCTGAAAAGTTCAGCCCAGAGAATCGTTTTGCATTTTTTAATTCAGGTGCTATTGGCTGGATGGTCAGTGAAGAACCTTTCATGAAGTTTTTCCGTGAAAAGAAGATCATTGACATGTTGAAAGTTCGTGCTTCTTATGGTGAAATTGGTTCTGACCAGTTAGGACCTGATCCGTTTGATTCAAGCCGTCGGTGGTTGTACATGAACCAGTGGGCCTATGGTGGCCACACTACTATGGATCTGAACCATACAGAAAGTATCTATACCTGGTATCGTGAGTCTGCTATTGGTAATCAGGATATACAATGGGAGGTTGTGAAAAAATTGAATATTGGTGTTGACTATTCGCTTTTTGAAGGAGTGCTGGCTGGTAGTTTGGAATTCTTCCGTGATGAACGTTCCAATATCTTTGTCTATGGTGGCGACCGTTCCATTCCTTCTTATTTCGGAGGAACTCCTCCTTCTGTTAACAAAGGTAAAATCCGTACGAATGGATATGAATTGGAATTACGTGTAAATAAGACCTTTGGTAATGACTGGCGTGTTTGGGGTAACTTTAGTATGACACATGCTAAGAATAAGGTGTTGGTGAAAGATGACCAAGCTATGCGTCCTGCCTATCAGAAAGCAGCTGGCTTCGGGGTAGGTCAATATACTTCTTATATTGATGCGGGATACATTCAAAACTATGACCAATTGTATGGTAGCCCTGCTCATGATGCTAATGATTCTCAAAAACTGGTGGGCGACTATTACATTGTCGATTTTAATGGCGACGGTGTGGTGGATAACAAAGATCAGGCTCCTTATGGCTACACCAGTCAGCCCGAAAATACATTTAATGCTACCATCGGTTTTGAGTGGAAAGGATTCAGTGCATTTGCACAATTTTATGGTGTGAACAATGTAACCCGTGATGTGGGGCTTACTAGTTTTGGCAGCAAACTGAACACTGTGTTTGACACTGGCACATGGTGGTCAAAAAATACTCCTAATGCCGATGTGGTAGTACCTCGCTGGAATTCTACGCCGAGCTATAACGGCGGAACCCAATCTCTTTATGACGGTTCTTATATTCGTTTAAAGAACGTTGAAATAGCTTATACTTGGAATAAAGGCTGGATCAAGAGAATGGGATTAAGTAACCTGAAAATTTATGTCAATGGTAATAATCTATGGTTATGGACTCGCATGCCGGATGACCGTGAAGCTAACCTCTCCGGAGCTGGTTATCTGGGAGCTTATCCCACAGTGAAACGTTATAACTTAGGTGTTAAATTTACATTATAATAATGAACAAGATGAAATATACATATAAGACTCTTTTATGTTCAGGCCTTTTGGCTCTTGCAGTGGGGCTCGGCATGACGTCTTGCGAAGACTATTTGGATAAAAGTCCTGAATCGACTGTATCCGAAGAAGATGCATTTAAGAATTTCCGTAATTTCCAGGGATTCATAGAAGAAATATATAATTGTATTCCCGATAAGGAGAAATGTAACTATTGTACTTCGTGGAACTGGGGTGATGACGAACTCTTCAACTCCATGGGTGATGCTCACATGACGCATCAGGCTGACTTAGGTAATTTCCGTGCTTGGCAAAGTAATGGTCAATGTTGGTTGTATAGAAATCCCAGCAACCCAGCTTCTACCGATAAGTTTCAACACTCTTTGTGGCCGCATTCTTGGTATTGCATTCGCAAGGCTAATGTAGGTCTTGCCAATTTGGACAAACTGGTGGGTACGCAGGAAGAAAAAGACTTGATTGCAGGTCAGCTTTATTTCTTCCGTGCGTGGTGGCATTTTGAACTGATGACCTATTGGGGAGGATTGCCTTATATTGATCAGGTGTTCGATGCTACGCAAGAATTGAGATTACCACGTTTGAGTTATCAAGAATGTGCCGATAAAGCAGGAGAGGATTTCCGTCGTGCTGCAGACTTGTTGCCGGTAGACTGGGACAAGACCAGTGCTGGTAAGGCTACAGAGGGTAAGAACCAACTGCGAATCAATAAAATCATGGCGTTGGGTTATTTGGGTAAGAATTATCTGTGGGCAGGAAGCCCTTTGATGAAGAACGGTGCACAGTTGGGAGGTACTCAGACTTACAACTATGATGAAGCTTATTGTAAGAAAGCTGCACAGGCATTTGGCGAATTGCTGGCCTTGGTAGAGAGTGGGCAAACCCAATATGCGCTTGCAGAGTTTAATTATAGTAATGTTTATGATCATGAGAAGGCAAAAGGTGCCCAAACTTGTTATTCCGATATTTTCTATACCCGTCGTCAGAATTGGTTAATGCCCGGTTCGGTAGAGGCTATCTTCCGTGGCCCTTCTGCGGATTTTAATGGAAGTAACTGGAATATGACGAAATTGTGGGGGCCGAAAGTGGCAGGACTTGTCGCCCATGATAAAATCATACACTTGCCTACTGCCAACCTTGTGAAAATGTATGGTATGGCAAATGGTCTTCCTGTTGATGATCCCAACTCAGGATTTGATGAAAGATATCCTTTTAAGAACAGAGATCCGCGCTTCTATCACGATATCGTATTTGACGGTTTCCATTTTGTATTGGCAGAGGATAAATTGTCCGATGCACAAAAACCTTATGCTTATTGTGATCTTTCTACAGGTTCAGATATGCGTTCGGCAGATCTTGGCAGCCGTACCGGTTATTTTTTCCAGAAGTTTGTTCCCCATACTTGTAATGAAGGTGATAAGGAATATGACTGGGGTAGTAACTTGCATACTTATTTGCCTTATATGCGTTTGGCAGACATTTACCTGATGTATGCCGAGAGTTGTGCTGCTTTTGGCGGTTCATCTGCCAAGTCTGATAACTGTACGCTTACTTCGCTCGACGCAATCAATAAGATCCGTGCCCGTTGTGGTGCTGAGGAAGTACATTCATCCTATATTGCAGACAGCAAGAAATTTATGGACGAGATTCGTCGTGAACGTGCTGTTGAACTTTCTATGGAAGGTTTCCGCTTCAATGACCTGCAACGTTGGCTGTTGCTGACCGAGTCACCTTATACCGAGAAATATTCTGTAGAATTCGATCGGGTAGAGAGTGCAGATTTCTATAAAAATAATGACCCTGCGGAAGCTGAAGTGGCTAACTACCGTCATGAACTGATTGTGAAACGCATATACGGTACAAAGCATTATTGGTTCCCCTTACCTGATGATGATGTTTATCTTTATCCTGAGTTCGGACAGAATCCCGGCTGGTAATCGTGGAGGACTAAAAAGTATGTTTAATAATAAATGAATAAACAATGAAATATATACAAACAAAATTCATTCTTTGTGCTATGCTGGCTGTTTCTCCGATGTTTGTCAGTGCGCAGGCCACAGACTGGAATGAGACCGATTCATTGGCAAACGAAAAAGACCCGATGGTACAGGTCGCTTTTCGTAAGGTAGCTCAAAAAGACCTTTTGGGTGGTGTTTCTGTAGTCAATGTGGAAGAACTTACGAAGAAGAATTATAATACTTACAGCTTGGATAATATGCAGGGCTATGTAGGCGGTTGGAATGGTAACTCATTGTGGGGAATGGACGGTGACAATGCCGGTTTTTTGGTTTTGGTAGATGGTGTGCCTCGTGATGCCAACAATGTTATGCCGTCTGAAATTGCACAGATTTCATTTTTGAAAGGTGCCCAGGCTGTGGTTCTTTATGGTAGTAAAGCTGCTAAAGGTGCGGTGGTAATCACTACAAAACGCGGTAATGTAGAGGGGTTGAACGTTAGTGTCAGAGCTAATACCGGATTTCATGTAGCGAAGGCTTTTCCTGAATACTTAGGTTCGGCTGAGTACATGACACTTTATAATGAAGCCCTCTTGAATGATGATCCTACTGTGAAACTCCGTTATACGGCCGAAGATATTTACAATCATGGTTCAGGACTGAATCCATATCGTTATACAAATATAAATTACTATTCTTCTGATTATGTAAAAAAGGCATATAATCGTTCGGAAGTAACTGCTGAGATTACTGGTGGCGGTAAGCGTGCGCGTTTTTATAGTAATGTGAGTTATTATCGTAATGGAGATTTTCTTGATTTTGGTGAAGCCAAGAATAATATGACGGACCGTTTTAACGTACGTGGTAATGTAGACGTAAATATCAATAGCTTTATTAATGCCTACATTAATGCCAATGCTACATTTTACAATTCAAAAACGGCGAAAGGTGATTATTGGAACATAGCATCGACTGCACGTCCGAATTTCCCGGAATATGCGGCCCCGCTTATTCCATTGGATATGATTGATCCCAATGCTACAGCTGCTTGGGAACTGCTGAGCACTACTTCCAATATTATTGATGGAAAGTATTTCTTGGCTGGTACGCAGGCTAATTCTACTAATGCTTTTGCTGACAGTTATGCTGCCGGAAGCAGTAAGTGGACGAGTCGTCAGTTCCAGTTTGATGCTGGTGTGAATGTCGATCTTAATCAAGTTCTGAAAGGACTCTCATTCAATGCTATGTTTGCTGTAGATTATGCCACTTCTTACTCCACTTCTTTTGATAATAAATATGCAGTATTTGTTCCTACTTGGGCTAACTATGGCGGTAAAGATGTTATAGTAGCGCTCAGCAAGGAGGGAAATGATGAAAAGCCGGGCACTCAGAATGTGGGTGGAAGTGCGGATAAGCAAACGATTGCATTTTCTGGACAGTTCAATTATCAGAATACTTTCAATAAGTATCATAATGTATCAGCTATGCTTATAGCCAATGGTTACCAGCAGACGGTTTCTGCACAATATCATCGTATCAGCAATGCTAATTTGGCATTACAGGCGGGTTATAACTATCAGCAACGCTATTATGCAGATTTTGGTGCTGCATTGATCCATTCGGCTAAGCTGGCTAAAGGACATCGTCAGGCTCTCTCTCCTTCGGTGACGTTGGGCTGGCGTTTAAGCGGTGAAAACTTTCTGAAAGATTCTCCTGTGGTAGATGATTTATTGTTGAGCGTATCGGGTAGTATCCTCAATCAAGACATTGATTTGGTAATGGGTGATAATGAGTTTTATCTCTATGAATCAGTATGGACTCAAAACGATGGCTATGCATGGTATGATGGTCCGGCCGGTAAATATACTATCTCTACCAGAGGTCAGAACGACGATCTTTCGTTCATCAAGCGCAAAGAGTTCTCTGTAAACCTGAAAACTTCGCTTTGGAATAGACTGATTACGGCCGATGCTTCATTCTTTATCAACTCTATGGAGGGATATTTGATCAATCAACCTACTTTTTATCCGTCACATTTGAATACAGGATATCCGGCAGCATCTTTTATGGCTGTGATGAACTATAACAATAACAAGCGTGTAGGCTTTGATTTCAATATAAATGCTAACAAGCGTTTTGGAGATGTAGACTTGTCTTTGGGTGTGGCAGGTACGTATTACGATACTAAGGTTACTAAGCGTGATGAAATCTATGATGATGCCTATCGTTATCGTGAGGGAAAAGCTGTTGATGGTATCTGGGGACTTCAGAGTGCCGGATTATTCCAGAATAAGGAAGAAATTGAGAGTAGTCCTGAACAGAAACTGGGTAGTACGGTTCAACCTGGTGACATCAAGTATGTAGATCAGAATGGAGATAATGTAATTGATGACAAAGATGAAGTCTTCTTGGGTAAAGGTGGTTGGTATGGTGCGCCCTTTACACTCGGTATCAATTTTACTACCAAATGGAAGAACTTGACTCTCTTTGTGTTGGGTACTGGTAACTTCGGCGCTTATGGATTGAAAAACAGTTCATATTATTGGGTGGATGGCGATGATAAATATTCAGCCATAGTCCGCAATCGTTGGACTCCTGAAACAGCAGCTACTGCTACTTATCCCCGTTTATCTGCTAGAAGTGCAAGTAATAACTTCCGTGCTTCGGATTATTGGTTGTACAAGACTGATCGCTTCGATCTGGCGAAAGTACAGATTACTTATGATCTGCCGAAACGTATTTTGCGTAACACTTTCATCAATGAATTATCTGCTTACGTAAGCGGTGCAAATCTGCTGACAATCTCGAAAGAACGTAAACACATGGAGATGAATGTGGGTAGTGCTCCGCAAAGCAGATTCTATAATATTGGTGTGAAAGCTGTATTCTAATCTAAAATTATGATAAAAATGAAACTAAGAAATATTATATTAACTACAGTATTACTGGCGACTTTCTCTGCTTGCGAGGATATGTTCGAACCTGCTAAGGAGAATAATCGCGGTGTTGAGGAAATGCTTTCAGATCCTAATTATGCTGTGGGACTTTTGGGGTACGGATATGCTATGCTACCGTATGACAATTCCAGTGTGAGTGATGTAGCTACAGACGATGCAGTGACCAATGATAAAGAGAGTGGCTATTCAAAAATGGCTCTTGGTTCATGGGCGTCGAATAATAATCCTATGGAACAGTGGCAAGCCCGTAAAGCGGCAATACAATACCTCAATACATTTTTAGGTATCGCAGACCAAGTAAGTTGGGCTGAGAATGAGGTGACGAATAGGATGTTCATAGACAAACTCAGCGGAGAAGCATATGCCTTGCGTGCTTTGAATTATTACTATCTTTTGATGGCTCATGGAGGTTGGACGGCAGATGGCCAGTTACTGGGTGTGCCGATACTTCTGGAACCGGAAGATAACAGTTCCGACTTTAATCAGCCCCGTGCTTCTTTCAGTGCATGTGTAGAGCAGGTATTTACTGACTTAAATAAAGCAGTTGAATTACTGCCTGTTGATTACGAAAATATAAAAAGTGATGCTGAAGTACCTGCAAAATACAAAGAAATCGGTGCAAAGATGGGTAATTATAATCTTGTCTTTGGAACTTATCAACGCGGACGTATTACTGCCAGAATAGCTGAAGCCATAAAGGCACAGGTAGCTTTGCTTGCTGCAAGTCCGGCTTACCGGGAAGGTTCAGGTGTGACTTCTGAAACTGCTGCAAGCTATGCTGCTACTGTATTGAATCGTATTGGTGGTGTATCTGGTCTTGATCCGACGGGTAACACTTGGTATATGAATACAAGTGATCTTGATAATCTTGGTTCAGGAGAAGTGCCTGCTGAAATCCTTTGGAGAGGAAATAAGAGCAATGGAACGGAAGATTGGGATATAGGTATTAAGCAGGAGAAAGATAACTTTCCTCCTACGCTCTATGGTAGCGGGCGTATTAATCCTACGCAAAATTTAGTGGATGCTTTCCCTATGGCTAACGGTTATCCTGTTGCAGACAAAGCTAACAGCGGTTATTCGGAAAACGCTCCTTATGAAAATCGTGATCCACGTTTAGCAAAATATATTTTATTTAATGGAGCTACATTTAAGGAAAAAGCCATTATCACAGGTACTTATCCTGATGCAGACAGCAAACAAGATAATAACTTGAATCAATTAAGTACCTCTACTCGTACGGGCTACTATCTACGTAAGCTGTTGCGTGAAGATTGTAATGCCAATCCGAGTTCACTTAATGCTAAGTTTCATATTCCTGTTCGTATCCGTTATACGGAAATATTTCTGGCTTATGCTGAAGCAGCCAACGATGCTTGGGGACCAATGGGCAAAGGTAGTAATACCTATAGTGCTTATGACGTAGTTAAGGCTATTCGTGCTCGTGGTGGTGTAGGAACCAATAACGGCGACGCTTATCTGGAGAGTATCAAGGGAGATAAGGAAAAGATGACTCAACTTATCCGTAACGAACGTCGCATTGAGCTTTGTTTCGAAAATAAGCGTTTTTGGGATATTCGTCGTTGGCAAATGCCATTGGCAGAAACTGCTAAGGGAATACGAATTGACAAAGTGGGCGAAAGCCTGAGCTATACCGTAATTGATGTAGAAAATAGAAACTACAAGGAGTATATGAATTACGGACCTATACCTTATGGTGAGATGTTGAAGTGGAGTAATCTGCAACAGAACAAAGGATGGTAATCACATAATTATAAAATGCAAAAAGAATATGGAAATGAAAATCTATAAATTATTATCTGTAATATTGGGGAGTGCCATGTCATTTGCTTTCTCTTCATGTGAGAATGCAAGTAACTATTTTCCCGATTATGAGGGTGGTGTGAGTGTATATTTTGCTTATCAATATCCGGTGCGTACTATTGTATTGGGCAATGACCCGGTAGTAGATAATTCGGCTGACCGTCAGCACAAGTGTGCCATTTATGCAACAATGGGAGGGGCATACGGTGGAAGAAATATCACTATAGATATTGCTGTGGATAATACACTTTGTGATAACCTCTTTTTTGAAGATGGTTCACCGGTATTACCTATGCCTTCCACATATTATACGTTGGCTGGTGATAAAATTAAATATAATGGTGACCACTGGGGGAATGTGGAGGTGCAACTTACCGATGCTTTCTTTGCTGACGAAAAAGCCTTGAGTAATAATTATGTGATTCCCGTGGTGATGAAGAAGCAGACTGGTGCCGACCGCATATTGACAGGTACTCCTTTGATTGAAGGTGATGCGCCAGCACGTCCCAATTCGGATTATTGGAGTGTGCAGCCCCAAGACTATGTGCTTTATTGTGTGAAATATATGAATCCATGGCATGCTTCGTATTTGCGCCGCGGTATAGATCAGGTAACAGAAAGTGGAACTACAACTACCGTTGTGCGTCATGCTCAATCTGTGGAAAAGGATGAAGTCTGTGATATTACTACTCGTTCGTTGAAGACTGCTGTTTTTCCTGTTAGTACAAAAGAGGTTGATGGAACAACGATGAAGTGCGATTTACTGTTGACATTTAATGACAACGATGAGTGTACCATTGTCTCAGGTACCACAGGAATAATAGCTACAGGTTCCGGGAAATTTGTGGAAAATGGAGAGAAAAAAGCCTGGGGTGGTAAAGACCGGGATGCTATCTACCTGGATTATAGTGTAGACTTTGGCATAAAAAAGGTGGCTACGAAAGATACATTGGTATTACAGACTCGTGGAACAAACAAGATAGAAACTTTTGTCCCTAAGTATCGCGCCAATTGAACGGAAACGTTTAAACGACCAATTAACATAATGTTGGATAATAACTAAAAACATTCAATCATGAAAAAAATATTAATATCTATATTTTTATGTCTTCCTCCTTTGCTTTGGGCACAAAGCGGACCGACTGTCAATATCACGGGAAGTTATACCGCAGTGCTATCTGATCCTTATACGCCTCCAATAACGGCTGATTTAGGTAATCAGATGTATCTGAATGCCTTGTCCGGATTTGTCCGTATCGTAATGGACGTGCCGGATAGTTCATTGCATTATGAATGGGAAGCTTATTCTTCGGATGGTTCGGAGGTTTCTTTGCAATATTCAGGATTGCATAATGAGCGTTATCTGAGCTTGAACGGTACGCCCAGAAGTGTAACCATACGTGTATTGTTGAAGAAGGATACAGGTCCGAATTATGTGGTGAATTATAGAAGTTTCACATTTACCACTTATCGTTACCCTTGATTGCATATTGATGAAAAGAATAAGAAATATGTTAATAAATGATTATACAATGAAAACAATTAAATACTCATTATCCTTGGGCTTATTGCTGTCGCTTGCCTCTTGTGCCGATGACCAATTCGTTGACTTTAAGACTGAGAAGCCGGAAAGTATAGCCCAATATGAATATCTCAATGCTTACGATGCATTGAAAACATATATAGACCGAAGTGCAAGTCCCGACTTTAAGTTGGGAATTGCGCTGTCGGCGAGTGATTTTCTGAAAGGAGAAATGGTGCGTACTATGGCTATCTCTAATTTCGATGAGATGACGGCAGGTAATGCCATGAAGTACGCTTCGTGTGTGGCTAATGACGGAACAATGAGTTTCAGCACAGTGGCGAAGTTTGTAGAGGAAGCAAAAGCTGCCGGAATCACTATTTACGGACATACGCTGGCTTGGCATGCGCAGCAGAATAATAAGTATCTAAACGGATTGATTGCTCCGATACCTTTGCCTGTTGATCCAAACGCTGCTAACAATTTCTTGCATATTACAGTACCGAATGCGGGAAAAGACCCTTGGGAAGCAGAAATTTATTATGATTTAAGTACGCCGCTTGAAGTAGGCAAAGAATATGTGATTTCAATGAAAGCTAAAGCTACTTCTAATGTAGACTATAACTTTTGGCCTGGTGTTATTGATGGTGATACACAATACTTGCCTTCTTTTTCTGCTGGTGAAAAATGGGAAGAGACTTCAATTACGTTTACAGCAAGTATGCCTATCAATCGCTTGCGCTTTTGTTTCGGTCCGTTCCAAGGGGAACTCTGTTTTGATGATGTGACATTGACTTCTGCTGATGGCGAAAATCTTATTGTAGACGGTACGTTCGATACAGGCGATTTATCCCATTGGACAAAGCCAAGTTGGATGGGTACATATACCTATGAAATAGGGAAGGAAGGCAACGATAATGCTGGTTTTTGTTTGACTATGACTAATACGGAAAAGAAAGACAATAATTACGGTTCACAAGTGTGGTATCAATTTGCTACACCGTTGACAGAAGGAAAGGCATACACTTTTACGGCCAAGGTTAAAGCAACTGATGTATACAATTGTACTATATTTTTGCAGTCTACCAGCGTTGGCTCTCAAGGTTATCCAGGTGGATTTGCTATTGGTACAGAATGGACAGATGTAAGTTTTGTATTTACGCCGGGGTTTGACCAAGTAGATAAGTTTACCTTTAATTTTGGTGATTTTGTAGGAACTATTTATGTTGATAATGTAGTGTTCTCTGATGGGACATCGGAAATTTATACTACTAACTTTGAAAACCAGTCGATTGCAGGGTGGACAAGTTGGGATGGTTATCAAGCGTTATCTGCTGAAGGTGAGGGATATTCTTCTAATCAGACAAGTATTGAGTTGACTCCTGAAGAAAAGAAAGATACCCTTACATGGGCCATGAACAACTGGGTAGAAGGTATGATGGAAGCTACTGGTGGTTATGTGACTGCGTGGGATGTTGTGAACGAAGCTATTTCCGGAGGCGGTGATGACGGTGAAGGATTCTATACTTTACAGTCTGCCAAAAATGTCTCTGCAGAAGATGCTAAGAATAACTTCTATTGGCAAGACTATTTGGGTAATGAAGACTACGCTCGTGTTGTGGTAGCTGCCGCCCGTAAGTATTATGTCGAGAACGGTGGTACCGCTCCGTTGAAACTCTTTGTCAATGACTACAATTTGGAGTCTGATTGGGATGACAACAAGAAGGCCAAGAGTTTGGTACACTGGATTAAGAAGTGGGAAGCTGATGGTGTGACAAAGATTGATGGTATCGGCACACAAATGCATGTAAGTTGTTATGCTAATGCTGTTACTCAGAAGAGTAAGGAAGACCATGTAGTGAAGATGTTCGAGATATTGGCAGAAAGTGGCAAACTCGTGAAGATTTCTGAACTTGATATGGGCTATATAGACGAGAACGGTACCAGTGTGAAGACAGAGAATATGACCGAAGCTCAGCATAAAGCGATGGCAGAATATTATAAGTTCATCGTGAAGAAGTACTTCGAAATAATTCCTGCTGCTCAGCAGTATGGTATCACTCAGTGGTGTGCTACTGATGCTCCTGGTGATTCAGGTTGGCGTGGTGGTGAACCCGTAGGTTTATGGGATGCTAACTACAACCGTAAGCATACATATGCAGGCTTTGCTGATGGTTTGGCTGGAAAATAATAGAGTTTTATAAGAAAAGGCAGTGGGGCGTAAAGTGAAAACGCTCGCTGCCTTTATTGTTTTAATAAAAATCGAATAACAATGAAAAACATATTATTTATTTTGAGTTTGGTCATTTGGTGTGGTTGTAGTAATGAAATACCTTTTGATACAGCTGGAGTAGGGAATACGGTAGATACAAGGTTTTCAAGTTCAGATAGCATATATTATTTCGGATCTTCTGATTCAAAAGGCTATAAATTGTATGAAGGAACTATTACAGGAGATGATATTTATACCTATAGCTTTGTTCGTTATTGGTAATATTATAATAAATAAGTCTGTTTAGGCTTTCAATTAAAAATGTAACGTCAGTGAACAAGTATGTAACATAAAGATACAGATTATTTCATTGCATCTGTTACATTTGAAACGGAAAAGAAGGAAACAAGGGAACGAGGGGCTGCACAATACTTCTATGCCGCATGGAACCTTGTCCCCTTGTTAACTACTGATTCACTCCCCCTAAAATAATGAAGAATGATATGAAAAAAATAATTTATTTGTTAACATTGGCATTAGGGATGTTTTTGGCGGCTTGTTCGGACGACACTATTCCTGTGCAGCCGGAGAAACCGGAACCGGAGAAAACAGTCGAACCGGATCCGGAACCTGAGACTCCTGCTGAAGCTAAGTTGCCGATATTGCGTGTAGAGGGGCGATATCTTAAAAATGAAAAGGGAGAAATAGTCAATCTGCATGGTTTTACGCAGACTTACAGCCCTTTCTTCAATAATAATGCGTGGGGTAACTATGACGTGCAGGCATGCCTCAGGTATAATAAGAGCATGGTAGACGGCATTGTGGCCGCAGGATGGAAATTCAATTTCGTGCGGATGCACCTCGACCCGTATTGGAGTGATGACCCCTCCATGCAGTCCGTGAGATATGAAGGACATGAACGGTTCTCCGAAACCCGTTTTCGGAAGTATCTTGAAGAGTTGTTTGTGCCGATGGCAGAATACTTTATTTCTAAGGGAATGTATGTGGTGATGCGTCCGCCTGGGGTTTGTCCGTCTGATGCTCCCTATCAAGGTATAGAAATAGGAGACACTTATCAGCAATTTTTGCTCAAAGTGTGGGATATTGTCTCGCAACATCCTAAACTGAAAAATAATATGGATGTTATGTTTGAGTTTGCTAATGAACCTGTCAGAATAAAAGGTACTGACGGAACATACGGCAGTGGCGGTGACAGTCATTTCAAGAATCTCCAACTCTACTTTCAGGCTATAGTAGACAAGATACGTACTAATTGTCGCAATATTGTTTGGGTGCCGGGATTGTCTTATCAGTCATCCTATGCCGGATATGCTATTCACCGTATCGAAGGAGAGAACATAGGCTTTGCTGTTCACTGCTATCCCGGTTGGTATGGTAGCGATGCTGAGGAAGACAGCGGTGAGGGAATCGGCTCTTCCACAGGAGGAGGTTATGAGGCTTTTCAGCGGGGTTGGGATGCGCAAGTAGGTCCTGTGGCGGCTTTTGCTCCTATCATGGTGACTGAAATAGACTGGGCTCCGAAGAAATATGATGCCACTTGGGGTAAAAGTATTACAGGAACGGCAGGTGCTGAAGGCTTTGGCGCCAACTTCAAATATATAGCCGATAATTCAGGTAATGTTTCCTGGTTGTTTTTCACCACCAGATCCCATGAGCTGGCGGCATTTAAGGATGTGCCGGGTGAACCGGGCAACTATACTTTTCTCAATGACCCCGAAGCCTGTCCTTGGGCGATGTACCATTGGTTCAAAGAATATGCTGATGGGATAGTAGTGAATGGGGAATTGGAGAAACTGGAGTTGATGGGACAGGAAGGAAATCTTCGTCTGCAAATGGGTGGTACGAATTATCTCAAAGTGAAAGCTGTTTATTCTGATGGAACGGTACGGATGGTGACTGCGGAAGCGACTGTCAACAGTTCAGATTCGAACGTGCTGAAAGTAGAACAGGCAGCCAAATTAGTAGCTGTGGCACCAGGTGAAGCTATGGTAACCGTTACATATCAATCGGCTGCCGGAGTCAGTAAGCAACTGACATTGCAGGTTACGGTAATTTCTCCTTTCTCACTGACGGCAGATGTCTTCAATCCTTCTATATGGGAGAAAGGCACGTTCGACGAAAACACCCGCACACTGGTGACGGGACAGTATGGTTTCGGAGGGTGGCAATATGACAGTGGACTTGATTTGTCGGGATATAAGACTGTGACCGTAGAATTGGGTAATGATAATGAAAGTGGTGTTTCGTTCCGTCTGTTTGATAAAGCCAGTTATTGGAGTGAGCCTGCTACGTATGATTTCGGATCTTCGCGTAAGATTGTAGTGGAGTTGAATAATATGAAAGATAAGAACGGAGGAAAGATTGATCCTTCGCATCTTTATATTGCAGGTTTTTGGTCAACAGGTGGAAAACCTATTGTGATAGCTAATGTCTCCTTAGCAAATTAAAAAGACATATCAGCTCTCATCTTTCCGAGAGTTTGATATAATTTGTGCATTTTATAATATCTTTCCTGCATCCTCTGTGAAGAGTGTGCAGGAACACAAATCTGTAATATTTATCTAATATTGATATTCAAATGTCTAAAATTGCAAATCAGTGATCGGATTCATGCCTTATTTTTGCAGATATATATGAATGGTCTGATAAACTTTAAATAAAAGATATGATGAAGAAGATAATTGTATGGTTGGCTGTAATGATGTATACACTGTCCGGTTATGCACAAAATGCACCTTGGAATTTTCAGAGTAAAGTAGTTACGGACACTCTTTTTAGTAAAGTGTTGAATTCAAAGCGTGCCTATACCGTTTTTTTGCCAAAGAGTTTTGAACAGAATAAAGAGAAAAAATATCCGGTCCTATATCTTTTGCATGGTATGTGGGAAATCAATCCTGTCTGGGCCGAACGGGGTCATGTAAAAGATGTGATGGATTGTCTTGTAGCCAGTGGGGAAGCGTGCGAAATGATTATTGTTACTCCGAATGCCGGTGGAAATATCCATATGGAGTGGAACGGATATTTTGATATGCCGGGTTGGAAATATGAGACTTTCTTTTATACGGAATTCTTGCCTTATATAGAGAAGAAATACCGGGTGATAGGTGATAAGCAGCATCGTGCCATTGCCGGTTTGTCGATGGGTGGTGGCGGAGCTACTAATTATGGTCAGCGCCATAGTGATATGTTTTGTGCAGTCTATGCGATGAGTGCTCTGATGTCTATTCCTGAACAGGGAGCGGTACCTGCTGATGATCCGAATTCGAAGATAGCGATACTTACCCGTAGTGTTATTAAAAATAGCTGTGTGAAATATGTGATGGAGGCTGACGAGAACCGCAAGGCTGATTTGCGTAGTGTTGCCTGGTTTGTAGATTGTGGGGATGATGATTTCCTGCTTGATCGTAATATAGAATTCTATCAAGCTATGCGTAACGCCGGAATACCCTGCCAGTTCAGGGTGCGTGATGGAGGGCATGACTGGGAATATTGGCACTCGGCTCTTTATCAGTGTTTACCTTTCGTAACCCGGATATTTGGTAAAGAATGAATATGTATATAGAAAAATAAATAATAGACAGATTATGAGAACATTTGTATTTACATGCCTGCTTCTTTTAGGCATGACGACATTTGCACAAGATGCGAATTTTCATATCTATCTGTGTTTGGGACAATCGAACATGGAAGGAAATGCAAAGGTAGAAGAACAGGACACCGTGGCAGTTGACAGCCGTTTTCAGGTACTAGCGGCTGTCGATTGTCCTAATTTGGGGAGGACCAAAGGGAATTGGTATAAGGCGGTTCCTCCTTTGGCACGTTGCTATACGGGCCTGACTCCAGGTGATTATTTTGGACGGGCTATGGTGGCTAACCTGCCATCCAATGTACGGGTAGGAATTATCAATGTTGCCGTAGGTGGTTGCAAAATAGAACTGTTTGATAAGGATAATTATCAGTCGTACGTAGAAACTTCTCCGGATTGGCTGAAGAATATGGTAAAAGAATACGGTGGCAATCCTTATGCACGTTTGGTTGAGATGGCAAAGCTTGCTCAAAAGGATGGAGTAATTAAAGGCATTCTGCTGCATCAGGGAGAGTCGAATACAAATGATAAAGACTGGCCTTCAAAAGTAAAGGGAGTGTATGATAATCTTTTGAAAGATTTGGAATTATCTGCTGCTAATGTGCCCTTACTGGCGGGTGAGGTGGTACATGCGGACCAGAATGGAATCTGTGCCAGTATGAATACAATCATCGACAGTTTGCCCCAGGTAATTTCTACTGCACATGTCATATCCTCCGCCGGTTGTCCGGTTGCATTCGATAATCTTCATTTTACAGCCGAAGGATACCGGATGTTGGGAGCACGTTATGCCGCTAAGATGCTTTCTATTTTGGGATATGGAGATTGGACATCTGCCCAGAATATGAAATTATGGTATGCTCGTCCGGCACAAGACTGGCTGGAAGCTCTGCCATTGGGCAATTCCCGTTTAGGAGCTATGGTATTTGGCGGAACTGCCCGTGAAGAACTGCAACTCAATGAAGAGACTTTCTGGGCTGGCGGACCTTACAATAATAATAATCCCAAAGGATTGCAGGTATTACCTGAAATACGCCGTCTTATTTTTGAAGGCAAAGCCCTGGAGGCACAGAAACTCATTGATAAGAATTATATGACGCCCCAGCATGGCATGCGCTACTTGATGATGGGGAGTCTTTTTTTGAATTTCCCCGGACATGAGAATCCTTCTGAATATTACAGGGACCTGAATCTGGAGAATGCTACCGCTACCACCCGTTATGAAGTGGACGGAGTGAAGTTTGTCCGTACCGCGTTTGCTTCTTTGAGTGATGATGTGATTATTGTCCGCATTCAGGCGGATAAGGCAAAGGCTTTGAATTTCGCCATATCATACAACAGTCCGCTGAAGTCAAATGTACAAGTAAAGGGTGGCAAACTGATTATCTCCTGTCAGGGAGCTGAACATGAAGGAATCCCTGCTGCTATGCGTGCCGAATGCCAGGTGCAGGTAAAAGCTGATGGTAAAGTGAGTAAGGCAGAAAGCGCACTTGCCGTGAATGGGGCTACCGAAGCTACTTTGTACATATCGGCAGCTACTAATTTTGTGAATTACCATGATGTTAGTGCTAATGAATCAAAGCGTGCGGCTGCTTATTTACAGAAAGCCATCCGTGTTCCTTACGAACAGGCTTTGAAGAGCCATATCGCTTCTTACCGTAAACAATATGACCGTGTGGCCCTGACTTTGGAAAGCACTAAAGTTTCTGCTTTGGAAACACCTGTCCGTGTACAGCGTTTTATAGAAGGGAATGATATGGCGATGGCGGCTTTGATGTTCCAATATGGTCGTTATTTGTTGATTTCTTCTTCTCAACCTGGTGGTCAGCCTGCTAATCTTCAGGGTATTTGGAATCATAGTCCTTATGCTCCCTGGGATAGTAAATATACGATTAATATCAATGCTGAAATGAACTACTGGCCTGCTGAAGTAACCAACCTGAGTGAAATGCATGAACCTTTCTTTGACATGGTGGCCGACCTGGCGGTTACAGGCAGTGAGACAGCTAAAGTTCTTTATGGCGCCAAAGGTTGGGTTGCACATCATAATACGGATATATGGCGTGCCTGCGGACCAGTGGATGCTGCAAGTTTCGGTATGTGGCCTAATGGAGGTGCTTGGGTGGCACAACATTTGTGGCAACACTATTTATTTACCGGTGATAAAGAGTTTCTAAAGAAGTATTATCCGATATTGAAAGGAACTGCTGATTTTTATTTAAGTCATTTAGTGGAACATCCGAAGTATAAGTGGATGGTTACAGTGCCTTCCATGTCTCCGGAACATGGCTACCGGGGTTCACAAACAACGATTACGGCAGGTTGTACAATGGATAATCAGATTGCTTTTGATGCCCTTTACAGTACACTTCTGGCAAGCCGTATTCTGGGTGGTGATAAACTGTATGAAGATTCTTTGCAGGCCATGTTGGACAAGTTGCCACCCATGCAGATTGGCAAACATAATCAATTGCAAGAGTGGTTGATTGATGCTGACAATCCGTTGGATGACCATCGGCATATTTCACACTTATATGGTTTGTATCCCAGTAATCAGATTTCTCCAATTACAAATCCGGAATTATTCCAGGCTGCACGGAATACTTTGATACAGCGTGGAGATATGGCTACCGGTTGGAGTATTGGGTGGAAAATTAATTTCTGGGCACGCATGCTGGATGGTAATCATGCTTATAAGATTATACAGAATATGCTTCATCTTTTACCTAATGATAAAGTTCAGAAAGAATATCCTGAGGGACGTGCTTATCCTAATTTATTTGATGCCCATCCACCTTTCCAGATCGATGGAAACTTCGGTTATACGGCGGGAGTTGCAGAGATGTTGTTGCAAAGCCATGACGGTGCAGTACACTTGTTACCCGCATTGCCCGAAGCATGGAAAAAAGGAAGTGTGAAAGGGCTTGTAGCCCGTGGCGGTTTTGTTGTGGATATGGATTGGGATGGCGTTCAACTGAAAAAAGCGAAAATACATTCTCGGTTGGGCGGGGTACTGCGCATCCGTTCTTATATTCCTTTAAAAGGAAAAGGGGTGAAAGTGGCAGATGGTGCTTGCCCGAATCCTCTCTATGCACCGGCAGTTATAAAAAAACCGGTCGTTTCGAAACTGATAAATCCTCAAATACCGGTTCTTTATCGTACATACGAATATGACATTGTTACTCAGCCGGGAGAAGACTATTTGCTCGAGCGTAGCATGTAATGATATTAGTCTATGCGGATAAAGAGTTGAATTATACTGATATTATAATAGAGAAAGCCGGCTGATTTTAGCCGGCTTTCTTTTTGTTTTGTCTAGTTCTGTTGGTCAACTTCATTGTCAGAAGAAGACTTTTGTTGTTCTTCCATATAGGTGGTGGGTGGTACCCCGTATAATTCTTTAAAAGCGGTAGAAAAATATGCAATATTAGTAAAACCTGTAAGAGTAGCAACTTCAGTAATGTTATGATATTGGTTTGCCAATAGTGATGCAGCCTGTTTCAAGCGAACATTGCGTATTAAGTCGCGGGTTGACTGGTTAGTCAGCTCTTTTAGCTTACGGTGCAAATGTACACGACTGATACCTACTTCAGTTGCTATCATTTCAACATTCAGGTCAGGATTACCGAGATTGTCATTAATCACTTTCATCACTTTATCAAGCAACCTGTCGTCAGGTGATTGGACTTTTAGTTTCTTCAATTTCTGTTCCTGCATCTGGCTGCCACTGAAACTGTTACGTAGTATTTCCCTACTCTTAATAAGATTGACTGCCGTTTTTCTCAATATTTCAATACTGAATGGTTTCACTATATACGCATCTGCTCCCATGTTTAAACCTTCCAGATTATCTTCTTCTCTGGATTTAGCTGTCAAGAGGATAATCGGTATATGGTTAATGGTTACATTCTGCTTTATTTTTTTGCAAAGTGTCAATCCATCCATTTCAGGCATCATAATATCACTGATAATCAGATCCGGTTCCTTTTTTAGGATAAGGGTGAGAGCTTCTTTTCCATTTGCACACTCATGCATGTGGAAATCGCTGGCTAATTCACGACAGATATATTTGCGTATTTCTTCATTATCTTCTACTATCAGAACATGACACTTGGTTTTAGAACGTATTTTTTCATCTTCTTCGTCAGTTGGCGAGGGGGTAGGCAGAACAGTCGTGATATGTACAGGAGCATTATTCCCAACTGGATTATCATCAATTTCTTCTATACCCAGATGCTCTTTGCCCAAAGGTAGCCGTATGATAAACCGGGACCCTGGCTTGTTCCCATTGTTTTCAGCCTTTATGGTACCGTGGTGTAATTCTACTAACGAACGGCTTAGATGTAATCCTATACCGGTACCTACATTCGAATTATTATGGCTATTATGGATTTGATAGAAACGCTCAAAAATCCGTCCCATTTCTTCCGGGTTAATGCCAATGCCACTGTCTTCCACTATTATTTCAAAATAGTGTTTTAGAGATTGAGAAGCATTCATATCCTCACCTACACGCAAGTATATATTGATTTCTCCGTTTTCTGGCGTAAACTTGAATGCATTGGAAATTATATTCAGGATAATTTTATCGAAATTTTTTGGATCAATCCATGCTTTTAACTTTTCAGTTTCCGGTTGGAAGCTCAACGTGATATGCCTGGCATTTGCTTGATATTCGAAGGTATAGTACAAGTCACGGATAAATCCTACGATATCAACTTCCTGGAATTTCAGAGACATTTGCCCCTTATCTATTTTGCGAATATCCATCAACTGATTGACCAAGCGAAGTATACGTTCCGCATTTCGATAAATGGTATGATAGTTTTTCTGCCGCTCGTTATCTTTATCAGTAGCGATTAACTTCTGTAATGGGCTTATGATGAGAGACATTGGAGTGCGTATTTCGTGAGAAATATTAATGAAGAATTGTAGTTTGGCTTCATTGATCTGTTCTGCATGTATATGTTCCAATATCTCCTGACGAGCACGGTAACGATGACGTATCTGAATGACTATACCATAGATAATAACTATCAACAGTACTCCATATATAAATTTAGCCCATCCGGAGGCATACCATGCAGGATGGATTGTGATACTGAATTCTTTGATGTCTGAATAAGAATCGTTATCTTTTGCTTTTACCTGGAATGTATAGGTGCCTGGATTCAAATTGCTGAATGAAACCCGATTAATTCCCTGTTGTAAGCTAATCCAATTGGAATTATTAATGCTATATGCATAAGTAATTCGTTCCGGACTAAAGAACTCCATAGCTGAAAATTCAATGCTAAAAGAATTATCTTTGTATGATAGTTGAAAATGATCGGCATCCATAACTGCAGTGGTAACGATATCCCTATTCCCTGACTTCATACCCTTTTTAACCTTTTTATCATGAATATAGAAGTCTGTAATCCGAATTTCCGGTTTCTTATCAGGAGTGGTTATTTCTGTGGGATTAAAATAAGTGATACCATTCGTACCTCCAAAGATAAGTTCACCTTGTTTGTCGGCAAAAGCGGCTCCTTTACTAAACTCGTTGCTTTGTAATCCATCACTTGCATAAAAATTGATGAAACTTTGATTTTGAGGATTGAATCGGCTGATTCCATAATTCGTACTGATCCAAAGATAGCCATTCGCATCTTCTTTGATTGCACAGATATAATTACTGGGTAAACCTTCTTTTGTTGTATATTCTTGTACCTCAACGGTTTGTGGGTTTAGTCGTTTTAATCCTTTCGATGTTCCTATCCAGATATTACCATCCTTACCTTCATGTAAGGCATAGATTACATCGCCATATAATATTCTTCTGTTTTTCATGGGAGAAACGAAATCCATTGTTTTTATATCCAGACAGCCCAAACCATCGTAAGTACCTATGTACAGTTTGTTTTCGGCGGTATGTAACAGGCAATTTATCCATGAGTTATGTAGCATATTTACTCTGGTCCAATCGGTATTACTGGAAGTTGTGGTTGGACAACGGACTATTTTCTTAGTATTTATATTCATCTGATATAATCCTCCTCCCATAGTTCCTATCCATAAAGTTTTATTGTTATCTTCTGCAAAACAATATACATTTTCCATTAGATTAGATGTCTCGTCCACTAACTTCAGATACTCGCAACGACCGGTTTTTGTATCTAATTTGGCCATGCCATTCAGATAAGAACCTATCCACATATTGTGGTTGGAATCTTCAAAAATACTCATAATGGTTGCAGGAACGGAATGAGCATTGTCAGTAGGTGCAAAGTGCACTTTAGGTGTCTTGTCTGGGGTCACTGCATAAATTCCGTCATTGTCAGTCCCCACCCAAAGAGTTCCCGTATGGTCTTTGTATGCAGACATGACGCAGTTGGAACCAATCACATTGTGTCTGGAAGATTTGTAACCTAGATACTTGAACTCATTGGTAATGGCAGGTATGATCATGACTCCTTTCTGAAAGAAACCTAACCATATATTCCCTATTCTGTCTTTCAAAATAGAATGTATCTTTGATTTTGCAAGGTCAAATGTTGTGATATTGAAATTGGCTTCTTTAATCTTTTGTTCTTGGATATCATAGACTTTCATTCCCGAACCATCTGTACCAATAAGAATTTGATTCTCCTTCTCAGGGTATAGGATTTTGATAGGTAAGTTGGGATTAGGAGTGTATGTAATTGGTACAAATGTATCGGTTTTATCATTATATCTGAATAATCCTTTCTTTAAGCTACCCATATAAAGATTTCCTTGTTTATCTTCGCACATGCTGGAAACTGTATTCAAAGCTATGCTTGTTTCACCGGAATAGTGCTTGAATTGGTTGTTGCTATCGAGACGAAATATTCCATTATCGCCTGTTGCTATCCATAGATTTCCTTTTCTATCCCGATATGAATATGTAATCAAGTTGCTGGCAATAAATTGATCTATTTGTTGTGCTTTTATACTATCTCCTTGTATTTCCAGTAAAAATATACTGTGACCGGAAGTTCCTATTAATATTTCTCCGTTATTTTGTTCAAGTATAACTCCTACATTAGGAGCTATCGAGGCTCCACTGGAGAGGTACATTGGAATCGTTGTAAAACTATCTTTTGCGCGGTCGTATATTTGCAATCCGTTTAGAGAACCTATAAAGAGGCGACCTTGACTGTCTTCGAACAGTGTACGTACATAGTCACTTAATAAGGAATTTGGATTATCTTTTTCATTTCTATAAACTGTAAATTTTGCTCCATCGTATCGATTCAGACCATCTTCTGTCGCAATCCAGATGATTCCGTCATGATCCTGATAGATTTTATTGAGCATGCTGCTTGATAATTCTCTATCGACTGTGAACATTTTTCCTTCTTGACTATGGCATGGAAGGTATAAACACATGCATAATAAATAGAGTATAGATATAGTTTTCATATGTATTAAATTTGACTCTACAAATATACTTAATATCCTCTATATATTCTTTTAAAAGGTGAACTAATTAGACCTTATTGAGTGGTGAATAAACAGTTGACTCATGGTATACCTTGTCAACAAGAAGTTAAGAGTCTGTTAACAAGAAATTAAGTCCTTGTTGGCAGGAATTTAACTTCTTGTAAGTGGTTGATAATCAATGATAATGTGGTGGAGCTGTCCAAGCCAATATACAAACTATTTAGTGTGTTGCTTTATACCAATTTGTCTCTGTCTTATCTGCTGCTAAAGAATTTACGCTCGGATCAGATGCGGTAATGCCAGAGAAGGTTTTAATTGGTGTGGTAGCTCCCGTATTCATGGAATAATAATTTTCAGTATGCGTTTTATAAGGTACGGCTCGTTCTAACTGTTCTTTAAACTCTTTTAATAATGATGGGTCATCACACAGATGTGCTACGTAGTCACCATAATCGTAGAAGATTACCGGATAGTAACCGTCTAAAGGTTGTAACTGGTTCCGTTTTGAAATGTCAAATGTATACCGGTTATTTATTTCTTTCATGATAGCGGCCAGATGATCCAATTCTGTACAATTAGTTATGCCTAATGTTCCACAAGGCATTTCTTCATAGGTGGAATAAAATGAATAGAAGCCGTCACAGATGGCTTGATAATTTGGTTCGCCCATCAAATCTTTTCCAATGATAGAATAGGGCATACCATAAGCCATGATTTCACAGGTGGAACTAATAAGGTAGTCTGTAACGTTTCTCAGGTCATAGGCTACTTCTATGGTTGACATATAGCAATCATCGAATAGGATATATTCCATTTTTATTCCGGCATTTGCTATACCTTCTGCAAGGGTAGTGATATCTGTCTGATATTGACTTGTCGTACCGCCGAAGTAACGGGTTTGTGGAACGCCTTCGTTTTCCCAGTGCATTCTTATTGAAGTCCTTGCCCGTCCTTTTGTACTATGAACAGGAAGCCATCCCATGCCGTGACATCCGATAGTCATTGCGTAAGTGGGTGCAGGGGCGAAACTTTTTACATCATTGAGAATGGAAGTAATTCCTTCGGCGGTGGTGAAAGGCGGGTTGTTATATTCTTTTAGAGTAACCTGTTCACATTTACCTTTCTTGCAGGTTATTTCAAATAGAGTTGCTTTTTCCGAAGTAGTAGACATAAATACGATTACCCGTTCACCATTCAGTCCGTGCTGGCTGATTGCCTTTTCCATATCCGAGATATTCGTGTAGAAATTACTGGTCAGATTGGTGGACCAAGGCAGGTACATGAATAAAGTTTTTTGATTTTCAACAGGCTCAATATCTTCTTTTTCACAGGATAGTACAAAGAAAGAGAGAGTAATCAGACAGAGTGATAACCGTATCCATTTTATAGATAATAATGCTACTTTATTCATATTTCATATCCTTTATAATATTCTATAATGCACAAAAATACAAAAAGAACAGTTCAAATGATACATTGAACTGTTCTTTTTAGTATTTTCTATTTGAAACAGGGCTATTGCTTATCTTCTTTCATTCAGCATTTTCGGTGTCGGACATTCATGGTTGTCGATAGGAAGCTTCACTTGTTTCAAATCATCCAATTCATGTATCGGCCTTTCCACTTCGTAAGGAGGGCGCATACCCGAAAATTCCTGGAAGTATAGCAGACAGGCGTCTTTCCACCATACGGCATCACGTGCCTGTATCTTCAGGCGTGACTGTACATCCTTGAAACGTTCCGCATCGATGTAATTCTCAGTCAGATCCCATATTCTCTGAAAGCTTCTTACCTGCTGTACGCCATGATCGTAGCGATAGCAGAGCTCGTCCCATAAAATACTTCCGCTTTGCATGGTGTGTTGCCAAGGGGCATGATGGAACCACAAGAGATACTCATCCGGACAAGTACGGATGTCATCGTAAAGGCGGCAGAGTGAATCGGGATATTGGGCTGTAGCGTTGCTACCCGTATGACTGCGGTCGAAACCTATCCCCTGTTTGTCTGCTTTATGATAGTAAGACGGCATCCAGTCGGGGCGTGCACCGGGCACGTCGCACCAAGGTTCCGGGCCGTAATGGTGTCCCCATGCAAAGAGGTGATGCAGCCCGAGTGGCATCATATAGTCTACTACAGCCTCGCGGCTTTCCATCATCATGTTATGTATTTCATAGGCAATGGGTGCATGTTTGGGATTACTTGCATCGAAGAAAGTCTGTTTCAGCCATTCTTCTGCGATTGTTCTCGATGTCAGGGAAGGATTCCAGGCCATGCGCCCGAAAGCGTACCAGTTGGCTTGGGCGAAAGGATGACCGCACCAGTTTGTATCTGTACCTATATTGGCGACGCCTGCTATGGCTTTCAGTGAAGACGGCTTCACAAAGTCGAAGAACTCTTCCCACATCGGGGCAAGATAGGCAAGGTGATTGGAGAAGCCCAGATATTCTTGTGTAATCTGGAATTCGACCATCTGCGGAGTCCGGGGCATAGCGCCGAATAAAGGACTATACGGTTCGCGAGGCTGGAAGTCGACCGGACCGTTCTTTATCTGTACGATGACATTGTCGCGGAATTGTCCATCCAAAGGCTGGAATTCCAGATAGGCTTGCTTGGCGCGGTCTGCATCCGTTGGGCTGTAGACGAAAGCGCGCCACATGACGATACCTTTATAGGGCTTCAATGCATCTGCCAGCATATTGGCACCTTCGGCATGTGTACGATTGAAGTCGCACGGGCCGGGCTGTCCTTCGGAATTGGCTTTCACCAGGAAGCCACCGAAGTCGGGGATGGTGCGATAGATCTCTTTGGCTTTCTGCTTCCACCAGGCGATGACATCTTTGTCCAAAGGATCGGCTGTGGAAAGCCCGCCCAGTTGCATGGGGGAGGCAAAGTTGATAGAGAGATATACCTTGATGCCATAAGGACGGAATATGTTTGCCAGAGTCTTTACCTTTTCCAGATATTCGGCGGAAAGGATTTTAGAAGAAGCATTTACATTGTTCAGTACCGTTGCATTGATTCCGATGGAGGCATTGGCACGGGCGTATGCTTCGTATCTGTCGGAGAGTGTGCCGGGCAGTTCTTCCCAGTTCCAGAGAGATTTGCCGGCATAACCGCGCTCGATGCTGCGGTCGAGGTTGTCCCAATGATTGAGGATACGCAGGTCATAGGCAGGATTCTCCGTTATTTCCTGGTCTGTTTCCGAAGGCTTTCCAAAGTTCTGCATTTCTTGCAGACGGATCAGGTGATAGGCAGCATAAAGCAAACCCGTTTCGCTGGGAGAAGTGACGGTGAGTTTTCCATTTACCTGTCGTATACGGAAGCCTTCAGAAGATAGTTGTTTGTCTTTCTTCAGTACAAGCGTAACGGGGAGCCCTTTCCATGCCTGCTTCAGTTCACGGACGGCTATGTTTAGTGTAGGAGACTGGCGAGGCGCTGTGATCTGTGCGTGGGCATCTGTCGATTGCCGGAGCCACAAGCGGCTGCCGTCTTCCGCGGATACGGGTCCGAGTAAACAAGATAATAATAAGAATAAAGAGAGCAGTTTTTTCATAAACAAAAAGTATTGGTTGGTTTATTCATCGGCGGGGTAGCGTACTCCCCATTCGCGGCGTAAGTCATCCATCATGCGCATGATGCGCAGGGTTTCGGCGTGAGGCATATAGGGAGATTCGAGCCACCCGTTCCTCAGAGCTTCCATGGATGCATATACCTGGTATTCGTATCCGGTGATTTGTGGCGGACAGTTGTAGACAACTGCCGTCTTATAATCTTCTGTTACCACCTTGATTCGTTGCGGATTGTTGATATTTTCAATGATCAGGTGGCCTTTGTCACCGGAAATGATGCCTTGGCGGTCGGTCATACTCAGTATACTGCTGTGCAGCACAGCGATTTTCCCATCCTTGAATGTGAGAGTTATGCTATTCTGTGCATCGACTCCGGTATCGGTCTTTACGCAGGTAGAGGTGACACGCTCTACGTCCGTCCCGAAAACCATGGAAGCAAAGTTCAGTGCATACACTCCCAGATCGAGCAAAGCCCCGCCTGCCAGTGCCGGTTGGCGGAGGCGCTCACGGTTGCCGATTGGGTAACCCAGATTGGCAGACAGCGTCACGGGGCGTCCGATGATTCCACCGTTTACAAGGTCATTGATGGTTTGCGATAGAGGCATGTAGCGTGTCCAGATAGCTTCGGTGATGAAGAGCTCCTTTTCTTTGGCAAGATTCAGCAGTTCTTCCGCCTGGCGGGCATTGGCGGTGAATGCCTTTTCGCATAAAACCGCTTTGCCTTTCAGCAGACTCATACGTGCATGTTCGAAATGGTGAGAATGGGGAGTGGCAATATATGCCAACTCCACCTCTTCATCATCCAGCATTTCTTCATAAGAACCGTAGGCACGGGTGAAACCCCACCGGTCGGCAAAGTTACGGGCAGTCTGCAACTGGCGGGAAGCGACTGCATAAGCTTCTACTCCCTTCATTCCTTTGAGGGTGATTGCCATCTTTTCGGCAATCCACCCGGTACCTATAATACCTATTTTGACAGTATTCATACTCTATCGGGCAACGGTTAATCCACTCCTTCAATGGTGACGATCTTTCCGTCGGCGTCATATTCCAGTTCGCATACTTTCAGGCTGCGCAACCAGGTACGTCCGCCGGAAGGCACACTGTCGTGATGGAACAGATACCATTTGCCCCGGTATTCCACGATGGAGTGGTGGGTAGTCCAGCCTACTACCGGAGTCAGGATTACTCCTTGATATGTGAAAGGACCATAAGGATTGTCGCCGATGGCGTAGCACAGGCGGTGGGTATCACCGGTAGAGTAGGAGAAGTAATATTTTCCGTTATACTTGTGCATCCAGCTTGCTTCGAAGAAACGACGTTCGTTGTCTCCGGCTGTCAGTGGTTGCTCGTTTTCGTCCAGGATTACTACGGCTTTAGGTTCTTCGGCAAATTGCAACATGTCCGCGCTGAGTTTGGCAACGCGTCCGGGGATGGACGGCTCGTTGTCTGCGGGGAAGGTAGCTCCACTTTCCAGGGCTTTGTTATCGCGATAGCGTTGCAACTGTCCGCCCCACAGACCACCGAAGTACATGTAGTAGTTACCGTCTCCATCATTCAGAACGGCAGGGTCTATGCTGTAACTTCCGCGCATCGGATCGGGTTGGGGAATGTACGGACCTTCGGGACGGTCGCTGATGGCAACACCGATACGGAAGATATCGTTCTGGTCTTTCAGGGGGAAATACATATAATATTTGCCGTCTTTCTCTGCTACGTCGCAATCCCAGAGCTGGCGTCCTGCCCAGGGAATATCTTCGGTGGTGAGCACCAGGCCATGGTCTACGATTTCACCTTTCACGGGGTCATCGGTAGAGAAGACGTGGTAGTCTTTCATATTGAAATGGTCACCGTTGTCATTTTCGGCGATGCCGCTTTCCCAGTCGTGGGAAGGGTAGATGTAGAGGCGGTCGTTGAACACGTGCACGGCAGGGTCTGCCATATAATCTCCGGGTACTAAGTATCTTTTTTCTTTCTTCATGATTTTATGATTTTAATGTGGTTAATTCTGATAGTTTCCTGTGGCATAAATGCCGACCATGGTTCCGGTAAAACCTCCGGCTGTCTGCGTGCTTATCAGGTCGGCGGATACGGGTTCGCCTACTTGCGTCCAGTTACCTTTAGGACTGGTGGAGTAGCTGAAGGTATAGTTTACTGCATTATCTCCTTCTACTTTCAGATATACTTTTCCATCTGTCCGGGTTAGCGGGCTGTTTGCCTGGCTGCACAGTCTGCCATGGCTGTATGTTTCCAGAAGCATGACGGGTTTGCCGTCTTGGTCCAATGTCTTTCCGAAGCGAATATAGCAATTATCATCATGGAAACAGATGATGCCTGCGAAATCCTTCGGCTGTTGTGGCACGAAGTCCAAGCCAGTCTGAGCTGTGAATGTCCAATTGTTAATCCAGCGACCGATGGCGGCAGGTTGACGCTTTTGGTTAAGATCAGTGCTGCTGGCGGTCATTTCCAACTGCCCTTTGCTGTTTATATTATAGCAGGGCACCAGTGGAGTGCGGATGAAAAATGCTTCTTTAGCCAGTCCGTTTGCTGTCCATAGTGGGGCAGGACCGTGGGAGCGGTCGGCGGTATAAGTGATGACGTCACCCTCAGGAAGAATAATGGGTTGATTCTCTTTCCAGGTCACCGGGAGCATGAAAGTCTCGCGTCCCATCACGTCGTGACCGTTGCGGTAGGGGCGGACGCCGAGGAAGACGGCGTACCAGTCGCCATCGGGAGTTTCCACCAGATCGGCATGACCGACGCAGGTAACCGGATTGGAGCGGTCGCCCGGCAAGCCGCGTTGCGTCAATATCGGATTGATGGCACAAGGCTTGAAAGGGCCGAACGGAGATGCAGAGGTGAAGATCACTTCCGAGTGGTTGGGGCCTGTTCCACCTTCGGCAGCCATCAGGTAGTATGTGCCGTTGATGTGGTAGAGGTGTGGACCTTCTATCCAACTGGGATGCTGGGCTTTGTCTACGCCTCCGTCAATAATCATCTTCTGTTTTCCTACGGTACAACCGTTCTTCCAGTCGAATTCGCGTATCCAGATAGCGCGGTGACCGTCATATTCGGGTTTTCCTGCCGGACCGTCATTGTTCACAATGTATGCTTTTCCGTCTTCGTCGAAGAGAAATCCGGGGTCGATGCCGCCCACTTCGGGCAGGAAAATGGGATCACTCCAATTTCCTTTCTTCGGATCATCCGTGGTGACGAAGAAGTTGCCGCCACCGTCTACGGCTGTGGTGATCAGATAGAACAGTCCGTTGTGAGGATTGTATTTGATGTCTGGAGCATAGATACCACCGCTGATGCGCAGGCCGTCGTACATAGGCAACTGTGAGGGGCGGTTGAGGACGTAGCCCAGTTGTTCCCAGTTCGTCAGATCTGTGCTGTGCCAGATGGGTACGCCGGGGTAGAAGGCGAAAGAGGAGTTGACCATATAATAGTCGTTTCCTACGCGGCAGATGCTCGGGTCGGGATAACAACCCGGTAACACGGGATTCAATGTGCCCGGTGTGGTAACCTGATCAGTTGCTTTATCGGCATCCTTGGGAGCTACCGTATACGTGAACTCATCGAACACAGCCTTTTTCGGTTCCAGAATTTCTTTCAGAAAGGGCTTGGGCTGATAGTTGCGGTCGAAGAGTAGGGGATATTCCCGTCTTCCCGGTACGGGCCAGTCATTCTTCCAGGAGTCGCCGTCCGATACCCCCCAGGCAGTTACGCGTGTAATGACGTCCGAGTGCTTTATGAAAAGTTCCATGAACGATTTCATGCGGGCATTCCACAGATTGGAAACACTATCCGGCAGAACTTCGGGATAAGGATTTAAGGCTTTTTCAAAGGCTACTTTGTCGGCAATATTTGCTCCGCGGTTTACGGTTGGCAAAGCACTCATGTCCCATTCCGTTATCATCACTTTAGCACCTGTGGAGGCAAAAGCGAGAAGGCTGGTTTCATATTCACCTATGCTTGGGTAATCCAATCCCATGTGTCCCTGCATACCTATGGCATCTATGCGCAATCCTTTTTCTTTGAGTGAATTGACCATGTGCACCACTGCGTCGCGGCGTCCCGGTTCGTGCATGCCGTAGTCGTTATAGTAGAGTTCTGCTTCCGGGTCTGCCTCATGTGCATATTGGAAAGCCAGCGGGATATATTCTTCTCCCAGTATCTCGTAGAACTTACTTTTGCGGTAGCTTCCGTCTCCTTCGATGGCTTCGTTTACTACGTCCCAGCCTTTAATGCGACCTTTGTATCGGCCCACGATGGTATGGATATGGCTTTTCAACCGTTTTTTCAGGACTTCGGGTGAAACATTCTTTCCTTCGGCATCTACGCAGAACCAAGGTGAGAGTTGGGAATGCCACACCAGGCAATGTCCGATGATGAACATTCCGTTATCCTCTCCGAACTTAACGAATTCGTCTGCCAGGCTAAAGTCATATCTGTCTTCTTCCGGGTGTATCACTTCACTCTTCATGCAGTTTTCGGCCACAATGGAGTTGAAGTGGCGGCGAACTACATCGACTGCGCTGGTGTCGCGACCCGCAGCCTGTTCGGAATTAATGGCGACACCGACAAGGAATTTATCACCGAGAATGTTTGTTAGAGTCGGGTCTGCCGCAACAGGTTTGTCACTATTACAAGACATTAATGCGGCAGCACAAACTGATAATGCTAAATACTTTAATTTCATGCTGTAATTGGTATGATTTGGTTGCTGAAGGGATTTACTCTTAATGTACGGGTTATGAGTTAAATGATAAATAATCTTTTAGACGCGGATGACGCGGATCTTTTTTATCCACTTTTATAGCGCAGCTTTTTAAATCCGCGTTATCCGCGTCATCCGCGTCTAAAAAATAATATACCGAATGGTGCTTATCACTTATCACTAAACCCTAATCACTTTTATTCCTTTCTGTACCATTATGAATAAATCCCATCAGCCTTTACACTTAATAATCTTCTTTACTTCTGCGTTCCGTCAGTTCAGCCTGCATCTCTTCATTATACTTCTTTGTAATAGGATAGAAGTACAGCGCTATGACACCGATGAAGAACGTAACAGCCGGAATAATACTGGATGAAAGCACGATACCATGAATAGCCGATTCGCTTTGTGCGATCCCTGCACCCGATACATAACCGAAACCGGAGAGCAGGAACCCCAGAATAGCGCCGCCAATACCCAATCCGGCCTTCAGGGCAAACACCACACCTGCAAACACGAAACCCGTTGCACGGCGGTGATTGACATATTCCGAATGATCCGCCACGTCAGCAATCATGGCCCAAAGCAATGGAACGGTGGGAGCGTATGCCAAACTCTTGAGGAAGTTCAGGACGAACATCGTCTCTACATCTGTCTCATTTGGGAAATAGAAGAAGGCGGTGAACACTGCCGTCAGAGCCAAACAAACGATAAACACCGATTTCTTTCCGAAACGGTTGGCCAGGAAGCCGGACAGGAAAATAACGCCGAAGAACTGTACCACTGCTCCCAGCATATTAAACACACCGAAGCCCACTTCATAAGCCTTTTCAGGACTGCTGACAATAAGGCCGAAAGCATTCAGTATCGTATAGCCCACCGAATCACTGGCCTGTGTAGCCACCAACCCCAGTTTATCGAGGAAGGCAAATAATGCGCCCGAATCCACATAATTCTCAAAGTAGTAGTTCATAGCGCTTCCCCACATGGCAAGGGTAGTGAAAAGGAAGAGCGTCAGGATGAACATCGCCCGCCAGGGAATATTCTTGAATACATCCCTGATATCTTTCCGGGTATCAGTTTTCTGATTTGCCGGCGGTGTGATACGTTCGCGGCTGGAGAAGAAGGTAATAACCAGGAACACGAAACCGATGACTGCAAATAAGGAAATAGTGCACAGCCAGCCGTGCCCCTTATCACCACTTTCACCTGCGAACTTGCTTACCAGCGGGAGCGTCAAGCCCTGTACTACAAACTGCGCAATGGTAGCGGCAACGAAACGGATAGACGTAATGCTTGTACGTTCCTTGATGTCACTTGACATTACACCACCCAATGATGCATACGGTGTATTGTTGAACGAGTAAAGCGTCATCAACAAGGTATAAGAGATTGTAGCGTACACCGCTACCAAACCCTTATCCTCGATGCCGGGATTGTAGAATGCCAGCACATAGAACACCATGAACGGCAATGCGGTCCAGAGTACCCATGGGCGGTATTTACCCCATTTGGTTTGTGTCCGGTCGGACAATATACCTACGGTAGGGTCTACAAAAGCGTCCACAATGCGGGCAATCAGCATTACTGACCCGGCAATGGCGCCTTCCAGACCGAAGACATCGGTATAAAACTTGGTTTGATAAATCATCATCATCTGGAACACGAGGTTCGCAGAGCAATCTCCTAAACTATAGCCAATCTTCTCGGCCATAGACACTTTTTGACTTAGTGCGTTCATAGTGCTGTATTATTCAGTTATTAATTGTCAGTAATCAGTTGTTCGTTTGCTGTTATCCGTTCCCGGTTGTCCGTCATTTATTATTCTCCAACGCACTTTCTGCTGCGCGTTGTCCCAGGGTTTTCTTATCCAATGGGTGTATATCGTTCCATTCGCCCAGGTCACTGTTGCGGATGAGGCGGGTGTTCCGGTTGGTTTCGGCTACTTTGGCCTGTTCTTTGCGCATCTCAGCCCAGGCCTGCCGACCGCTGGCGTCATCTCGGGACAGGAAGTCTGCCAGCTCTACAATGCAGAAAGGTAATTCCGGGTTGCCGAATGTGTTGCGCCAATCAGCAATCAGAGCTGTCAGTAGTGCGGCGTATTCATTGCGGCGGTCCACATTGGACTCTCCCTGATACCAGAGTACACCACGGATGCCATAGTTTTGTAACGGAGCAATCATGGCATTGTACAGGCATACCGGTTTGTAACAGAAGAACATCATTCCCGGAGCCGGAGGCATGGAAGCACCTAATCTGTATTTCCATTCTCCTTGCAGGCTTACTTCTTCATTTCCGCAAATAATTTTATAAGGCTTCTCCTTTACAAAGTGCGGATAACCGTTATTGCTGATGAGGCGTATGGTTACTGTATTCTTTCCTGCTTTCAACACACCTGCCGGAATGGTATAGATGCGTGGAGGATACTGGTAGGAAATGGTACCTACGAATGTACCGTTCACATAGACGGAGTCTGCATCTACAATGCAACCTAAACGCAGGGTCGCTTCTTTTCCGTTCCAGTCTTGCGGTACTTCCACTTCCTTGCGGAACCAGTGCGAACCGTTTATCGGATTCAAACCGTTGGTTCCCCAGTCGGTAGAGAATAAATCAACGGTCTTCCAGTCTTTATCATTGTAGTTGGCTGCATACCAAGGTGTTGCTTCGTGCAGTCCTGCATCTCCCTGGTATAGGGAAGTGTTCCAGCGATAGAAGTTCAAACCTTCTGTCTGTTTAATGCTTTTCAGATAAGCATCATCTTCATATTGCCGTTTATCATTAATATACTTCGGAAATTCTTCCAGTCCTTCCTCGCTTATCCACGCCTCAACGGGAGTTCCGCCCCAACTGGAGTTTATCAGTCCGACGGGTATGCCATTCTTTTCATACATGGCTTTGGCAAAGAAATAGCCCAGAGCAGAGAAGTTCATTACGTTTTCCTGCGTCAGTGGTTTCCAGGCAACGTAGTTCGGCAGGTCCGTTTGCGGTGCATGGAAGTTGAAGATATTGGGCACTTTCAGTTGCCGTATATTCGTGTTCTCATAAGCGGAGATTTCATCACGGAACATATCCGTAACCCGGCTGACGGGCAGTTCCATATTGGATTGACCGGAGCATAGCCATACATCTCCCACCAGAATATCTTTCAGTTCGATGTCATTTACTTGAAGGAGGTAAGGTCCGCCCGGTTTCATGGCAGGCAGGGTAAGGGTCCATTGACCGTTTTCATCTGCTGTAGCTGTGTAAGTGGCTTTCAGTTTTCCTCCTTTTACACCTGTAGGAACGGCATTTTTCAGGAACTTTACCTGTATGCTTTCTCCGGCATCTGCCATGCCCCATACTTTAATGGGTTGTTCCCGTTGCAGTACCATTCCGTCAGAAATCAAGGCAGGCAACTTCACCTTTGCATCTACCATGGAAGTAGCGCAAAGGCAAAGCAGCACTGCCAGACTCAACCTAACTTTATTAAAACTAACCTGATTCATATCTAATTTATCTTTTTATTCACTACTTAGCTACTACCTACTTATACTCATACAACTTCACATGAAGTATCTGGAAATCTCCCACTGAGATACGCACATGGCGCCCCTGATGGTCTTGATCACCATTCAGACGGCGGATGTAAGAGAGCGTACCGTCCTCGTTTACCTTCACTTCATCTACGGAACCGATGCCGCATCGTGCCCCTTTCCACATCACCTTATCACTTATCACTCCATCACCCTTTCCTCCTGCCTGGACAAATCCGTCTTCGCCCAACGCCCGAACTTTGGCCTGATTTTCTGTAGCTTTCTCAAACTCGATAACGATACCGCTACCTGCCACGATATACTCATTGGGTGCCAGTCTTAATAATGCACCTCCACCTTCGGGCCATACACTGCCATCGGTGGCACGCGCATCCCAGGGAAGAGTAAAGAAATGGCGACAGGTTATCTTCAGATCATCCTGATAAATGATACGTTCTTTATTTTCCTGATCGAAGAGTAATCCTTTCATTGCGCCTTTACCCTGATACTTAGCGAGCAGAGGCATGAACTCTTTCAGCGTACGATAACTTTTCACCAACGGAGAGTCGGGAGAGTCGGAACCACCTTCGATGGAGAACGGGCTGATACCGATGGCATCATGCTCACCAAAGATATAGAAAGCTCTTACGCCATTATTGTCTGTCAGTTTGATTTCGGGAATAAACAACGGGTTGTTGTGCAATTTATATTTAGCTACCCACTCTGTAAAGCCATTGTCGTACAGGTCGGGAGCAAGAAGGTCGATGTCGGGCGCTCCGCAATGCCATATATCAATAAGGTGTGCCAGCGGACCGGCAGAAGGATATTCTCCCGGCTTCCGGTTGCGGCTGTTCATGGCAGCGTTCACGTATAGTGGAATATTGTAGATGGACCGGGCGCTTTGTGCCATTCTCTCCACATAGCGGGCGTAGTGCCAGGCCATAAATAATTCATCGGTGTAAATATCGGCTCCGAATACTTCTTGCCAGGTGCCTTGCTTCTTGCTACCTTGGCTTTCCCATTTCTCAAGCATCTGGGGGTGGAGCGTTTTCTTATTTTTCTGCAAGTAACTCATTAATTCAGCGGGCACCGGTGCATTGAACAATGCGTTGGCTTCTTTGGAATAGTCTCTTGCATCTTCCAGCATACCTATTTCATTTTCTATCTGTATCATGATGACGGTACCTTCCTCTTTATCAATGGCTGCAACGTGTTCCATCCATCCGGAAAAAGCGCGGTTGTCGGCTTGGAATACATTTTCAGAGAATGCGCTGGCTATTTCGAGTGGTTTTCCTTTTTGTGTATAAGCACGCGGGTATTTTTTATAGTTTTCTTTGAACCAGAGGGGAGCGTAGCAACTCATGGAGTTTTTCCAGGCACCGAACCAAAGAAAGATTACTTTCAGATCGTTCTGCCGGGCTTGACGGATGACTTTATCTGTGAGGGTGAAGTCGAATTGTCCTTCCTGCGGTTCTATCAAATCCCAGTATGCGGGAACGAGTACTGTATTCAGTCCCATCCGTTGCAACTTCGGGAAGATACGTTCGATATCTTCTGTGCATGCTGCCGATGAATTCCCTAATTCACCGCCTAAAATAAGAAATGGTTTGCCGTCTACTACTAATTGAGTAGCGCTGCCTTGTTTTTGTAATGTACTCTTTTGAGCATTTACATACCCAACTGTCATTACACTCAAAACTAAAGTTAAAATCCAATTCTTCATCGTTTGTCTCTGGTATTGATTTGAGATGTTTTTCATTGCAACAAAGATAGTGAGCTATAATTTAGAAAGCTTTTCGCAGTGTTGCAGAAAACTTCATTTCGGTTACATCATTCCTCAATGATGTTACATAATTTTTTGTTTATCGTACATTTCCCTGTTTCAGGGGGTAAAACGGATGTTTTTGCCGGATTTGCTGAATGATTTGTTAAATGGAATCTGGTAAGGTTTCAACCTTACCAGATTTCCTGTCTTCACACTTTATTCAGCTGGAGTTCCTTCTCCTTCTGTTTCATACGCATTCTTCCAGTCGTCACCGCTGAAATCTTCACTAATGTCTTTTCCGGCAATACCATCGCATACACCTTTATAGGCATGTTTGCGACCATAGTTTGCATCGAAAAGGTTCGGTGCATCGTCCGACAACCAGTATTCATGTTCTTTTTTGCTGTCGGTCAGCGTCCAGATGGTGATACCTGATTGCTGAGCCTGTGGTACGTTAACCCGGTAAGAGTCGAAGATCATTTGATATACTTCCGCCTGTGTGGCCAATTGTTCAGCCGATGGAGTAGTGGTGCCTACCTGTACATCCAATTCCGTTACCCGGATCAGTTTGCCTGTTGCAGCCAAAGTCTTGAACATAGCGTCTACCTGATCTTTCGTTATACTGGATGATACGTGCATCTGAGTACCGATACCGTCGACCTTCTGACCATTATCTTCAATGTACTGTACAAATCCTATCAGAGCAGCCAGTTTGTTGGGGCTTGATTCGAGGTTGTAGTCATTTACATAAAGTTTGGCGTCGGCAGCTGCATATTTGCGTGCATACTCGAATGCTTTCACGGCATATTCTTTACCGATGTAGTATCCCCAATAGAAGTGATCGGTTGCCCAGTTCAGGTTCAGACCGCTTTCTTCGTCTTCCACAGGTGCTATGTCAGGAGCTTCATCGCCGTTGCTCATAAAGTTACCGCTGATACCGCGCCATTGTCCGTCGTCTGCAATCGGTTCGTTGATTACATCCCATTCCTTGATGCGATCGCCCGTATGCTCCAACATGCCTTTAATCCATGATTCCATGGCACCCAGCAGGGCGGCTTTCTTTTCTTCGGGAGTCTTCAACTTGTAGCTGATGCCACCGGCACGGGTTGCAGCACGCAAAGTTTTAGTTTCTGCTGCAGCTTTCTTTTCACCGAATTTGAAGTTATCGATGTAGTAAGTTCCAGCTGCTTTTCCGTAGTTAATACAGAGACGTGCCATTCCTTCATTCTTGCAAACAAATTCACCTTCAATCGGTATCCATTGATCGACGGCTGTTGCAGCACTCACGTATCCTTCACCATTGCCACCACTGGCATCTTGCACCTGTAAGGTGAAATCCGGATTGATAACGGATGCTTTCACCATAACTGAATACATATAGGTCTTTCCCACGGTTAATGTTTCCGGGAATGAATGAGCAGTCTGGGCACTCCAGGAGTCTCCGTCAGAAGGATTGACCATCACCATGCAGTAATCGCTGTTATAGCCTTCTCCCTTGTTAGAGATAGAACGCGTCGAATTGTTTCCCCAACCGATCCATGAGCCGAGAGTTCCGTCTTCGAATTTTCCGTCGTCTATGATATTGATCATTTTCTCTTCTATCTTCTTGCCGAATTTAAAATTGTCAATTGTATATTCTCCGGCTATTTCACCACTGTTGATAAGAATACGGTTCACATCTTCATAGGTTGTAGTGAACTCGTACTGGCACAATATCCAGGAAGTTCCGACATCAAAAGTATTGTAGCCACCCTGGCTGCCGTAAGTCGTACCATTCTGATACTGGAATTGAAGTTTTCCTGCTCCCGTACTGCTCTTAGCCCAGAATTGTACCACATAAGTAGTACCGGCTTCAATCGGAGTATCAAAAGTGTAGGCCGTTTGAGCTTTCCAAGCGTTGCCGGTGCCACCATCTGCAGGATTCGTGATAAGCATTGCATACTGGCTTCCGTCGTATCCCGGAGAAGTGATACTTATTGTCGGGTTATTATTCCCCCAAGCACCCCAGCCTGCAATGGTACCATTTTCAAAGTCACTGTTTGGTATGATATTCTCGCAAACATCATCATCATCAACGTCTATGATAACTTCCGGAGCAATCAGTGATTTCAGATAAGTCTGTTTCTGCTGTGTGTGCCACAGGAAGTTGTGTCCGTATATCTGGATGTCAGACGGTACAAGATTCAGGAAGGCATCAATCGTTGTGAAGTCCAGTGTACCGTCGTTCTTCACTACGGACGAGTGCTTCATGGCATTGCCGGTGGTGAACAACTGGAAGTTCTCATCCGCCACCTGCTTGTATTGCGGATCGCTGATGTATTGGTCGGCACCTAAACCGAGACCGATGGTCATATGCGGCGCATACTGTTTGGCATACGCTTTGATATAATCATAGTTTGCCAGCTTCTCTTTCAATGCGAGGGGAATATCGGAGATGTTGACGTCACCGTGCCCGTCGGGTTTGCCCCATTCCATTTTTTCATCGTAACAGCCGCTCAATGTCAGTGCGCAAGCCATTACTGGAAGAATGATTTTATTTAGTTTCATAATCTATGTTCTTTTATTCATGTTACACAATGTGATCTATCCTTATTCCTCATCGTCGAAGTCCGAAACCGTGACGCTTGCGCAAGGAACTACGCGCAAGTTGTCCAGATAGATCTTCGTTTTGAAGAGTGTGGAAGTAATGCTTACTCCCCCATACGTGAAATCGGTATTCACGAAACCTACACCAAAGTTCTGGTATGTGGCAGCCAGACGGTCATCGACAACTGTTTGGAAAGTAGGAGTTGTGGTGCCCTCTTCCAATTGCTTCTTGTAGTAGCCGAATTCGCTGAAAGGAATGGTAACGGTCTGCCAGCCGGTCGTAGTAAAAGGAACTACTGCGCCATCCTGGATGTAAGGCACATAGAATGCAGTGCGTTGTCCGTCGTCATCAGAACCTATTCCTCCATAATTGAAATTATTGAATAGGCAGATCTGAATATGTCCGGTTCCGATCCACGCATCGGGTACGTTGATGTCAAATTGGAAGGCGACATCCGTCAGAGCGGTAGTGGCCGGGATGTGGGAGTACATGTAAGACCAATCCACCGTTTCGTCTTCACCGGCACCCACCGTCCAACATTCGGTAACACGCGGTTTACCGGCGGCTACTCCATTTCCGGTCAGTAGGCGGTCCGGAACAATCTGCAGGCACTTGCCGCGGCCAGAATCATCCGGATCATTTACAAGATCATCTGCACTGATCATAGAACCTGTCTCGCTCCAGTTCCACGAACCTTGTGCGCCTTTGCCATCGAAGTTGAGTATCATGCAATTGCTGTCATTGAAGTAAGCGGGAGTGATGGCAATACCGTTAGCACCTTCCGAAGTGATGGAACCACTGGCTGTGATGCCCGAAGGCATTGTGAATGAATACCATTCACCGTCTTCATCACTTTCTATGCCGGCAGTGATTTCAGTTCCGCCCGGCAAGGTCACTTTGCTTGTTTCGTGCAGTCCGGTGCCATATACAGTCACTTTTTCCTGTGCTTGCGGCAGCGTGTTGCTGATGCGTGAGATACTGGGGGCTGCTGAGCGGATTTCAAAAGTGTACTCTAGTTCCGCACCCGATTTTACCAGACGTATCTTATTGCGTACATCGTCCGGTGCATTTACAACAGGAGTTTTGCTGTCCACGGTAATCAGCATGGAGTTATCGGCCACGTATGCCACGTTGAAGAAGGTTTCATAGCCGTTGATATAAACCCGCTTCATCCCCAGGAAACCGTTGCCCTCGATGCGGATCAGCTGTCCCAGGCGGGCGAACTGGACTTCACGGTCGGGCACTGCCGACTTGTAGTCTTCAAGATAAATCTTTGAGATTACGATCGGTTTACTGTCCTGATTATCATCGTCGTCGCAGGATACGAAGCAGACAGCGGTCAGCGCAAGACATAAGAGCCATATATATTTCAAGTTTTTCATATCTGTTTGGTATTAAAGTTATTTGTATAAATCTGCTACGGACACTTCTCTCTCGCCGAAAGCATAGGGTACGGTTTGAATAGTGCCGCTGAGATAGTGGTTCTTGTTTTGGTCTACGTCTGAAACAGGGAGCGTCAGGCTGCTTGCCGTAGCCGTGGCCACGCCTTTTCCGGGAGCAACGTAATCTTCACTGATTTCATACTTTCCGGTGGTTTCGTTATAGTCGTAGCTGGCGTTACGGTTCTGGTTGTTCATGTAGTTCACCACTTCCTGCTGCTTGTAGTAGGAGCGGCGGATCAGGTCGTACCAGTATTGCCCTTCAAAAGCCAGTTCGATGCGGCGTTCGTAGCGCAGGTCTTCGTAAGTGATGGCTTCATTGCTATCTTTTGTCGGCATGCCTGCACGAGCGCGCACTTTGTTATAATAGAATAAGGCTGTGGGATCCGTAGTCGAAGCATTATTACCCAGGATGGCTTCCGCCAGGTTCAGATAAACTTCCGCCAGTCTGAGCATGTGCGTGTTCAGACCACTACTTTGTTGATAACTTACACCATTGTCGGCATTTGTTCCGATCACATATTTCTTGATGTTTGCACCTTGGCTTCCGCGATTTTCGGTCACACCATACGTGTAGCCACCGCCACGGACATTCATATCCGGATAATGTTCGCCATAGGAAGCCACGGAGTAGTGGCGGCGGATGACGTCTTTCGGATCATATTCGTCCCATAAGTCCCAAGAACAATAAGTGGCACCGCCCCAGTTGGTGGCGTCCGTCACCATGGTAGACCAGCCAAAGAAGGTAGTGATAGCCTGCATACTTCCCCAGGGAAGAACATCTTTGGAACCGGAGAGCCATTGCAGCTGGAAGAGCGCTTCTTTGCAATTGTTGTTTGCATACGTGAAGAGGTCGCCATAGTTATCCATCAGATCATAATTGGAAGTACCCACAACTCTCAAGGCTGCTTTCTTGGCCAGATCCAGATAATACGTGTTGCGCGTGCCCCGGTTCGGGTCGGTAGCTATGTTGCTTCCATTGTATTCGCCGTTGTCGGTCAGTCCGGCCATGGAGAGGTATACACGTGAGAGCATACCGAAAGCACTGTACTTGGTAACCCGTCCGGTCTGTGCAGGAGTGTCCGGGAGATATGCAGCCGCATATTCCAGGTCGCGGATGGCAAATTCCATCACGTCGGTGCGGTTGTTGGCGGGAACCACGTAGTTGTTCACCAGGTCCGAAGTGTTCTCGTAGATGATGGCCAGTCCCCAGAGGGAAGCCAGATACCAATAGGCTGTTCCGCGCATGAAACGTGCTTCGGCTATGCCTTGGGTCTTGGCTGTCTCACTTACGTTGGCAGAAGCATGATTCCGGATGTTATTGATCGTATTGTTGGCTTGCGCCACTACCGAGTAGAAAGCTCCCCAGGCATCGTCGAGTCCGGCGGCGAGTGAAGTTTCGTTCAGGTTGGTATACGGATAGATATAGTCCGAATATTGAGCGGTGATGTTATTGGCACGACCGTCGCCCATGGAGTAGTAGGCCTTCTCGTTGAAGCTGGACCATACATAGTTGTAAAGTGGAGCTGTTGCAGCTGTGATAGCCGCATCGCTGTCGAAGAAAGTTTCCTGGTTGAGGTTCGTAGTGTTTTCTTGATCCAGAAAGTCCTCGCAGCTTGCCAGTGACATTCCACCGGTCAAAGCCATTATAAGTATTAATTTGCTTTTCATTTGTTTTCTCATTTTGAGGTTAGAAAGAAACGTTTAAACCGAATGTATAAATACGCGGTGAAGGATAGCGACCGTAGTCCAGACCGTTCATCAGAGCATCGCCATACATACAGCCCACTTCGGGGTCATAACCGGAGTAGTTGGTCCAGGTGTATACGTTTTGCAGGTTGGCATATACTTTCACATTCTGTAGGTTCAGCTTGTTCACCCATTTCTTGGGGAGTGTGTAGCCTAATGAGATGTTTTGAATGCGCAGGTACGAACCGTCTTCGATGTAAAGGTCGCTGACGCGGTTGTTGGCATTCGTGGTAGAAGCCGAGATGCGCGGCAGAGTGGTGCTTGTATTAGCCACACGCAGGTTGCGGAAATCATCCGGACCGTCCGGGTTTATTCTTTCCAATACGGCATAGTTGGCTGCACTCTTCAGCAGGTTGCTGTTTACGCGCGGGTTCTCTATGTAGCGGCGGTTGTAGTTCAGTACGTCGTTGCCATAAGAGCCGGAGAGGAAGATGGTCAGGTCGAAACCTTTCCAGGAGAACGTATTTCCGATGCCGTAAGTAAACTTGGGTTCGGGATTTCCGATGAAGGTACAGTCGTTGTTGTCGATGACGCCGTCATTGTTCAGATCGGCAAAGATGTAGTCACCGATCCAGGTCTTTCCTTCTTCGATGGAAGAACCGGCAGGCAGAGCGACGGGTTTCACGTTGCCTTCTTTATCTTTGTAATAAAAGTCTTCGGCTTTGTCGAAACGGCCGATCACTTTGTAGCCCCAGAATTGTCCGATAGGCTGTCCTACAACGGTACGTGTCACTATGCTGTTCTCGCTGCCTACACTGTAGGTCTTCTCGATAGAAGCGCTTTCCGTATCCAGTTCCAGCACTTTGTTACGGTTCAGTGAGAATACGAAGTTGGAACGCCACTGGAAACCTTTCTTATCAATGTTCACTGTGTTCAAGGTCAACTCTATACCTTTATTTTCGAGTGATCCGACGTTTGCCCATGGATTGCTGGCCGAACCGGCACCTGCCGAACCGAGGTAAGACGGCAACGGAAGTTGGAGCAGCAGATCTTTGGTCTTCTTATAATATACGTCTGCGATGAACTCGATGCGGTTCTGGAAGAGACTGAGGTCCAAACCGATGTTGGTGGAGTAGGTCGTTTCCCATTTCAGTTCGGGATTGGGCGTGTTTCCTGTCAACACACCTACGCCCCACGGGGTGGTTTTGGATGAAAGCATGGCCATATAAGCCCAGTTCTCTACATTCTGGTTACCCGTTGCACCCCAGCCGAAGCGGAGTTTCAGGTTATTGATCACATCGTTGTCCTTCAGGAAAGATTCATTGGAAAGTTTCCAACCCAATGCGGCGGATGGGAACCAGCCCCACCGGTTGCCGCGGGCGAATTTAGAAGAACCGTCGCGGCGCAGGGTAGCGGTAAGCAGATAACGGTCGTCATACGAATAGAAGGCGCGTCCGAAGAATGAAGCGATGGAGTTATCACTCTGTGATCCGGTACCGCTTGATTTGGACACGTCACCTGCACTGGGGTCTTTGGTTGAGTTGCTCAGGTAGCCCGTTGCATTGCTCACCTGTGTTTCCCAATGTGACTGCGACATTTCCTGTCCCAGCATGACGTTGATGCTGTGTACACGTGCGAAGGTTTTATTATAAGTAAGTATATTGCGCCATGACCAGTATTTGGTGTCCGTCTTCGTCCAACGTCCGGTGCGGGTTTCGTTGGTGATTACACCGAACTTGTAGTCGGGTTCGTAGTAATAGAACTTATTCAGGTTGTAGTCGGCAGAGAGTTCCGTCTTGAATGACAGTCCGTCCATCAGTGTAGCTTCCAGATAAGTATTGAAGCGGAAGTTTATTTTCTTGTTATAATTATCGCGAATGGTTGCGTAAGCTACCGGATTCACCGGCATCCACACGTCGTCCGGTCCGTCGAAACCGCCATCGGCGTTGGTTACTGCTACGGAAGGTTGCTGTTGCAGGGCATTCATGATAATGTTGTTGTCGCAACCCACCTTTTGTTTAGAGTCTGCCAGTGAGAAGTTGATTCCCGCTTTCAGCCATTTCTTTACCTGTGCATCGAGGTTTCCGCGCAGGGAGAGGCGTTTGAAGCCTGAGCCCAGAGCTATACCGTCCTGATCCAGATAACCGGCACTGATAGCATAAGTGGCCTTATCACTACCGCCTGTCAGCGAGAGGTTGTGGCTGGTCATCATGGCATTCTGGAAAAGTTCGTCCTGCCAGTCGGTTCCTTCACCCAGCATATCGGGGCGTACAAAGGCGCTGCTTTGAGTGACGATACCCGCTGCGGCACGGGAATTGTGATGCTCAGCATATTCGCGCAGGTTCATCATATCCAGGTGCTTGGGCATGTTCTGCCAGCCGATGTAACCATCATAAGTAATGGTGGCTTCGCCCGCTTGTCCGCGTTTGGTAGTGATCATAATAACACCGTTTGAGGCACGTGCACCATAGATGGCGGTGGCGGAGGCATCTTTCAATACGTCCATTGAAACAATGTCCGACGGGTTGATGCTGGACAGCGGGTTATTCGTCTCGTCATCTGTGGCGGCGTCCACCACTACTCCGTCAATCACGAAGATAGGTTGGTTTGTGGCGTTCAGTGAGTTGATACCACGGATGCGGATGGCAGAACTTGCACCGGGTGTACCGGAGTTTGCCTGAATCTGCACACCGGCAGCGCGGCCTTGCAATACCTGGTCGATAGAAGTCGGAACCGACTTCTTGATGGCCTGGTCATTTACCGATACCACCGAACCCGTCAGGTCCGAACGTTTCATCTGTCCGTAACCTACTACCACGACTTCGTCCAGCATCTCAGTATCTTCCTTCATCGTAACATTGATTTGTGTCTTCCCGGCTACAGGAATTTCTTGTGTCTTGTAGCCCACAAATGAAATTACGATGGTACTGTTGGATGGAACATTCAGCGTGAAGTTACCGTCGATGTCGGTAATAATACCGTTGCTGGTGCCTTTCTGCACTACGCTCGCACCGATAACCGATTCTCCTGTGGCGTCTTTCACCACACCTTTCACAGTGATGTTCTGTGAAAATGCCCATAGAGGTATCAGGCATAATAAGAATAGAAGCCCCAGAGGCTTAAAACAATAATTTGTGCATTTCATACTGAAATTAATTTAGTTGGATAACAATAATATTCTCTTTCTTTATTAAAGATGTGAAGACGTGCATTTCATTTTTAAGTTTCCATATTTGTATTCAATTAGATTAAGTGATTAAACATTCCTTTTCGTTTGTGACAAAGGTATTCTATAATATGAAGAAGCAGGTGTTTTATTGTAGCCTGTGTTACATTTAAATGTAACATGACTTTTCCCTGTGTTACAAAATCATTCGCTGGTGTTACGTCCCGGGGTTGTTGACGCTCGAAAGATAGATAATTAAGTGATAAATCCCATATTCCTTTCACTGGCTTCCCTGTCCATTTCGAAAGTTTTCTTATCTTTGCTTACCTTTAAGTATAGAATGCAATGAAAACAGCTCCTAACAAAGCCCCCCTTATAGTCTTATTGTTGTGTTTGGTTGTTCTGCCTTTGGCAGCACAGACCGGTAAGTTTTATTCCACTAACAACGAATTGTCCAGCAGTCTTATCAACCAGATCTTTCAGGATAAGCGCGGATTCATCTGGATAGCTACTGAGTATGGACTGAACCGTTTCGACGGGCTTCGCTTTTCTAACTATAAACACATGTCCGGTGATTCTACTTCCATTAAAAACAATTACGTACGTACACTTTATGAAGACAGCCGGCAGAATCTGCTGGTAGGTTGCATCGACGGGTTGATGAAGTATGATTCGGAAACGGATACTTTCCGGGAGATTCCAATGATACGCGCGGGTAAGCGGGTTTTTCCACACATCACGCAGATGCAGAAATTGCATAATGGTGAGATCTGGGTGGTAACTACCGGACAGGGTATTTTCCGCTTGGACGAAGAGAAGCAGCAGGCGGAGTCCATTGACGCCATCATGAGGCAAGTGAATTATAACTTCCAGTCGAATTTATACGAAGATTCTGATTATAATATCTGGATTGGTACGGAAGGGCATGGATTGATTTGCTATCTGCCCGCTACGCAAGAAGTCCGTGTGTTCAGATATCCGGTGATTAATGATAACTATGTGTCGGCCATTGGTGAAGATAAGTACGGGACTCTGTTCATCGGCACTCAAAAGCATGGCTTGTCCCGTTATGATCGTGAGCAGAACCGCTTTATTCCTGTTCCCTATACGGGTAGCGAGGAGCTGTCCATCTATTGTCTGACGCTGGTGGACGACTGCCTGTTGATAGGCACCGACGGTCAGGGACTGAAGACTTACAATCGGATGACCGGGAAGATAGAGGATTATAGCATCAATTCCGCGCCGCTGGATTTTTCGGAAGGAAAGATACACGCTATCATGGAAGACCGCGACAAGAACCTCTGGGTAGGATTGTTTCAGAAAGGCATTGTACTGATGCCCAAGCAGGAGAATCCGTTTGAGTATTATGGCAACAAGTCCATTTATTATAATCCCATCGGACAAGGATGTGTAATGTCTATCTATCAGGATAGTAACCGTCACCTGTGGGTAGGAGCGGACAATGAGGGAATATTTGAACTGGATGCGGAAGGGAGGAGGCTGCGGCATTATCAGCCCGGCAATGACCCGCGTTCGATGGCTAATACTATTATGTGTATGTACGAGGATACGAACGGAGATTTCTGGCTCGGTACGTACACCCGGGGACTGGCAAAACTAAACCGGAGAACCGGTGAATGTGAATATCCGTTGCCGGTGGACAATGAGAAGATTTTCTCGATCACGGAAGACCGGCATAAGAACCTTTATATCGCTACTTTCGGTTCGGGTTTCTACCGCTATAATCTGGTGACGAAGGAGTTGAAACATTATGAGTCGTCTAAAGATGAGTCGGGCGACCTGACCCGGAATGAACTGGCAAATGACTGGGTGAACTACATCTTTTGTGATAGTGAGGGAATGATCTGGCTGGGACATTATAAAGGTATCAGTTGCTTCAATCCGGTGAATGAGAGTTTCATTAACTACCGCAATGTGAATACTCTGATTGAAGACCGGGTAGGGTATGTTTTGCAGGAAGACCATGCCGGAGATATTTGGGCAGGTACGACGGACGGACTCTATCGCTTCAACAAGAAGACCGAAGAACTGACCTGTTTTACGGTGGCGGATGGTTTGCCTAATAATGTAATCTGTGGAATTTGCGAAGACGAGGAACATAATATGTGGATCAGTACCTATATGGGTATCTGTAAGTATAATGTCGAAAACAACCGTTACATCAATTATTATGCGGGCGACGGATTGCAGGGAAACGAGTTCACGCACGGCGCATTCTATAAAGATCAGGCGGGAAAAGTCTATTTCGGCGGTATAAATGGTATTACCTATTTCCAGCCTTTATCCATAGGGAGTGTGCTGAAAAACACCAAGGTCTGGATTACGGACTTCTTTATCTTCAACCAGCCTGTGCGGAAAAATACGCGTTCGGGAAGGCATACCGTTATCTATACGTCCGTGCCGGATGCGAATATGTTTCAACTGGCTCATTACGATAATACGTTCAGTATCATCTTCTCCACGTTGCAGTATAACAACCCGGAGCAGATATCCTATCAGTATAAGATTGAGGAATTGAGCAACCAGTGGCTCAGCACCGAGCCGGGTGTGAACAGGGTGACTTACAATAATCTTCCGCCGGGCAAATATACTTTCCATGTGCGGGCACTGAGTCACGGCAATCTTTCGGAGATACGTACGGTTAAGATTCTGATTACTCCGCCCTGGTATGAGATGTGGTGGGCGTATTGCATTTATGTTTTTCTGCTCGGCTTGCTTGTATTGGGCATTGTGAATTACATCCTGTCGCGTATGCGCCATCGCCGTGAAATCATGAAGCGCGAACATGCCGAACAACTGAATGAGGCGAAGCTACAGTTCTTTATCAACATCTCGCATGAAATACGTACTCCGATGACGCTGATCATTAATCCCCTGGAGAAGTTGTTGGCCGAAAAGAAGGGAGGGGAAGTACAAAAGACTTATCTGATGATTTACCGGAATGCACAACGTATTCTTCGTCTGATAAATCAGTTGATGGACATCCGTAAACTGGATAAGGGGCAGATGTTCATGAAGTTCCGTGAAACGGATATGGTTGGTTTCATTGATGATGTGATGCTTACCTTCGATTATATGGCACGGAAGAAGAAGATACATTTCAGCTTCGAGCACGCTATGCCGCAGTTGAAGGTATGGGTGGATATGAATAACTTCGACAAGATATTGATGAATATCTTCTCCAATGCCTTCAAGTACACACCGGAGCAGGGTGAAATTACGGTTTCGCTTTCTACCGGGCGCGATGCTGCCCGTCGCGATCCTCTGAAGGAATATTTTGAAATAACGGTCACGGATAGTGGTATCGGACTCGACCGGGAGAAGATAGAGCGCATATTCGAGCGTTTCTATCAGATAGATAATGATGTGACGAAGTCGAATTTCGGTACGGGTATCGGTTTGCATTTGTCCCGTTCATTGGTGGAACTGCATCATGGCATTATCTTGGCAGAGAACAGGGAGGATGCTCCGGGCAGTCGTTTCGTGATCCGTATTCCTTTGGGTTCAGCACATCTGCGTACGGACGAACTGGAAGATGTGGAAGCACTCATCACCCCTCATGCCGTGCTGGTTAAACCGGAAAAGACGGACTTGGAGGAAGTCTTTGAAGAAGGAGAGGGTGAAGAGGATGAGGAAAGCAAGAAGACCGGTAAGGCAAAGAACCGTATGCGCATATTGATAGTGGAAGATGAGGAGGAGATTCTTTCTTATCTGAAAGAAGAATTGGAAGGGGACTATCGGATAATGACCCGGAAGAATGGCAGGGAGGCTTATGATACTATTCTTGCAGATACTCCTGATTTGGTAATCAGCGATATTATGATGCCGGAAATGGATGGTCTGTCACTTTGCCGGAAGATTAAGCAGAATACGAATGTCAATCATGTGCCTGTAATTTTATTGACTGCCAAGTCGAAACCCGAAGATACCATGGAGGGAATGGCAACCGGTGCGGATGCTTATATGGTGAAGCCTTTCAATACGGAGCTGCTGAAGAGTACGATTGCCAACTTGCTTGCTAACCGTAAACTGCTGAAGAGTAAATTCAGTGGTGCGCAACAGCAAGAGGACAAGGTGCAGAAGCTGAGCATGAAATCGGCGGATGAGATATTGATGAGCAAGATAATGAAGGTTATCAATGAGAACCTTTCCAATCCGGATCTGAATGTAGAGATGTTGGCGGCAAATGTCGGTTTAAGTCGCGTCCATGTACATCGGAAGCTGAAAGAACTGACAAACCTTTCGGCACGTGATTTTATCAAGAATATCCGTTTGCAACAGGCTGCCGCACTGCTGAAAGAGAAGAAACTGACAGTTTCCGAAGTGGCGTATGCTACGGGGTATACGAATCTGTCACATTTCTCCAGTTCTTTCAAGGAGGTGCATGGGATGTCACCTAAGGAGTATATGTTGGCACATCAGGGGTAAGTTTTAGGAATTTATTTATTACTTTTCCGTTTTGCTTTATTGCCAACCTTCATTTACAAACCTTGATTTAGCCATTCCTTTTAGTACCACATTATTAATATTTACCTGTGCCGCTTGTGCATCAGTTATCACTTCTTTCTTGGCTAATCTTTCCGCAATCAGGCGGAAGTAGCCTTCCTGGCTTTCTTGCAACCGCCCATCTGCCGTAAATGAGTTTTTGAAGTGTTTCGGTTTAGGAACGATAGAAGCCAGGAAAATACTTTCTTCTAAACTTAACTGTGAGGGGCGTTTGTTAAAGTAGAAAGATGCCGCTTCGTGGATGCCGTAAACCATAGGCCCCCATTCCGCTATGTTCAGGTAAACTTCGTACATGCGTGCCTTCGGAGTGAGGTGTTCGGTTTCGATGAGCCAGACGATAAGCGCTTCTTCCAGTTTGCGGGCAATGTTTTTGTTACGGTTCAGGAAAACATTCTTCACCAATTGCATGGAGATCGTGCTACCTCCGCGGGCAAACTTGCGAACTTCCAGGTCATGAATCAGAGCTTCTCGCATGGCATCCGGCAGGAATCCCCGGTGATAGAAGAAAGCTCCGTCCTCGCTCTGCATGACAGACATTTGCAGCAGAGGAGAAATACTGTCCAAGGGTGTGAAATTCTCCCATGACGGACCGACTGGGAAGGTGTATACGGGTTGTCCGTTCTCGTACGCTGTATAGATAAACTCATCGGACATCTTACCTAAATCCGTCTTTCCATAATGGAGAATACGGAAATCTTTTTCTTTCAGTTCCGACTCAAACTTCAAACTATCCAGTTGAGAGAAATCCACATCCAATAGAAAGTGATAAGCTAATTGTCCGGTAGTGCCGAGACCTTCCAGGTTTTCGAAAAGTCCTTTGGGCAATGAACCGAACAACTCTTCCGAAGGGAACCAGGGTTTCCGGACAGAAGCTATAAAATGCCACTCTTTCTTGCCTGTACTTTTCCCAACACGTTCTGCCTTTAAATAAGGATGGAAGGTCAGTGCATTGAAACGTACAAGGCTGGTACTATCCAGTTCTACGGCTTGCGGACTGACATTTACGTGGAAATCCAGTTGTCCGCGATCCAGGTTGATCGTCTCGGGCGACAACCGCTTATGATATACCTGCAATCCCCGTACTTCCGACTGGCCAACCAGACATGTGAGTCCGTTGCTTGCTTTTTCTTGTGAGAAGTTGCACGTCAGACTGTCGAACTGTACTTCTGCACCGAATCGGCGGTGGATATAAGGAACAGTCAGTTGTGGAGCATGTAAAGTTGCATGCAATCGCCTTTCCGAAGGATTAAATTCTCCTTCGGTATTCCATTGTTGGTTCAGGCTGTCTTCCAGAACTGTTATTTCTGATTGGAAATGATAGTCGTCAATCACAAAGCGGGGAATACGGAAGCTGACGAAATTACGGTCTTTCCGCTCAGTGATTGTAAGATGGGTGAGTTCACCGTTTCCGGGTAACAGGCCGAAAAGGAGATTTAATGTTGTATTGATGCGACGGGTGTAATCGGTACTGGTATTGCTTTCATTGGAGGCAGTTACTTCGGAAGAGGGCAGGAAAAGGAAATCATAATTGGCTGTAGAGTCTTTTTTTATGAAATTGAGTGAAAGTCCGTCCAGGCAGACTTCTTTGATCTTGATATCTCCCCACAGCAGTTTCCAAAGGCCGATACGGATATTGAGAGATTGAAGGGAAAGCAATGTATCTCTTTTCTGTGGAACCACATTCAGTCCGTCGACGGAGATCGTATTCAACCCCTTCATGTGGAGTTTATTGTAACTGATGTCCAATCCGTAACGCTGTTCCAGTCTGACAATGCGTTTATCTGCGATATGGCGCAGTAGGCTTCCCCGGAAGATGAAAATACCTGTTGATAAAAGAAATAGCAGCATGAGACATGCTACTATTACTTTGGTTATTTTTCGTTTTATCATACTCTTTACTTTTCGGGCGTAAAGGTATGGATAAAAATGTAAGTTGCTACTCTTTAAGCTTAAAAACGGGAATCATTTGTTCCCTTTCCAGATGGAGAGAACCTTCTTTCGTATCAGGAGGATGTTTAAAGCGGATACCACTATAAATAAGATACTTCCGGCAAGGAGACAGGGCAGAAGAGAGCCTGTTTCCAGTTGTGGAATGAGAATTTGCAGGACTCCGGTGTAGTAAGATCTTAACCAGGCTACACCAATGACGGCGAGGAGCAGTACCAGTAAATTCAAGCCTACGGTCAATACATGATAAGGCAATGCGACTTTAGAAGGACTGTAACCTATTAATAGTAGGTTTTCTAACTTTGCCGTATTCTTCTGAAGCAGCAAGAATACACTTAGCATCAGGATATAAAAAGACAAGATACTGATAAATAGTCCTACTCCTGAAACAATACCTGTGATGAGGCGGAGGAAATAGGTTGTTTTTCCGGCATCCAGGTTGTCTCCTTCGGTTTCATAGTTCTTTTGTTGGAAGTAGTCGGTGATGGCTGTATCTGTGGGATTCTTTACTTCCACGATGAGGCGGGAGGGTTGCGCTTCCCGTTCGGGGGCGAAATTCTGATTTGCCCACTCCATGAAGGATTGAGGAACAAGGATGGTATTCAACCGATTGGAGAAGCCGACGATATTTCCTTTGTATTGTTCTACACGTCCGTTGCCACGCATGTTGATATCCATTTGTATCAGTCCCATTACACCTTCCGATAATTTCGGCAAGTTGCGGCTTTGCGCAAAACCAAAGTTGTAAAGGTTCAGGTAGTTGCGGGGAATGATGATAGGTATGGTTTGTGTACCTTCATCAAAGTGCCACTTGTCCAGGCTGACATCGACAAAAGCATCGGGAACAGATTCAAAAAACATATCCGTAGAAATACGGATACCGGCTTGTTGCATTCCCAGCCCTGCCGACACTTTGAAAAGGGTAGGTGTGAAGGCGCCTACGCTGCGTGTAAAAGGTTGTGCTTCCAGCTCCTTGATTTCATCTTTGGAAAAAGTATTGCTTTGTCCGGTAATGCTGCCGAGGGTACTGATCTTTTTGGTAGCGATGATATAATCTTTCTTCATGAAGCTGTCTCCCTGCGTGAAGACGGGAAGAACATCCTTATAAAATTGCACGCTCAACAGTACAATCAGCATACCGAAGATGTTGGCGAGAAAAAAGCCACTTAATTGTCCGATGCTGATGTGCTGACGGAGAAGTTTCCAAACAAGCTTGTTCATTGAAATTATATGTTTTTGTTAAATGATAATTTAGGGAACTGAATACCTGAAATCAAGACAGGCTGAAAGCCTGATATTACATAGCGTAGGGCGACGCCCTACGTGATTATGTATATCTTTAATTTAAGCCCTGAAAGGGCGCAATTAAGCATCAACCTTTATATCGTCCTTTCAGGGCTTAGAAATGGGGATGCACATTACGTAGGGCGATGCCCTACGCTATATAATGCAAGCCTTTCAGGCTTAAAATTCAGCCCGCTAAATTATCATTTATAGTTTCATCACTTTATTATATTCTAATTCTATATGTTTTCCAATGGAAGTAACAATTATTCCTGCGCCTTGCCGTTCGGCTTCTTCGGTCAGCATGCGTCCCATAAGTGTGCCGTTATCATCATCCAGGTGGCTGATAGGTTCATCCAGAAAGATGAAATCGAATGGTTGGCAGAGGGCACGGATGAAGGCTACACGTTGCTGTTGTCCGAAAGATAACTTTCCGGCTTTCTCGTTTACTTTCTCGGCGATACCGAGTGTTTCAAAAAGTGCAAGGATTTCTTTTTTCTTCTTATAATTGGTGAGTCGGTTCTTCAACTGGACGTTTTCCAAAGCCGTCAGTTCAGGGAAGATACGTAGCTCCTGGAACAGCATGCTCAATGAATGTTTTCGTAATTCCACCCACTCATGAATGGAGAGCGAACGGATATTGCGTTCATCAAAGTTGATGATACCCTGGTAATCGCGGCGATATCCGTAGATATAGCTGCATAGAGAAGATTTACCCGTGCCGGAAGCTGCTTCTATCAGATACCGCTCTCCTTTCCGTAGCACAAGGTCTTGATGCCACACGTCGGATGTGATGGCATCCCGGTCGGCAAACACTTGGGGAAGTGTTTGCCTCAGATGAATGATTTCCATTATTTATCGGGATTAGATGCCTGCAAACTCTTTGATGAAGTTTACGATCTGTTTCAATGCATTTACGTTTTTGTCTTTCAGTTGAATAACTATATCTGCATTATTATTGGGGTCGCCAACAGCTTCTACATAAGCTATCTTGTCAACCAAAGCAAAAGCTGTTGCATATTGTGTGCCGCCATATTCTGATAACATCTTCACAATCGGCAAAGCAAGAATTGCTTCAGCATTAATGACGAAAGCACTGTTTTTACCTTTGATGTTGGATGCAAATTCGGTATCCTTAATGGATGGATTAACGGCTTTATCTATGCTCTTGTACAACATTTCGTCATTCGTAGCATACAAACTATTGTTGCGAACTCCGAAGAACAGGTTCAGTGCCTTTGATTTATATACATATTCGTTTTCTCCCAGTTTCAGGATGTCGTCTCCTCTTTTTAAGCCCAGTTCGCTTTTCTTCTCATACAATAACTGTACGGGGGCAGCACTCTTTACACTGGCGTACATCAGGAAAGTGGGAGCATTATTTATAGTGAAGTTTATCAGCCCCATTGCAATATCTTTCTGGAATGTGCCGAACAACTCTTTTACTTCATTAGCCTTGGCTATGGAGAAATTCTTCTGGAACTGCTCATTTTCCAACAACATGTTATAGAACTCTTCTCCATTGATACCCATGCTGAGATACATCAGGGTGGATTTCGGGAAGTATTTCAAGAAAGTGTTTTCTATGGGGCAGGTTGCCTTTTTTTGCTTGTCGAACAAAGCTTGCAGTTCCGGGTTTTCTGTGAAGCTCTCATACTTCATGCTTACCTTACCTTTATCAAAGGAAAGGCTTCCCAACATTTTCATATCTTTCAGGTCAATGTTGTAGGGCATATCGCTTGCCTTGATCATATTGGCATAAGGACCCAGCAGGCTTGCCGGAGAGAACATAGTGCTGATATCTCCTCCCATCTTCTGCATCTTTTTGAAGACAGTAGTTGAAACAATGCTGTTTTCATTCGTCTGTTTCAGCAAAGCAGGAATATTCTCTTTGATTTTCTCAAGCTGGGTAGTGCCGCTATAATTGGTCAGCATAAGCACTGAAGGAGTATATGCTATGAGTACCTGGTTTCCCATTTGTGTGAACTGAAAACCGTCACTGCTTGCCAGAGGCTGACAGACTTTTTCTTTTTCCAATGTTTCCAGCAGTGCATGCAGGTCGTCTTCACTGCTGACTTTGGCAACGATAGTAGTAGGGAATGTTTCCGTGGTGAAGATATACAAAGGTTCCGATACATCGATTCCCGATTTCTTCGGATCTTTCATTATCATTTCCACTTGCTGGAATGTTGCAGCATTCATGCCACTTTTCAAAGCATTCGTCAGCTTTTCCTGTACTTCTTTGTTCTCCTTGTCATTGAGGCCTGCTTTGTCAGCCAATGATTTCAGGTTGATGCTGACTACCGTATGGGCATTGGCAGGAATCACATCGGTGTATTCTTGCTTCTTCTGGGAACATGCGCTGACAAGAGCTACCACTACAGCCATCAACGCCAAACGGGGAAACAAACTTTTCTTCATATAACTATTATTTAAGTGTGATTATCATTGATTTTGTAAGTTCAGAATATGGCAGGCCACCAGAGCTGCCGTTTCTGTACGCAGTCTCGACTTTCCCAGACTAATGGGAGTAAAGCCGTTTTCTATTGCCTTTTGCACTTCTTCTTCACTGAAGTCTCCTTCCGGACCGATTAATACCAGTGCATCTTCTCCTTTGTGGAATACATCTTTCAACAGAGGCTTTTCTCCTTCGTAACAGTGAGCTATGAACTTCTGTCCTTTGAAAGGCTGCGTGATGAACTTATTGAAATCCGTCATTTCATTCAGTTGTGGCAAACGGGCTTTAAGGGATTGTTTGATGGCTGACACCAGTATTTTACTGATACGTTCGGTCTTGATAACTTTCCGTTCCGAGAAGCGGCAGTTCAGGAAAGTCAGTTCATCGAAGCCTATTTCAGTGGCTTTTTCAGCAAACCATTCTGTGCGATCCATATTCTTGGTCGGGGCCATGGCAATGTGCAGATGTCCGTTCCATAGAGGTTCCTGATAAGTAGTCTCCAGAATGTTTACTATGCAACGCTTGTTGGTAGCAGCACTGATTTCTGCACGATAGAAATAGCCTTTGCCATCGGTCAATGTAATCAGATCGCCAATATTGAGGCGTAGTACGCGGATGCAGTGTTGGGCTTCTTCTTCGGGAAGTTCGGCACGGGTTTGTATGTCGGGTGTATAGAATACATGCATAAGTCTATTTCTGTTCTTTTCGTTTGGTAATTTCGTCCCTGATGTGGGCTGCTCGTTCGTAATTCTCGTTGGCTATGGCTTCTTGCAATGCCTTTTGCAGCATCTCTATCGTATCTCCCTGGAAGAATTCATCATCATGTGGGGAAGGGTTTTCGCCCATAGGAGCTACACTACCGGTTTCGTTCTCTTTTCCGGTCTTGAGTTGTTCCGCTTCCAGAATCTCCTCGTAAATAAAGATGGGGGCTTTCATCCGTAAAGCCATAGCAACCGCATCGGATGTGCGGGCATCCATACGAATGATTGCATCGTCTGCTTTCAGGTAGATATAAGAATAGAATACACCATTGTCTACCCTGTAGATAAGAGCACGCATCATATTCACTCCCAATACTTCCAGGCACGAAGCGAAAAGGTTGTGAGTCAAGGGGCGTGGTGGAACAATCCCTTTCAGGTTGATTAGCATTGCCTGAGCTTCCGCCGCACCAATGATAACCGGTAATTGGCGGGTGCCCTCCACTTCTCCCAATACCAAAGCGTAAGCTCCTGCTTGTTCCTGACTATTGGAAATGTTTAGTACTTCTAGTTCTATTTTCTTCTTTTTATCCATAATATTTTTCCGAGTGGCTGGTAGCTACCAGCCACTTGCTACTTACTGCTTTTTATTTACTGCTTCTTCCGGCCGGTGCTTGTACTTGAATACCAAGGCAAACAAAATACCGATAACCAGTGCATAAGCAGCAAAGATCAACCAAATTTGGGACCACTCTCGGCTCACCAGTCTGCCGTCGGCATATACCGAGAAGGCATCTACTACGGCACCGCTGGCGTATCCTCCAATAATGGCACCCAAGCCGTTGGTCATCATAAAGAATAATCCCTGGGCACTGGCGCGGATATTGGAACTGGTTTCTTGTTCAACAAACAACGAACCTGAAATGTTGAAGAAATCGAATGCCATGCCATACACGATCATGGATAGGATTAACATCCACAGTCCTGAACCCGGATCACCGAAACCGAACAAGCCGAACCGAAATACCCATGCAAACATACTGATCAGCATGACCTGTTTAATTCCGAAATGTCTCAGGAAGAAAGGTATGGCGAGAATAAATAATGTTTCAGACATCTGCGAGATGGATAGCAGGATAACCGAATGCTTCACACCGAAAGACTCTGCATATTCCGGAATACTGGCAAAACTACCTAAAAAAAGGTCGCCATACGTGTTAGTAATCTGCAACGCTGCTCCCAGAAGCATGGAGAACAAGAAGAAAATAGCCATTTTCTTTCTTTTGAATAGTACGAATGCATCCAGTCCTAAAGAAGAAATCAGCGATTTATTTCCGGTCTTGGCAGGTTTACATGCCGGCAGGGTGAAGGAGTACAGACCCAGCATTAATGCGGATGCACCACCTACATAGAGTTGGGCGCTTGAGTTCTTGAATCCGGTAAGGTCCACCGCCCACATTGCACAAATGAAACCGATAGTGCCCCATACGCGAATGGGTGGGAAATCTTTGATGAGGTCACACTTATATTGTTCAAGCGAATTGTACGAAACTGTATTGGCCAGTGATAAAGTAGGCATATATACCAATAAATTGAGCAGCATTGCCCAATACATCTGGTCATACCCCGTAGCCGTGGAAGCATAGAAAAGACAGGCAGCCCCTGCAATGTGGCAAAGTCCGTATAAGCGTTCTGCATTAAACCATTTATCGGCAATGATACCAATGATGCCAGGCATAATTAGAGAGGCGATACCCATGGTTGCGAAGATTGCACCGATTTGACCTCCTTCGAAGTGTAGTTCTCTGCCCATGTAACCACCTAATGAAATTAACCATGACCCCCATACGAAGAATTGCAGGAAGTTCATGATGATCAAACGAACTTTTATACTCATGACTTTTCTAATTTGTGTGTTTCCTTTTCACATTAAATAATAGATGCAAATATAATATTTTCGTTGATTGCGTGAGCAAGTTAATTGATAAAAAGCGCATAAAAGTGAAGAATGGTGAAGAATAGATGGTAAAAAGTGGAGTAGGCAGGTGTATATAAAAAAAGAAGGCTATCTATCCCAGACAGCCAATCTTTATTAACCTTAAATCTAATACCATGAAAAACACAATGCAAATGTAGAGGTTTTATGTTATACAACATAGTGTTTTAGTGATTTTCTTCTTTGGTTTAACATCTTTTAGAATATAAAGGGTGCTTTCCCCCTTTATAAGGACCAAAGTACATGCACTATTTATTCTACATACAACACTAATCCTTTCAGATATTCCCCCTCGGGATGATATATACTTACCGGATGGTCGGCGGGTTGCGTCAGTTGATGCAGGATGCGAACGCTGCGACCGGACATTGCAGCTGCTGTGAAGACTGCCGTGCGGAAGTTTTCTTTGCTGACTGCTTGCGAGCAGGAAAAAGTAAATAGAATACCGCCCGGTTTGATCTTCTCGAAAGCTTTTACATTCAGTTTGCGGTAACCTTGCAGGGCATTGCGCAAAGCATCGCGGTGTTTGGCAAATGCAGGCGGGTCCAGAACAATCAGGTCGTATTGGTCGCCCATGCGATCCAGATATTTGAAAGCATCTTCGGCAAAAGCTGCATGGCGGGCATCACCGGGGAAATTCAATTCTATATTCTTATTCGTGAGGTCAATTGCTTTAGCTGAACTGTCTACGGAATGTACCAGTTTGGCATTTCCACGCATACCATAAACAGAAAAGCCACCGGTATAGCAGAACATGTTTAATATGGAACGTCCATTTGCATAACGTTCCAGCAGTGCGCGGTTCTCGCGTTGATCCACGAAGAAACCGGTCTTTTGTCCTTTCAACCAGTCAATATGGAATTTCAGTCCATATTCCATAGCTACATTATCAGTGCTACCACCTTTCAAGAAACCGTTTTCAGGGTAAAGATCAGCCTTGAAGGGAAGAGTCGTTTCTGATTTATAATAGATATTCTCTATTTTATCACCCATTACTTCACTGAGAGCATTGGCTATTTCCATACGGTCAAGATGCATACCGGCAGAGTGTGCCTGCATCACGGCGGTGCGGGCATAAATATCAATGATTAGTCCGGGGAGGTTATCACCTTCTCCATGTACCAGTCTGTAAGTATTATTAGTTGGGTTCTCGGCAATGCCAATGCTACGGCGCATCTCATAAGCAATACTGAGTTTACGTTTCCAGAAATCGGAATCGATAGCCTCATCCTGATGGAAAGAGAGTACGCGTACGGCAATGCTGCCAATCTGGAAATGTCCTTTGGCAATGAATTCCTTTTTGGAAGTATAAATTTCTACTACTTCGCCTTCTTCGGGTTCACCGTCGAAATGAGCGATAGCACCCGAAAACACCCAGGGATGAAAACGTTTTAATGACTCTTCTTTGCCAGATTTGAGATATACTTTGTACATGCTGTTATAGTGATTAACGATTAGCTGTTAGTGATGAGTGAGTAGTATCACACTGATTATTGGGTTATAATTTCCTCTGTTTCGTCCGGTGCCAACTCATAGTCACCACTGATTTTTAATTCTTGCAGTCGGTTATAGATGTTGAGGCATGCCCATGCATCGGTAGCCGCATACTGTTTCTGAGGTTCGGTCAGGTGTTCGGCTTCCCAGTTGGAAAGACGTTGCGATTTGGAAATCTTTTCACCGAACAGGATACCATAGATTTTCTGCAAGCTCTTGTCCTGTATGCCGAACATACGGACATATTCTTGCAATTCGATGCAGGCGCGTTGTTCAAAGGGAGCACGTTTGTGCAGCATCATAAAGTCATCCCGCAACGAAAGGCCGACTTTGGTGACCGATGGGCTTTCCAGCAACGAAATAATCGGAAGCGTCAGGCCGGTCAGGTTCAGGCGGAAGAGGAAGCAATCTTTTTCAGAGGATACCTGTAGCAGCGCAACCTTGTGTGATTGTCCTTTGGTGAATGACGGGCGGGTTTCGCTGTCAATTCCCAGCAAAGGATATTGCTTCAGGTAAGTAACTGCCTTTTCTGCTTCCCAGGGGGTTTGTACCAGATGTATTTGTCCTGGAAAGAGAACTTTGGGCATCTCTTTGATATCTTCCTTTTTAATCGTTTTTTTAATAACCATAATTTAATTCTTTATTCGTGATGGTGATGGCCGTGGCAATGGCAATCATCATCGTCGCAATCGCAATGACCATGATCGTGGCCATGACAATCACATTCTTCTTCATCTTTAAAATCATCATCTTCCGGTTCATCTTCTTCGGATTGGCGGTATTTCACGTCGTGTAGTGCACGTAGCGTGTTTACCAAGGTTTGTCCCCAGTACTCTTTGAATTGCTCCTGGCAGATGGCGAGGGAGTCGTTCATTGTTTCATTCAATCCCAGTTGGAAGACGAAAATGAAATCTTTGATGGCTTGGTAAATATCCGCCAGGTCTTCGGAAATATTCTTCTTGATGGGTTGGTCGCTATAAACCATATCTTGTATGAATACATCCAGATAATCATCCTTTTCGGCAAGAATACCGGCAAGGTTGATGCGAAGCACTTCATATGTTTCCTCCGTCACATAGCTTTCGGGGGCTTCATCGCCTATTATTTCCGTTTCGGGCAGCATGGCAGCCTTGAGGTAAAGTAGCGGAAGTATCTTTAATGAGGTATCGACAAATGTATTGCGTTTCATCGTCTCCGCCTGTTCCAGGAATTTACAGAACTCGGCAGCTACGGTGACGAACTCCACCACGTTGCGGTCGAATATCACTTGGCTTTCTTTTTTCATAATCTACTTGATTTTGAAACGCAAAGATAGTGCAAACGGAGTGCAGTAGCAAATTTATTTGCATTTTACTGAACAATAGTTCGTTAAACATTTCATTCACATTTATGCTGCCTTCACTGCCACCGTTTTTATAATAATGTACGGGCGCATATGCGATCGCGGGCGCGAATTTCCTTAACTTTTTCTTTAAGCTGTGTTACACACATTTTATGTTAATAGGTGGTAGCTGTCCCTACCTATTAATATAAAATGTGTGTAACACATAAAATAGAAAAACTTCATTTTTTAGATGGAAGTAGTAGAATATACAGTTCAGATAAGTGCATTGCCTGATTCAGATAAGTGTGCAAGCCAACGCAGCTATAAGCGTTACCCGATGCAGATAAGTGCGCAAGCTAACGCAGCTATAAACGTCTGGTTTGCGCATATTTCCATCCCTTCAATCTTCTATTGTGGATATACGGTCTTTCTATCCTGTGCATTGATGCTTCTACTGTATGAAATCAATGGTTTCCATTTTTCTGCTATAATCGGTTGTATCTGCCGTTTTCTGATAAGCCATGATATATAAAGGCTTTCTTTCCTTGTTTTCGCATTGCCTTTTCTTTATCTTTGCTTTCCAAACCTCTAATTTGTAGTTAACCTATGACAAAACTCTTATTTCTGGGAACTCTCCTGTTCTCTACAATATGCCTGAATGCCCAAAATATGGAATCTTATCAGGAAGCCGCTAATCCAGTAGCCGTCAATCCGGCTTTATGGTCTGAAGTGAAAGCCCCGCAAGTCAGTTGGGGAAGTACGGATGTACGGTATAAGAAGGAAGAACCTGCCGCTATTTCCGGAATAAAGAAAAGTATTAATCTCACAGCCTGGAAAGGTGAAAAAGTATCTGCCCAACTGGTAGTGTGGACTCCTGAAACATTAAGCAATCTGACTTTCACTGTCAGTGATCTGACTTCCGGTTCCGAAACCATTAGTAAAGATGATATTCGGACTAGTTTTGTACGCTATGTCATGACCGACGAACTGAACAAGGATGGGCTGGGGGCATGCGGCTACCGCAACAGTGCCGACTTTGACTCTACTCTGGTAGCGGATGTACTTGATCATCTTACCCCTTCCCTGGTGATTCCTGCCAACTCAGCCCAAGGAGGCTGGATCAGTGTTCGGGTGCCGCAGCATGCTGAAGCCGGAAAATATACGGGAACGGTTACCGTGCGAAACGGAGATACTGCCTTGTCTGAACTGAAGCTGACTGTCAATGTAAAGAACCGTATCCTTCCTGTTCCTTCCGAATGGGCTTTCCATCTGGATCTATGGCAGAATCCCTATGCTGTGGCGCGCTATTATGGTGTGGAACCATTCAGTGACAAACATTTTGAACTGATGCGCCCGTTGATGAAGTTGTATGCCGATGCAGGCGGGAAAGTGATTACTGCTTCCATCATGCACAAGCCTTGGAACGGGCAGACGTATGATGCTTTCGAGAGCATGGTCACCTGGCTGAAGAAAGCCGACGGTACTTGGTATTTTGATTATACGGTGTTCGATAAATGGGTGGAGTTTATGATGAGCACAGGCGTCAGGAAGCAAATCAGTTGTTTCTCTATGGTACCTTGGCGACTTTCTTTTCAATACTTTGACCAGGCGAGCAATTCATTCAAATATCTTAATGCCAAGCCGGGAGAAGCTGCTTACGAAGAGTTCTGGATAACGATGCTGAAATCGTTTGCCCGACATCTGAAAGAAAGAGGATGGTTTGAGATTACTCATATTGCTATGGATGAACGCCCTATGAAAGACATGCAGGAAACATTAAAAGTAATCCGCAAAGCCGATAAAGATTTTAAGGTTTCACTGGCCGGAACTTATCACGCTGAATTGGTGGATGAACTGGATGATTATTGCATTACGATTGCCGAGAGATTCCCGCCTGAAACGATTGATTCACGCCGTGAAGCCGGAAAGGTAACCACTTTTTATACCTGCTGTTCGGAACCTCGTCCGAACACCTTTACTTTCAGCCCACCTGCCGAAGCCGAATGGCTGGCATGGCATAGCGCTAAAGAAAATCTGGATGGTTATCTGCGTTGGGCATTGAATAGCTGGGTGAAAAATCCGTTGCAGGATAGCCGTTTTACTGCGTGGGCGGCAGGAGATACTTATCTGATCTATCCCGGTGCTCGTTCATCCATCCGCATGGAGCGTCTGACCGAGGGGGTGCAAGCTTTTGAAAAAGTGCGTATTCTGAAAGAAGAATTTAAGAAGAAAGGTAATAAAGGTGCTATTAAGGATATTGAGAAAATATTGCAAATGTTCGACGAGCGGAGTTTGGGAGAAATCCCGGCAGTTACTGCTGTAAACAAAGCCAAAGAGGTAATCAACAGATATTGATAGGCATCTGGCGGAAAGATTGGTTGATACCTCTTCTCAATTCGGAGAATCTTTAGAAGGTAAGGTTATAAAAAGAGCAATATTTTTATTACTTTTGCACCAATCTATCATTTACTAAGGAATTATATTCATGGCTAAGAAAAATTCAATTAAAGATACGGAACAAACTCTTTCCTTGTTTGGTAAAATAAGGGCAATCTTTAAAAACGAAACCATTCACTTTGTTATTGGCTTGATACTGGTCATCTTTTCTGTATACTTGCTATTAGCCTTTTCTTCGTTCTTCTTTACGGGAGCGGCGGATCAAAGTATTATTGACTCGGGCAGTGCGCAGGAACTGGCTTCTACCAATAATGGAGTGAAAAACTATGCCGGTTCGCGCGGTGCACAGTTAGCAAGCTATCTCATTAACGACTGCTTCGGCATCTCGTCTTTCTTCATTCTTGTGTTCCTTGCAGTGGCGGGACTGAAGTTGATGCGTGTGCGTGTGGTTCGGCTTTGGAAGTGGTTTATCGGATGCTCGCTATTGCTCGTCTGGTTCTCTGTCTTCTTTGGATTCGCTTTTGTGGAGCAGTACAAAGATTCTTTCTTATATCTGGGCGGTATGCATGGATACAATGTTAGCAATTGGTTGGTGTCGCAAGTGGGCGTGCCGGGCGTTTGGATGATTCTGTTGGTGACTGCTATCTGTTTCCTTATCTATATCAGTGCACGTACCGTGATCTGGTTACGGAGGCTATTTAGCCTCAGTTTTTTGAAGCGCAAACAGAAGGAAGAAGAAGAGAAAGGTGAAACGCCGGAAGAGTTTACAGACTCTTGGACGGCGAAAGGAAAGAAGAAACCTGCTTCTGTTCCTGATGTGGCGGAGTCTGATACGAAAGAAGAAGAAACTCCCATTGAAGTTCCTGAACCGGTAATAGAACCGGAAAATGAAATAACACTGGATTTAGGTGGTATTACAGAACCCCAACCTGTCAAGGCAACAGGGGAAGAAGTTTCTATGATTATTGAAACTCCAGTCTCCGATCCTGCTCCTTCTCTTCATGAGAAACCTGCAGCGGTAGAACCTACTTTTGAAATAGAAGCTGCAGAGGATGATGACGAATATAAAGGTCCGGAAAAGGAACCTTATAATCCTCGTCTTGATCTGGAAAATTATCGCTATCCTACTGTCGACTTGATGAAGCATTACGATAATGCCGAGCCGACTATCGACATGGCGGAACAGAATGCCAATAAAGATAAGATTATAAATACGTTGCGCAGTTTTGGTATTGAAATCAGTACGATCAAGGCAACGGTGGGGCCTACGGTAACGCTGTATGAAATCACTCCCGAACAAGGCGTGCGTATCTCTAAAATTCGTGGTCTGGAAGATGATATCGCCCTTAGCCTTTCAGCATTGGGTATTCGTATCATTGCACCGATTCCGGGAAAAGGAACGATTGGTATTGAAGTGCCGAACTCTAATCCGAAAATCGTTTCCGGACAGAGTATCATCGGCAGTAAAAAGTTCCAGGAGTCTACTTATGACTTGCCGGTTGCCTTGGGTAAGACAATTACCAATGAAGTGTTCATGGTAGACTTGTGCAAGATGCCGCATATGCTGGTGGCCGGTGCCACTGGCCAGGGTAAGTCTGTGGGACTGAATGCCATTATTACTTCTTTGCTCTATAAAAAGCATCCGGCTGAACTGAAGTTTGTGTTGGTAGACCCGAAGAAAGTAGAATTCAGCATCTATTCGGTGATTGAACATCATTTCCTAGCTAAGCTGCCCGATGGAGAAGATGCTATTATTACAGACGTAACCAAGGTAGTGCAAACGTTGAATTCTATCTGTATAGAGATGGATACGCGTTACGACTTATTGAAAGCTGCACATGTGCGTAATATCAAGGAATATAATGAGAAGTTTATCAATCGCCAGTTGAATCCGGAAAAGGGGCATAAATTCATGCCTTATGTAGTAGTGGTGATCGATGAGTTCGGTGACTTGATAATGACGGCAGGTAAAGAGGTCGAATTGCCTATTGCCCGTATTGCCCAGTTGGCGCGTGCGGTGGGTATCCATATGATTATCGCTACGCAGCGTCCGACAACAAATATCATTACCGGTACAATCAAGGCGAACTTCCCGGCGCGTGTTGCGTTCCGTGTATCTGCCATGATAGACTCTCGTACTATTCTCGACCGTCCGGGAGCTAACCAGCTGATCGGACGCGGTGATATGTTGTTCCTGCAGGGGGCTGATCCTGTGCGTGTGCAATGTGCCTTTATCGATACACCGGAAGTGGCGGAAATCACGAAGTTTATTGCCAAGCAGCAAGGATATCCTACTGCATTCTACTTGCCCGAATATGTCAGTGAAGATGGCGGAAGTGATCTGGGAGATGTGGATATGGGACGTCTGGATCCGTTGTTCGAAGATGCTGCCCGTCTGATTGTTATTCATCAGCAAGGTTCTACTTCATTGATCCAACGTAAGTTTGCCATTGGTTATAATCGTGCAGGGCGATTGATGGATCAATTGGAAAAGGCTGGAATTGTGGGACCTGCACAAGGCAGTAAAGCGCGTGAAGTGCTTTGTGTCGATGAAAATGACCTGCAAATGCGTTTGAACAATTTACTGTAAATCGTGTTAAACTAATGATGAAGAATGTTCTTTTAATCTGTATCTGCCTGTTCGGTCTGGTATTGCCGCTTTCGGCACAGAAAATGGATGCCAAAGATATATTGGACCGTACAGCTACTGCCTTCCGTCAGGCGGGAGGTATTCAGGCTGATTTTACGGTTCAGACGTATGCTAAAAGTACCTTGCAAGGAAGTTCTACAGGGGCTATTCGTTTGAAAGGAGAAAAGTTCCTGTTGGATGCCGATGGCGTGAAGACTTGGTTCGACGGTCGTACGCAATGGAGTTATCTGGCTAACAATGATGAAGTTAATGTTTCCGAACCTACTCCCGAAGAGTTGCAAAGCATTAACCCTTATGCCTTATTGTCCATTTATAGACAAGGGTATCATATAAAGTTGGGTAAAGCTGATATTTATGGGGGTAAACCTGCTTATGAAGTGATACTGACAGCTTCTAACAGGAAACAGGATTTGCAGTGTGTTATTATCTACGTAACGAAAGATACCTTTCAGCCTCTGTGCATCAGTATGACTCAGAAGGGTGGGAATAGCGTAGCTATCCGCATTACATCTTATAAAACAGGAGAATCTTACAACGATAATCTTTTCATTTTTGACAAGAAGGCGTATCCGACTGCCGAAGTGATTGATTTAAGATAAAGGTATATACCTTCACCTTTTACAATCTGAAGATTGTGCTACGGATGGTAAACAAAGAGTTTTTTTAATTGTAAATTGTAAATTGTTAAATTGTAAATAGAATGATGGAAACAGAAAAAGTAAAATGTCTGATTATAGGTTCTGGTCCAGCCGGTTATACTGCAGCTATTTATGCAGGGCGTGCCAACCTTTCTCCGGTGCTTTATGAAGGATTGCAGCCGGGTGGTCAGTTGACAACTACTACAGATGTGGAGAACTTTCCCGGTTACCCGGAAGGTGTCAGTGGCCAACAATTGATGGATGACTTGCGCAAGCAGGCAGAACGTTTCGGTGCAGACCTGCGTTTCGGTATTGCAACTGCTTCCGACCTGAGTGCAGCTCCATATAAAGTGACGATTGATGAAGAAAAAGTGATTGAAACAGATACGTTGATTATCGCTACAGGTGCTACCGCTAAATATCTGGGACTGGACGATGAAAAGAAATATGCCGGTATGGGTGTCAGCGCTTGTGCTACTTGTGACGGCTTCTTCTACCGCAAAAAGGTAGTGGCAGTAGTGGGTGGCGGTGATACGGCTTGTGAAGAGGCTGTATACCTTGCCGGACTGGCTAAGAAGGTTTATCTGATTGTGAGAAAACCCTTCTTACGTGCTTCTAAGATCATGCAGGAGCGTGTGATGAAGCATGAAAATATTGATGTACTGTTTGAACATAATGCTGTAGGTTTATTTGGAGAGAACGGTGTAGAAGGTGTTCATCTGGTGAAACGCATGGGTGAACCGGATGAAGAACGTTATGATTTGGCTATCGATGGATTCTTCCTGGCTATCGGTCATCAGCCGAACTCGGATATCTTCAAGGCATATCTGGATACGGATGAAACAGGTTATATCATTACAGAAGGTGACAGTCCTCGTACGAAAGTGCCGGGTGTGTTTGCGGCCGGTGATATTGCTGATCCACATTATCGTCAGGCTATTACGGCAGCAGGTAGTGGTTGTAAGGCGGCACTCGAGGCTGAGAGATATCTTTCATCCAAGTGTCTTGCCTAAAGTAGCGTAAAGAAATGCTTCCCTTGTGGATAGCAAAATAGTATAAAAAGAAAGCTCCGGATTATCATTCACAATCCGGAGCTTTCTTTTTATTAATATACTTCTATCTCATCTACATATAAGTCTGAAGGAATTATATCTTCCGGTGAATCTTTCCGGCAGTCGATGCCATTACGCAATGTTCCACCACTCTTCAATGTCACTTTGATGTAACGTGCTTTGGTAGGCGTACATTCCAGAGCGTCGGTGAACATTTTTCTGCCATGTTCCGGATATTCTCGAGTATAGGATGCCTGAGCTATTTCCTTAAATTCCTTACCGTCAGTTGATACCTCTACGCGAGCTGCACTTGCAGGCAGAACACGGAAAGCAGGGTTATAAAGTGTACCGAAAACAATCTTACTGATAGTGATCGGTTTCTCCATATCTACAGAGAATACGAGTTCATTGTTGTTTTTCTCGTTCAGCTTAAAAGCCACCCACGGTGTGAAAGAAGCGATATTACCTCGTTTTCCATTGGTCAATCCCAGTGTAGTGGTATCTGTGCCCAATACATCGTTTTCTCCGAAGATATCTCCACTCATCCAGCCCCAATGAGGAGTGGTAGTGTATCGTTTTCCGCTTATCAGGTTTGCATACAGTTTCTTACCGTTTACTTTCCCAAGCATCTTACCATCTTTGAAGGTCGCCGCCTGTAAGTCTATATTGCCTTCCCAGATAAAGGGTTGTGTGTAAAGTTCGGATTTGGCAGTCGGCGCACTTCCATCCGTTGTGTATCTGATTTCAGCATCCGGATAGAATGTTTCCAGCACAGCTTTCAATGTTCCGTCGTATACATGAGTGTTGATGTTTACATCAAAGAAATTACGGCAAGCTTTCACATTGATAACATCCATACGTTCGAAATCTTCTACCATGCGGTTCCGGAAACTGTTCCAGTTTTTTCTGCTGTTCTGCGTCCAGCCTGTTTCTGCCAAAGCTACGGCACGGGGGAATGCTTGGTAGTCACGGCGTTCGTCATTCTGCATATATTCGTTCCAGATATTACCTTGCACACCGATAATATGTTTCTTTATCAATTCTTCCGCATCATCGGGAACAGGATTATAACTATATGTTTTCTTAAGTGTATTATATCCACCGATAGTAGTCGGTGCAGTTTCCGGTTCCTCCTGGTACTGGTCCAGATAAGCGTACGGACTCGGAGTCATAATTGCATCATGCCCGGCTTTGGCAGCTGTGATACCGCCTTCTACACCGCGCCAGGACATGACTGTTGCATTGGGAGCCAGTCCGCCTTCCAGGATTTCATCCCAGCCTATGATATTTCGTCCTTTACTGTTGAGGTATTTTTCCATACGGGTGATGAAGTAACTTTGCAGCTTTTCTTCTTTCGTATGCTTCTTACCGTCAATGGCATTCGGAGTGATGTCGTCTTTCAGACCTAACTCTTTGATTAATCCTTGGCAATGTGCGCATTTCATCCAGGCATCCTTGGGACATTCGTCACCGCCAATATGAATATATGAACTGGGGAACAATTCTATAACTTCATCCAATACACCTTCCAGGAATTGGAATGTTTCTTCTTTGGGACAGAAGACTTCTTCGAACACACCCCATGTGCCGGTTACTTCGTATGTCGTATCCGGTCTGCAAGACAGTTCAGGGTAGGAGGCAAGTGCTGCAATAGCATGTCCCGGCATTTCTATTTCGGGAATGACAGTGATATACTTACTTGCTGCATAGGCTACTATATCTTTAATTTCCTCTTGGGTATAGTATCCGCCATGTTCTTTTCCATCGAAGATTTGCGGCCAGTTTACATAGTAGTAGTCTATCAGTGTCTCTTTCCGTTTTGAACCTACTTCCTGTAGTTTCGGGTATTTCTTGATTTCTATTCGCCAGCCCTGGTCATCTGTCAGGTGGAAGTGGAAGATATTCATCTTATGCATGGCAAGCATATCGATGAATTTATAAATATAATCGGTGGTGGAGAAGTGGCGGCAAACATCCAGCATCAAACCGCGGTAAGGAAAACGGGGAGAATCTTCTATTTCGACGGCGGGTAGAGACCAGTTAGCACGTTTCACTGTTGCTTTTCCATAAACAGCAGGCGGCAACAGTTGGTACATAGTCTGTACTCCATAAAAGAAACCGTTGGGATGGGATGCTGAAAGGGTGATTTCATTTGGAGTGATAGAAAGCTTGTATCCTTCTTTAGGCATTCCATCTTCCGTAACGAAACGTATATCAGGTTGTTCCGGATTTTCTTGCGGGTTACTTTGCAAAGAGATACCGGAGGTCAATTGGATACGGGCGATCAAGCTATCTGCAATGGCTTGTACTTCCGGAGTGCAACTGGCAGTGGCGACAGATACTTTATTACTCAGTTGAAAACGTCCCTCTTGAGGAGTCATTTGATTGGGCATCGGAACGATGTTATACTCGTTCACTACCTCTTTTTGATTTTGCTGACAGCCGGAGGAGGCACACAGCAGGCTTGCTAATAGCAAAGCACTTAATCCTTTTTTCATGGCATTTATGTGTGTTAAGTTTATAAATAGGGTAAAACAGGAAAGAGGAAAAAACAGTAATTGCCTTTAGGGGGAAGACAATCACTATCCTTTATCCTATTTTACTTATTTTCTTCAGTTTTTCCTCATCGATGACCTTTATTTTCCGTCCATCAATCGTGATAAGGCGTTCGGTAGCGAATTGTGATAAGGTACGGATAGCATTGGAGGTTGTCATATTAGACAGGTTTGCCAGATCTTCGCGTGAGAGATAAATACTGAGGGTGGAACCGTCTTCTTCCAGTCCATAACTTTCTTTGAGGAAAAGAAGTGATTCGGCCAGTCTTCCGCGAATGTGTTTCTGTGTTAGGTTGACGGTACGCTCGTCTGCAATTCCCAGGTCGATAGATAATTGCTTGATGAAGAACATGGCAAGATCATTGTTTTGTGAAACCAATGTTGTGATAGCGCTCATTGGTATCAGGCAAATAAGAGAGGGTTCGAAAGCAGCAGCAGCAGTAACATAGTCTTCTTTGGCAAAATAGGCGCGATAACCGAAATATTCTACAGGCTTAATCATGCGGATAATCTGGCTTCTGCCGCCAACGCCATCCTTGTAAATCTTGACCTTTCCGTTCAAGAGGCACATGAGATATTTCGGAGTCTCACCTTCGCAGTGAATGACCTCATTTTTCTTATAATTCTGGAGCGTAAAATGGTTCGCGAGAAATTCTCGCTGCTCTTCATTCAGGGGCTCCCACATATCGGCTATCAGCTCCGGAACATTCACGTCTGACAAATTCATTTTTACCATAACTGCTGCAAAACTGTGTTATACAGCACAAATGTAAAAAGAAAAAATTAAATATTGCACAAAAGACACGAAAAGATGCAGTAATCGGGCAGGAATTTTCAAATATGGAATTAAGTGGCAAGCTACGGGCTACGAGCTACAAGTACCTTTGGGCATGTAAGCGTAAGCTACTATATAATAGTTTTTAGGGCTATAGCGCAGCAACTTGTTACTGGTAGCTTGTAGCTCGTCACTTAATTTAGCGCTACGCGCTAAATTATCATTTTGTGAACAACAATTCCCTATATTTCGGCAACGGCCAAATCTCGTCGTCAACCTCCATTTCAAGGTGATCGATATGATCACGTATCTTTTCCAGATATGGGCGTACATTTTCTTCGTAGGCAAAAGCCTTATCTCTGTAGCTATCCATATGATTGGCCACTTTACGGGCTTCGGTCATTTCGCGTACAAGGACTTTGATAGAAGTTACACGCTTGGAAATTTCCCGTATCAGTTCTTTACGATCGGCACTTAGTACTTCGTATTCTTCAGGAGAGAAGATTTCTTTGAGTCCGAGCAGGTTCTCCAGCAGGCGGTTTTGGTAGCTGACTGCTATGGGAACAATGTGATTGATGGCCAGGTCACCCAATACGCGGCTCTCAATTTGTACTTTCATGGTGTATTTCTCCAATTCTACTTCCAGACGACAGGCGAGTTCCGTTTCATTAAAGATACGTTCGCCGATCAATACTGAGCGGGATTGGTTGTCCATATAGTGCATCAGAGCTTCGGGTACATGGCAAATATTAGTCAGTCCGCGGCGGGCGGCTTCTTCTTTCCATTGGTCAGAGTAGCCGTCTCCTTCGAAACGGATAGCTTCGGAAGCGATGATAGTTTCTTTCAGAATGCGGAAAATGGCTTCATCTTTACCAATTCCTTCTTCCATCAGTTTGTCGATGGATGCTTTGAATTCATTCAACTGGTTAGCCATAGCAGCATTGATGGCAATCATGGCTGCTGCGCAGTTGGATGAAGAACCGGCTGCACGGAATTCAAAACGATTGCCGGTGAAAGCAAACGGAGAAGTACGGTTACGGTCTGTCGTATCGAGGAGAATTTCCGGAATACGTCCGATTCCCAACTTAAGAGTTGTTTTTTCTTCGGCAGTCATTTTATCGTCTCCTACCTGACGTACTATATCATCCAGAGTGGCAGATAACTGTCTGCCCAAGAATATGGATAAAATAGCGGGCGGCGCTTCATTGGCACCTAAACGGTGACTGTTACCTGCACTCATAATAGAAGCACGCAGCAAATTCTGGTTCTTATAAACCATCATTAATACGTTCACCAGGAAAGTGAGGAAAAGCATGTTTCCTTTTGGATTCTTACCGGGAGCAAAAAGGTTGATTCCGGTATCGGTACAGAGTGACCAGTTATTATGTTTTCCCGAACCGTTAACACCGCTGTAAGGCTTCTCATGTAGCAACACGGCAAAGTTATGTTTACGGGCAATACGCTTCATCAGGTCCATTACCAACTGATTATGATCATTGGCAAGGTTGGCGTTCTCAAAGATTGGAGCCAATTCAAATTGGTTGGGGGCAACTTCGTTATGGCGTGTTTTTGCCGGAATTCCAAGTTTGTGGCATTCTATTTCCAGCTCTTTCATGAAAGCTGTTACCCGTGGGGGGATAGAACCGAAATAGTGGTCTTCCAACTGTTGGTCTTTTGCAGACGAATGTCCCATAAGCGTGCGTCCGGTCAGACAAAGATCGGGACGGGCATTGTATAGGGCGGAATCTACCAGGAAATATTCTTGTTCCCATCCCAGATTCGTGAATACACGGGTTACATTCTTATCGAATAACTGGCATACTTCCGTGGCAGCCTTGTCCACAGCACCTAGTGCTTTCAGTAATGGAGTCTTATAGTCCAGTGCTTCACCGGTATAAGAGATAAAGATTGTGGGAATACACAATGTGGTATCTACAACGAAAGCGGGTGAAGAGACATCCCAAGCGGTATATCCGCGAGCTTCAAACGTATTACGTATGCCTCCGTTAGGGAAAGAAGAAGCGTCCGGTTCCTGCTGGATCAGTAATTTGCCGGAGAAACGCTCGATTACATTTGAATTTTCTCCAAATTCGATAAAGCCGTCATGTTTTTCGGCAGTACCATCCGTCAGTGGCTGGAACCAGTGAGTGTAATGAGTGACATTCAGGGATTTTGCCCAACTCTTCATACCGTTTGCTATCAGGTCGGCTATTTCGCGACTGATAGGGGTACCTTTTTCTATGGCATCTGTCACAGCTTTGTAAGCTTCCCGGGGTAAGTACTCTTGCATTTTTTTGCGGTCAAACACATGACTTCCGTAATAATCGGATAATTTGTTCGAAGGGGTAGTAACTTCAAGAGGGCGCCGGTTGGCGAGCTCTTGCAAGGCGTAGAATCTCATTTTTGACATACTTGTCTTCCTTTTGTTGATTGTTGGACGCAAAATTATATGTTTTTTCTGGAAGTACCCCTATTTTTTAGGGGGTATTCTTGAAAATAATGCAATTTTTCTTGCAGGTACCCCCTGAAAAGGATTGCTTGTATTGCAAAATATGCAAATTGTGATATTTGTTGTTTCTACTCTCCGAAGTATCAATGCCGTATTAGGATCAAGTCTGGTCCGTACCAACTCCGTGTCTATACATTTGGACTTGACACGGAGTTGGTACGGTCTTGACACGGGGTTGGTACGGGCTTGGTCTGGATTAGGTGTGTATTTGGTATGTATTAAAAAAAAAGCTATTCCTTCGTTTTACAACCTTTTTTTCTATATTTGTCCCAACTAATTTGAGGATTTACGTTTGAAACATCTAATATATATATGGATAGGGCTCGGACTTTTATTTTCCGTTTTTCAAAAGGCCAATGCAGAAAATGCGGTCGATGAGCGGGATAAGCAGCTGCAACATCTGGCGGACTCTGTAATGGAACGGGTTTTCTATTTCGCACCCTTTTATGCAAATATAGTAGAAAGCTATAATGCGGAACTCTATATAAAAGGAAAGGTGAATGTGAAAAAGCGGAATTTCATTATCCATTATTTGCCTACCATGTTCCGTACCAGAAAGGGTATGCATGAATATATGATGGAAACATATAGTGAACTCCACTTCACCGCTCCTAATCGTTATGAACAGGAAGTGAAGGCAAGCATGGGAACTACTAAAGGGTTCTGGGAAGCCGATGGGCGCCTGATGGAACATTTTCACATAAATATTTATGCTTCCACGTTGCTATATGATAAACTCCTCTCCCCTTTAGCTTCGGATGCCAGAAAATATTACACCTATTTTGTGGATTCTATTATGGGAGATTCTCATAATCGTCAGTATAAAATTCGTTTCATGCCCAAAAACAGAAGCTATCAGTTAGTGGGTGGGTATATGATTGTGAATACTGATGTATGGAGCATACGTGAAATCCGCTTCTCTGGCCGTTCTGAGATGTTTCGCTTTACTAATCTGCTGAAAATGGGGGAAGTAGGAGAACCTGATGAGTTCTTGCCTGTGAAATATGATGTTACAGGTACTTTCCGTTTGTTGGGAAATTTGATAGACGGAAGTTATGTAGCAACACTTAATTACCGGGACATCCGTCAGCGCAAACCGGCCCATCTGACGCGGAAAACGGGTTCCAAATATGATTTATCGGGAATCTATAAAATGACTGCGGTACCTGATGCGTACCGCTACGATACAGCTCATTTCAATCGTGTACGTCCTATTCCTCTGACTGCTCATGAACAGGAACTTTATCGTACTTATTCTCAACTTAACGACTCTACGCCTGTCAAGAAGCGAAAGGTGTTTTGGGGACACTTGGGAGATGCGATGATAGATTACTATACAGTGGATCTGAATAATTACGGAAGGCTTCGTGGTTCTCCTATTATCAATCCTTTTATGTTCGGTTATAGTGCGTTGAACGGGCTTTCCTATCGTCAGACATTGAGGTATAACCAATTATTCTCAGGTGATCGGCGTTTGCAGATTTCCCCGGGAGCTGGTTATAACTTTAAACAGAAAGAATTTTACTGGCAGGTGAGGTCGAGTTTTGATTATAATCCTCGTAAGGGGGCTTCTTTGTATGTGGAGTTTGGTGATGGTAACCGTGTTTATAGTAGTGCCATATTGGATGAGCTGAAAGATATTCCGGACAGTATTTTCGACGTGAGTAGGCTCCGGCTGAATTACTATAAAGATCTTTACCTTATTATGAGGCATAGTTGGGAGATTGTCAATGGTTTGACCTTGGATTTGAATCTTTCCATGCATCGGCGTAGGGATACGGCGAAAGGCAAGGCTACTGTGATAGATTCCGGTACTTCTTCCACTACTGAATCCGGGCAGCCTTCCATACCACCTGACATTGATGAGGAGGTATTGGACAAATTACCCCGTGTTTATAATAGTTTTGCTCCGGGAATACGCTTGACATGGACTCCGGGACAATATTATTATATGAATGGTAATCGAAAAGTAAATCTTCATTCCAAATATCCTACAATATCATTGGACTGGGAGCGCGGCTTTAAAGGAATCTTGCCTAATTCAAATAATTATGAACGATTTGAAATAGACTTACAACATACAATCCCATTGGGATTGATGCGCGATTTTTATTATCGGTTGGGTTGGGGTACTTTTACAGAACAAACCGGAGTTTATTTTATTGATTTTGCGAATTTCCGGCGTACGAATCTTCCGACAGGTTGGAATGACGATTTTGGTGGAGTTTTCCAATTGCTTGATAGGTATTGGTATAATTCCTCGCGCAGATATTTCAGGGGGCATGTCACTTATGAAGCTCCCTTCCTGATAATTCCTCATTTAAATAAAATAAGCCAATATGTACTGAATGAGCGACTTTATTTTGGTGCTTTGTTTGTTCCTCGTCTGAAACCTTATATTGAAGTGGGCTATGGTATCGGTACACATGTCTTTGATTTTGGCTTTTTCGCCGGCTTTGAAAATTGGAATTATAAAGAAGTGGGTGTAAAATTTACGTTCGAATTGTTTAATAGGTAATCGGAAAGAAATAATTCTTTATATTTTTGTTTTGCTGGTTACTTGCTTAATTTTTTACTTATTTTTTTGAGCTTTTGCTTGTTTTTTAAATATTATATATATATTTGCAATATCTTTTTTTTTAAACGAATATTGAAGAATCTCTTGGAGTTTCTTATCAATAGGAAGGGATTGAGTCTGGTAGTTAATCAATATCTAAGTAGGGTTTAAGTGATGGATATTTTGTTTAATTATATTTCTGCTTTGCTCTGGGGATTATTAATAGGATTAATACTCTCAGGCTTTGTGATGTATCTTGCTCATAAAATATGTGGTATCTCTTATTTGATTAGTGGACTCATAGGGGTCTTTTGGCTTTTCTTTATGACTTTTCAGTTTACAGCGTTGATTGGCGCTAATAAAACAAAAAAATATGTAGAAAATGTAGTTGCTTCAGCACAGGCTGTTGGTGAGAATATTGATTGGACAATTGTCAAAGATAAATATTCATTGTTGGAATCTTATCTGGGCAAAGCTGAGATCACCCCTGCAAATGTGATGGATATAAAAACGATGGTCATTGATAGTCTAAATAGGTACATCTGGCGGCGCTTTGGATGGATTGTGGGAGGAATCGTTCTTGCATTCGGTGTGATGATTGGTGGAGGAGCGATGGAAGCAAACCGGGTTTCTAATCATCGTAGGCGTACTTCCGGTATACACCGTAATAATCGAGGGCATCGGACCAGAAGATGATAAGTAATATGGCTATGTAAAAACAATAAATATATAAATTATAAATGATGGAAAAATTAGATTCTCAGAGTCCTAACCACATTCTGATAGGTTTGGGCGGTACAGGAGGCAAAGTGTTGAAAGCCCTTCGTAAACGTTTGTTTTTAGAGTTTCCTAACGAGACAGATCGCGCTCAACTATCAATTGGCTTTATCTACGTTGACTCAACACGTGAGATGATGCAGCCTGGTGACCCGTCTTTCAAAGTAATGGGTAAAGATGCTTCTTTTACAGAGAGTGAGTTTGTGGACATTAAGTCAGTTAATCTTGGTCAGATATTAGACAATGTGGATAACTTTCCCGGATTGAAAAACATTGTACGTAATGGTGCATCAATGCGCAATACATTAGGCGAAGTAGGTGCTGCTGCCGGACAAAAGAGACGTGCAGGTCGCATCCTTTTTGCTGCTAATTGTAACAAATACGTCGCTGCTCTGAGAGCACAATACGAAAAGGTGAGGGCTATCAGCCGCAAAGACTCTGTGAATATTCATATTTTTACCGGTTTGGCAGGTGGTACAGGATCGGGAGCTATCATTGATGCTGTGGCTCAGGCACGTGCTCAAGCATCTTTCCGTGATGCTGTTATTACGGTCTATGCTATGGTACCGGAATTGGAGATTCCTGCCGGATGTCAGGCTGGACGTTACCATCAGAATGGATATGCCGCTCTTTGTGAGTTGAGTGCATTGAATGTGGGACGCTTCCTTCCTTGTGATGTGATTCGTGGTGATGAACACATTTCACTTGATTTGGATTCCAACAAGCAGTTTGGCTTGATGCTTTATTCCAATATTAATGAAAATGGCGTTACTGTAAACTCTTTCACTGAATTGCCACAGTTACTGGCCGATACGATTTATTTCCGTATGTTTTTGGAATATAATGCAGATACCACCGGTGATTTTATTCGTGGACTGAGTTCTGAAAATATTAATGATTTTTGTGTAGAGTATAGCGTAAAATCTAAGGGCAACGATAAAGAACGTGCTCGTACGAAAGCTATTAGTTCATTTGGTATCAAACGTGTTATCTATCCTGAGAAGCGTATCATCGAACATATCTCTTATACTATTGGGCAACAGGTGCTTCGTCAAATGCAGTATAATAATTTTAAGGATGACTTTGGTTTTGTACAGGAGAGTGTGAAGAAGGATTATAAGCAACTCTATATTAATGATGCACATTTACGTGACTGGAGACTGAGCGACTCATTCCTCACGCTTAACGAGAAGATTTACGATACGGATAAGAATTTCGATTCAATACAGGATTATTGGAAATCAACCACAAACTTCTATTCTTATGATGATGCGAAAGCAGCCGATAAGAATCCGTTGAAATATCTGGAAAGTTTCTGCGAAGGTGAGTTTAAGAATAACTTCCGCTTGAAAAAAGGCGTAGAGGAGTACTATCAGGATAAGGGTGATGACCGTATTTTGAAGGAACAAGCCAGTTATATTGTAGAACGTATCGAACGTGATCTTTATACAAAATGGTATGAAGGACAACTTTCTCTGGACGATTTGCTTCACATTTGTGATGAAATCCTGATTTATATTAAGAAACGCAGAGCCAACATCGATGCAGAGATTACGACTTGTGATGAAAAGATCAAGCAGTACTCAGACGATGCCGCTGCTAATGAATATGACTGGTCGCATGCTAGTCTTATAGCACGTGCAGCCGGTGCTTCTGCCCGTCGTTATACGGATCATCAGGAAATCCTTTCAGACCTTTATGTTGAGAAGACGACTAAATTGGCTAAGAAGTTTCAGGCTTCCTTATTGGGTAAGTTGCGTGCAGCTTTTGAAGAGTTCCATGCACAGGTTACTGAATTTGCCGGTAAACTTTACATTTCGATGGAAATGGCAGAAAAGCGTATTGCGGATCGTAATCAGAAGAGTAAAGGGGTAGCTGATCTTTCTAAAGCTATTATTGAAGTATGTGAAGACGAGAAGATGATTAAGTTTGAACGTACTATCATCTTGGATAAACATCGCCAGGAAACTCTTTCGGGAGGTTTGCGTAAAGCAATTGTTGGTAACCGGACTTTTGCTCATTTCGATGAATTGGCAGCTCAGACTACTGAGGATACTATTTTTGATCTGTTTGACCTGCAACTGGCCGGACAAATCCGTGAGATTCATGATCAAGAATGTCAGCAAGATAAGATACTCGGCATGAATATTTTGCAGCAATTGCAAAAAGTTCTCCTAACGGATGATGATATCAGACGTTTTGCCAGTGATGTTGTAAATCAGAGTGGTGTTTTCCTAAAACTTGATGAAGGACAACTTAGTAAAGCTTTGAATAACAATCCGAATCCTGTATCTCATCCGGAGTCCATTAATCGCAAAACGATTCTGGTAAGTTTGCCAAGTTATGAAGGTAATGATTCTCTCAAGGCTTTTGCTGTAAAATTGGAGAATGCTTTGAAGAGTTCATTTGGAAACGGTACACCGGGAAGTACCATCCGGTTTAATATTTCAGATCAACGCATGAATGAAATCACCATTGCAGCTGTGAAGTATTGTTTCCCTATGCGTGCTATTTCTTGGATGACAAACTATGAAAGGGAATATAATGATATGGTTCAGAACCCAAATCCTACCGAAGCTGCAGAGGCTCGTATCTTGCTTCACAGTGAAGGTGACGGTACGCAATTGCCGGGTATTATGGGTGAAAAGATTATTCCTCTGAAAGAATTCACTCCTTATCTCTTTGTGGCTGCCGCTAACGATCTTATACAATATACGCAGGATGCCAGAGAGGAGCAAGGATGGTGCATGATCACAGAAGATGAGTGGGGAACGCCGACTACGACTTTCATAGCTGCCAACTTTACTGATATACCTGTTAGTGAAGATTTCACATCTGAAATGCGTGATAGTATTCAAGAGAAAGTTGATAGTATTCTGAAAAATACAGAATTAAAAGTTAGTGAGCGTAATGCTATGGTGGAAAAGGTGAAAGTGCTGATGCGCGACTTTGTCTCAAAAGAATGCTCAAGTCCTACTTCTCCCAAATATACCCAGTTTGGTGCGGACGCAAGAAAAGCAATAGAAATGATTAATACGAAACGTTAAGGAAAACAATTATGGCAAGAAGTAATAATGCAAGAGACAGATATATGTATGGTATCTGTACTAATCGTGATAATGGTGATGGTAAGCCTTGTCCAAAGTGTGCTGAAAAGACAATTCAGCAGATTCGTGCAGGGAAAGATTTTGTTTGCGAAGAATGTGGTGAGAACTTGACAAAAGTAGCTCCTCCGCGTACTACTAATTGGACTCTTATTGGTGGTATTGCTGCTGCTGTAATTGTGCTTGGTGGAGGTGGCGCATATTTTGCATTCTCAGGTGAGAAAGCAGCTACAGAAACTGTAGTAACAGTAGAAAAGGATACTATCGTATCTTCTGGTGAGTCTCTAGAAGGTAAAGAAATTGTGGAACAAGAAGCAGAACAACTTGTGACTGAGGTGGAAGATACAATTAAAGTTTCTACACAGGAAGATGCCAAGTCTACCGATGTTGCGGAAACAGTGAAAAAGGATGCTCCTGCACGTATAAATCTGCCTTATGGTTATTTTGAAGGACCAACGAATGGAAGTGGTAAACCCAATGGTATTGGTATTGCTTATGTTACGAAAGGGTATTCACTCGACTTGAAAAATAGAGATAAAGAAACTTTGGACTTAAAGCCGGGCGATAAAATTATGAACGCTAAGTTTAAGGATGGTAACTTACAGCAAGGTGAACTTCAACGTAAGGATGGAACGCGTAAGACAATTCAGATTGGTGGTTGATAAACATTGAATGTTATGAAGACCATCTTCTACTCATTATTCATGGTATTTGCCCTCTCGGGGGTGAATACCATGTCGTTGATAGCTCAGAACAGTTATCAGACCGATTTATTGGCTGATATGGCAACCTCATTAAAGTTGGCAGATCAGTTGAGTACTTTGAAAGATGGTCGTTATAATACAGAGCTTTTTTATAAAAAACGTCCGTTGAGTGTTACTGTAGATGGTGGAAGGGTAAGCCATATTGGTTATCTTTTGTTTTCTGAGGAACAACGCCAATTGCTACAGGTTCCTGCTGTATACAATTTCTTAGAGCGATATGTGCTGAGCATTGATCTACCATTGAAACGTGAGAAGTCTGTAGAGAAACAATTAGCAGAAGATAATATCAATTTTACAGTTGGAGAAATGTCCGATCTGCGTAAACAGGTTGGTGATACCACTTTAAACCTGACTATTGACAATCTGTCTGACAGGCGCTATAAGGTTAGCTGGTATCGGGGTGATAAACTAACTTGTTCTGTTGATTTCCCTATTAGTTATGATTTGCTTCATGGTACTGAAATGGTAGAAAACGAGCGACGTATTGTTAGTGCTATAAAACGTGCTCCTTTGTTACCGGCAGATACCGCAAAAGTTAACCCTAAGTTTTTGGTTAAGACTTGGCAGCCGAATTATTTTGTTCTTCCCGGAGATACTTGTTACACGGCTGAACTAAGTACCACCCGTTATTATGAGAAATCGGATGATGGGAAATATCAGTTGCTGTTCAATCGGAAGCATCCTTTGGAGAGCTTGGCAAACCTGCTGACAACCGTTAATCTGAAAAATGATTTTAGGATAAATGTCCGTCTGAAAAAGTATGATGCTCCTGATGAAAACTTTGAAATGCCTTTGTTGCAGTTTGTTAGTTACTTTTTGAGACAAGGGTGTACCCCTTATTTCGGAGTAATTAGCTTTGAGGGTACGCTTGCCGTTTGTGAATTATTAATGCGCAATGCCAATGAAGGATATTGCCATGTGATGAAAGTAACTTGCGATGTAGAACAGTTACTGGATAAGAAAGGAAATATAACAGCCCGTCTGACTAGTTATGTTCCCACTTTTAAAATAAAAAATTTGTTTAAGGAAGATGAAAATTAAAGGTATGAAACAACGAATTCTGATGTTGCTGTTGGGCTGCCTCTCGGTTACGGGGGCTATTGCACAAAATTCGGGTATAACGAAGCAGATAAACGACATTAAACGTGACGGAAAATATTTCTATGCCGAATCTACTATGGAGACTGAAGAGGAGGCACGTGAAGCTGCCACTTTGATGTTGGCCAACTATATTAATGATTATATCAATGACAAAAACTTACCTCCTGAAAGCAAGGTTACAGAGCATAGCTTGACGAAGGTGCAATGTATAAAAGGAAAGCGTGGCACTAATATGCGTGTTTTTGTCTACGTAAATAAAGCTGATTATGTTCCTTTTGAGTCAGCGGCGGATGATACACCGTTCGAATCAAAAGTAGAGCCAATTGCAGCACCTGAACCTGTTGAATCAGTTGCAGCACCTGAAGCAGCTCCGGCTGTAACTTCTGAACCGGTTGTGGCAACTGAACCTACAGCGGCACCTGTAACCTCTTCTGAAGCTTCGATGGCCCTTCCCGTGGAATGGCAGCAGGAGGCCTTGAATGAAATGTTGCAGAAACCTAATTTACAGGGAGTGATAGGAGTTCTTAATCGCATGAAGGTAGATTATAAAGTAAAACGTTTTGGTACATACAATGAATGTAAGAATGTAGCAGAATGTTTTTGGGTTATCCTGGAAGATGATACGGATAAAAGTTTAGTGACGATTCTGGGACCTGGCACCAATGACCGGGTTAATTTCAGAACTCGCCAGTATGATTCGTTGGATAACTATTTTGGTAAGGGAAAGAGTGCAGTGTGGTTTGAGTTTTCCAAATAAGAATAAGATTTGGTTTAGAAGCTTATGCTGTTTGTGTATATATAAATAGTAATGTTATAGAAATATGAGAAAATTAGTATTCGCTTTTTGGATGTTGGGTTGTTGCATGCTTTTACAAGCACAAAACGAGGTCCTTTTTGAGTTTTCTGATGGTATTCCGGATGGTGCTTTAAAAACGAAGATAGAGCAGCAGGTGATGGGCTTGCTGACTGCTATTAATACTGCGGAATCCAGCAATTCAGACATCAATTATAGTGGTATTGACATTGATAATTTGGCTTCACAGAGCATTGGAATGACGTGGAATAATGTTCATTTTCGTACGATGGATAATGATATCGTAGAGCATTGTGTACGTTTGGAACGAAATAATGGAAGCTTGCGTGGCTTTCAGGTAAGAAATATTGGGGTAGAAATGAAGCCATTGGATGCTGCGTTTGATGCCCAAAAATCTAAGTATCAGGAAATTTGCATTGATTTTAGTCCCGCAGGGCGAATTGTTGATTTTAATTTTGCCATGGAAACCCGGCAATATCAGCAACTGCTGAAAGAAGGCGTACGTTTGAATGATGTGGACCGTCGTTTACAAATTATTCACTGGTGCGAACAGTTCAGAAAAGCCTATAATGATAAGAATCTGAAATTTATGGAAGATATCTTCAGTGATGATGCTTTGATTATTACAGGTAAAGTGGTAATGCAAAGACAAAAAAGCGAAGTTGGGATGGCAGATGCGGCAAAAGTAGAATATGTCCAAAAGAACAAACAACAGTATTTGGCTAGTCTTCGTCGCGTTTTCGACCGTGAAAAACATAAAGGTTATATCAATGTAGAGTTCAATGATTATGAGATTAAACGTAATGGTGCTCCGGGGAAAACTCAGTACTATGCAGTGACATTACGACAGAACTGGTATTCATCGACCTACCATGATGAAGGTATGGTTGTCCTGATTTGGGATTTTACCAATGAAGAGCAGCCCAAAATACAGGTAAGAACCTGGCAGCCTATGGGAGAAAATGTATTCGGATTTTCAGATGTCAAATTACCATAATAACAACAAACCAATTTATATGAAAAAGATTTTTTTTGCAGCAGTTTTGCTATGTTTCTCGTTATGCTCGCTTTATGCACAAGAGCTGACCATGAGCGATTTTCATGTTGATTCATCAGATTTATCAGCTCAGGTGCATCAAGTTGCTGATTTGAATGGCGATCCTTGTGCCTTAATTAAGGTAGGATTGACTGTGCCGGATGCTAAATTTGAGGGGGATATTGTAAAGTCTGAGTACAAGGATGGAGAATATTGGGTCTATTTGATCGGAGGCTCCAGTTGGCTTACTATTAAAACCTCAGATTTTACTCCTTTGCGTTGCGATTTTGAGAGCGTGAAGTCGAAATCCACCTATATTATGACGGTTACTAAACCGGGTGAGAATTTCCTGAAACCAAGAATTACCGTGGACTTGAAGCCACAGGCTAATATCATTGGTGTACAGACTAAAAAACCGGTAAGTTTTGACTTGTTGCTTGTAAAACCCGGTATGTTCAAAATGGGAGCTACTCCTGAACAGCAAAATGCGGACAAAGATGAACAGCCTGTTCATTGGGTAAAGATTACAAAAGACTTTTATATGGGTGAAACGGAAGTGACACAGGCATTGTGGGAGTATGTTATGGACAGTAATCCTTCTACTTTTAAAGATCCTAATAAACCCGTGGAAATGGTAACTTGGGATGAGTGCCAGGTTTTCCTTTCAAAATTGAGTGAACTGACAGGAGTACGTTTCCGTATGCCGACCGAAGCAGAATGGGAATATGTGGCTCGTGGTGGAAACAAAACTCAGCTTACACAATATAGTGGAAGTGCTAATGTCGATGAAGTAGGTTGGTATTATCCGAATAGTCAGAATACGACGCATGCTGTAAAAACGAAGAAGCCTAATGAACTGGGATTCTATGATATGAGTGGTAATGTGTGGGAATTCTGTATGGACTATAAGAATGAGTATCCTAAGGGAGAAGTTTCGGACCCTATCGGATCTAAAGCTGATAAGAACCGTGTGCGTCGTGGTGGTGCCTGGGATAGTGAATCCCCTGATAACCTTCGTGTAGCTTTCCGTCGCAGAGTGGAACAGGATACACGTGAAAAGGGCTTAGGCTTACGAGTAGTACTGGATCTTAGTAAGTGACAATGAAACGTAATATTGTTATTTGTATCGTGTTTCTGTGCATGGTTCTTGCCAGTCATGCACAAGAACCTGTTCTTCATTTTTCTTCTAATGGAGAGTTTAAAATTGTGCAGTTTACAGATCTCCATTACAAGTGGGGAAAGAAGGCCTCAAATACGGCTATAGAATGCATGGAAGAAGTGTTGGATGCTGAAAAACCAGATTTTGTGATGGTAACGGGAGATTTGGTTTATTCTGCTTCAGTAGCAAAAATTCTACCGATATTATTTGCTTGTATTTCGGAACGTCAGATTCCATTTGCCGTTGTATTTGGCAATCACGATGAACAATTTGATTGTACATTGAGTGAAATCTACGATATCATTAGTGCTATGCCTTATAATATACAGCCCGATCGTAACGGAGCTTTTAGTCCCGATTATGCTTTACCAGTGATGTCCAGTGATGGATCGCATGCGGCAGCAGTACTTTATTGTCTTGACTCGCATGCTCGTCCAAAATTACAAGGAATTGGCGGATATGATTGGTTGAAGTTTGATCAAATCAATTGGTATCGTGAGCAAAGTAGTGCCTTTACTGAACAGAATGGTGGAACTCCTCTTCCATCTCTTGCTTTTTTCCATATTCCTTTGCCCGAATATGCTGAGGCTGAAGCTGACGGAAAAAATCCCTTGTTGGGTTCAAAAGGAGAGAATGTTAGCTGCCCGAGACTTAATTCCGGTATGTTTACTGCCATAAAGGAGCAAGGGGATGTGATTGCTACTTTCTGTGGACACGATCATGATAACGATTTTGCAGTGATGCACAAGGATATTTTGTTGGCTTATGGACGCTTTTCCGGAGGAAATACCATCTATAATCATCTGAGGCCAAATGGTGCGCGTGTGATCGTACTGAAAGAGAATCAAAGAACTTTTGATACTTGGGTACGGTTACGTGGCGGAGAGGTGATTAACCAGATGACATATCCGGATAGTTTTCTAAAATCAAAGAAGAAAGCCAAATAATACCTATATTAAGTAATAAAAAGAAATTCTCTCTATCTGCTGATGATATGAGAGAATTTTTTTCTTTGTACACTTCCTGAAATAATAAAGAACGCACTTTTTCTATTATAGACTCCCTTTGTATATTTCTTTGCTTTTATCTTATTGTATTTTTGAAAAATGCTGTTTTATGCTCTATAACATGTAATGGCGTATTGACTGAATGTATTGTGTTTTTGTTGATATTCAGTATTTTATGTTGTGCTGACGTATTGCTAACGTATTTATAATTTTGAATTGACGTATTTAAGAATGGGCTATGTAGAGTCCTTTTATTGCATTTTACTCTATGTTTGCAGTGTTCGATTGAGAACATAACCGAGAATTGTTAATCTTAATTTAGTAAAACTTATGAAGAAGTTATTATCAGTTTTATTTTTACTAAGCTTTACCTTAGCTTCTGTATATGCACAAGATATACAGGTAAAAGGTACAGTGATAAGTGGTGCGGACAATGAACCCTTACCTGGAGTAAATGTGGTGGTGAAAGGTAATGCCACTACGGGAACAATCACCGGTATAGACGGTGAATTTGCTTTGTCGGTTCCCTCCGACGCAATCCTTTCTATTTCTTATATAGGATTCAAATCATTGGAAATTCCGGTAAATGGCAAGCGTGAACTTAAAATTGTTCTGCAAGAAGATTCTGAAGCATTGGACGAAGTAGTAGTTATTGGTTACGGTACTCAGAAAAAGAGTGTGGTAACAGCGTCCATTGCCAGAGTATCATCTGAGGATTTGGCAAATACAGCTCCGGTTCGTATGGATAATGCTTTGAAAGGCTTGGCAGCTGGTGTTACAGTTACTTCCTCTTCCGGTCAGCCGGGTGCTGCAGCTCAGATTCGTGTACGTGGTGTAGGTACGATTCGTACGGAAAATGGCGCAGCCGATCCTCTTTATATTGTAGACGGTATGCCTATTGAAGGTGGTCTGGATTATTTGAATCCGAGTGACATTGCTTCTATCGAAGTTCTGAAAGATGCTGCTTCGGGTGCTGTTTATGGTGCACGTGCTGCGAATGGTGTAATTCTTGTTACTACTAAAAGCGGTAAGATTGGTAAGACGAAAGTGACTTATGACTTTTCTTATGGCTGGCAAAGTGCATGGAAGAATCGGGATGTGCTGAATGCTACGGAATATGCGCTCATGATGAATGAGGGTGCTATTAATGCAGGTATAGCTCCCAAATACAACGATCCATACTCTTATGGTACGGGAACTGATTGGCAAAATGAAGTATTTAATGATAATGCTCCCGTAATGAATCATCAGGTGAGTGTGAGTGGTGCGAGTGATAAGGTGAACTACTTGTTCTCAGCTGGTTATTATACCCAAGATGGTATTGTGGGTGGTAACTTTAATCGTTCTAACTATGAGCGTCTGACTTTGCGTAGCAATACACAATATAATCTCTTCGATGAATCTAAGAACCGTAATTGGTTGAATAGTTTAAAAGTGACTTCCAACCTTTCTTATGCCCGTATTAAAAGTACTGGCATTGAAGCTAACTCCACTTGGGGATCTCCGTTAGGTTCTGCTTTGGCTTTATCTCCGATGTTGACCGTTTATGATGAAGGAGATGCTGCACAAGCTCAGCTTGACAAGTATGCTAATACAACGGACTACACGCCGATTTATGACCCACGTAACGGTAAGCTCTTTAGTATTCCCGGTTCGGAATTTGGTGAAATGACCAATCCGATTGCTAATCTTTCTTTGCCCGGCGCAAAGAACTGGAGCCATAAGTTTGTGGCTAATTTTTCTGCAGAATTGCAATTATGGGATAATCTGAGATTCAAGACTTCTTATGGTGCCGACCTCTCTTTCTGGGGCAATGATGGCTATACTCCTCTTTACTATTTGAGAAGTGGTGGTGCTTCATCACGCTCTACTGCCTACTCAGAGAAGCATGACGGGACTGTTTGGCAGTTGGAAAATGTGTTGATGTATGATAAGACGATTGATAAGCATACATTCTCAGTTTTGTTAGGTCAGTCAGCCAAGAAGAATACTGGTTCATATCTTAGAGGTACACGTAACAATATTATCAATTATAGCCGTCCCTATCTCAATGCAAGTACCGGACAGGCAGCAGATGGTGATCAGACAGCAGCGGGTGCTCCTTCTGAGATCGCTACATTAGCTTCTCTTTTTGCACGAGCCAGCTATAACTATGACGAACGGTATATGTTCCAGGTTACAATCCGTCGTGATGGCTCTTCTCGTTTCGGATCTAATAATCACTATGCTGTATTCCCTTCCTTCTCACTGGGATGGAATTTGACAAACGAAAAGTTTATGCAGAAGCGTCCTGAGTGGCTGACATCTACAAAAGTCCGTTTCTCTTGGGGTAAGAATGGTAATGAAAATATCGGTAATTTTAAATATACTGTGTTAACTTCAACCGGTAATAATTATATTTTCGGAGCTGGAGAAAAGGTGATCAACGGTGTGAAGGCCAGTGGACTCGCTAATCCTGACTTGAAATGGGAAGAATCAGAACAGCTGGACTTTGGTATTGACTTTGGCTTCTTTAATAACGCTTTGACTTTTACAGCTGACTATTACAAGAAAACTACCAATGGTATGTTGATGGAAATGAATATCCCTTCATATGTGGGTGAATCCAAACCGATTGGTAACGTAGGTAAGATGGAAAACAGCGGTATTGAATTGGAAGCAGCATACAGATTCCGCGTATCTGACTGGAACTTCCGCATTGGTGGTAATCTGACCTATTTAAAGAATAAGCTGATTGAATATGGAAACGAATCCGGTTGGGCAAACCTTGATTCTTTCCAAGGTACAGGTACAATCAGCCGTGCTCAGAATGGTAAACCTTTCCCATACTTCTATGGATACAAAACTGCAGGTGTATTCCAGAATATGGATGAAGTGAATGCTTATACTAACTCTAAGGGAGAACTGATACAGCCGAACGCAGTCCCCGGTGATGTTCGTTTCGTGGATGTGGATGGAAGTGGTTCAATTGATGCTGATGACCGTACCGATATCGGAAAAGGTATGCCGGACTGGACTTATGGCCTTAATTTGAATGTCAGTTGGAAGAACTTCGATTTGAGTATGATGTGGCAAGGTACTATGGGTAATGACATTTATGATGCAACTCGCCGTACCGACATCTCTGCTACTAATCTTCCTTCATGGATGCTGAACCGTTGGACCGGTGAAGGTACTTCTAACCGTATCCCTCGTTTTATGCTGGGTGATAATACAAACTGGCAATCATCTGACTTGTATGTTTACGATGGCAGTTATTTGCGTCTGAAAAACATTCAAATAGGCTATACTTTGCCGGCGGCATTAACACAGAAAGTGTTTGTTTCTTCACTGCGCTTCTACGTAGCAGCAGAGAACTTGCTTACTTTCACCAAATATCATGGTTTTGATCCTGAAATTTCATCGGGTGGTACTTCACTTGGTGTTGACTATGGTGTATATCCTCAGGCCAGAACATGGACGATTGGTGCTAACCTCACTTTCTAATTTCTCATCTTTAAAATATAAAAAGTTATGAAAAGATATAAATATATAGTAGCAAGTTTGATAGCGTCCGCTTTCTTGGCTACAGGATGTTCAGAATCCTTTTTGGAGGTTTCTTCTCCAACAGATGAAACAATTAATTCTTATTTTACTACCGATGCGCATATTCAGGAAGCAGTAGTAGCAGCTTATGACCCTCTGCATTGGTCCGATTGGGCAATGGGTGAATATAATCCTGTAACTCTTATGAGTGATATCATGGCTGATGATCTTTGGATTGGTGGTCAGGACAGAACGGATAATCAGGCATGGCATTTGATGATGAATTTTGAAGCAATTCCTACAAATGTCATTAAAGGACTGTGGACTGTTTCTTATAGTGGTGTGAAGCGTTGTAATGATGTCATTACTTACTTAGGTTGGGCAGGAGATAATGTAACTGAAGAGAATCGGAAATATTACGAAGCTCAAGCTGTAACTCTTCGTGTACTCTACTACAATTGGCTGTGGAAGTTCTGGGGTAATATACCTTATTATAATACAAACCTGACATCACCCTATCTTGCGGAACAATTATCTGCAGACCAGGTGTATGAAAATATCATTACTGATCTTGAAGGTGTGATTGCAAGTAAGGTTCTTCCAATGAAAGAAACAGCAGATAATTATGGCCGTGTGACCAGGGCTATGACATATATGCTTTACGCTGAAATTGTAATGTATCAGAATGATGAATCCCGTTATGGTAAAGCATTACAGTATATGCAGGAAATCATCAATAGTACTCAGTATGGTTTACTTGAAAATTATGCTGATGTATTCAAGGAAGCAAATGAATGGGGTAAGGAATCTATATTTGAAGTGAACTATAAAGATGATGATGCTATTCGTTCATGGGATGGCCCATTGAATGCAGGCGGTACTGTACTACCTACACTGGTTAGTCCGCATACCTGGCCTAACGGAACAGATGGACATGATGAAGGATGGGGATTCTGTCCGGTTCGTTTGGAGACGTATGAACGTTATGCCAATAATGATACCCGTCGTGATGCTACTTGCTGGAATGCACAGGCTGCAATTGATGCTCATAATGCTGCCAATCCTACGAACCAGCTCACTTATAATCACCGTTATCAGGATACAGGCTATTTTCTCGAAAAGTATGCTGCACATACAGGTGATAATGCCGGTCAGAAGGCAGATGCACAGTTGAACTGGAATAACAACCTTCGTATCTATCGTTTCTCTGAAACTCTGCTGAATGCGGCTGAATTGATTACTCGCGGTGCTGGCTCGGGTGATGCAAAAGAATACTTGAATCGCGTACGTAAACGTGCCGGATTGACTACTGAAAAAGAAGCAACAATTGATAATATCATTGACGAACGTCATCTTGAGTTTGTGGGTGAAGGTAAGCGTTATTGGGATTTGATACGTACAGGTAAAGCTACCAGTGTGTTGGTGCCCGATGGATATGGTTACCGTACAAATACCTGGTCAGCAAATAAGAAGCATCTGCCTATTCCGCAGAGCGAAATTGATGCTGCACAAGGTACTTTAACTCAAAACAATTATTAATTCATTTAAAAAAAGAAGGATTATGAAAAAAATATATAGCTATATCGGAGGAATGTTGCTGACGACGGCTATGGCTTTTTGCATCACAGCCTGCTCACCCGATGACTTTACATCACCTAATGAAGCCGGCATTCCGGTTGCATCAACTTATGAAAATACGATTCAGATAGATGTGGATCAGGAAACCAATTGGGTAACTTTTACTTTTAACGCTCAACCGGGCATTACTCCTGTCTGGATATTTGACGGTAAGACCTATTCATCTTCATTTTCCATGAAGAAATATTATAGAAAAGCCGGAGATTATAGTGTGGATGTAAAAATTGCTAATGCCAATGGTGTAAGTGATGGTAGTATTTCCAAAACCTTCCGCATCAATAAGACGATAATGAATGGTTTCGGTGGATTTGTGTATGAAAGCGATTTTAATATGTGGACGAAGGCTACGATAGCGGCTCCCACCTTCTATTATGCTCCGGGATGGTCGGCTATTGCAGATCCTGCATATACATTGGAAAATGGTACTTATACAGTAAAATTGTTGGAGGCTACTGATGATACTTGGCAAGCGCAAATGGCAATGGCAACCAATATTTCAACAGAGGCTACTAAGAATTATGACTTTTCAGTAATTCTTACAGCTTCAGTAGCACACTCCAATGTTACAGTAAAATTGGTGGATAGTACGGATGATGGTAATTTCTATTTTGAAGAAAAAGGTATAAAACTGGAAGCTAACGAACCGCTTTGCTTCTGGAAGAGTAATATGCCGGGCATTGATATCGCTAATCTGAAGCTTGTTTTTGATTTTGGCCGCAATGCAGCTGGCACGGATATGACTATTGAAAGTATTGTGTTAAAAGACCATGCTAATGACGACGGCACTGAAGTTCCTGTAATCGATGAAACTCCTGAACCTACATGGGTTGCTGTCGATAGTAAGGATAACCTTTGGAATGGCATGACCTATGTTAACAAATTCTTTTATGCAAATAGTGACTGGAGTCCCAAACCTAATCCGGCTTTGGTCATTGATGGCAGGTCTTACTCTTTGTCTTTCCCGGAAGCTACTGCAGAAGCATGGCAGAATCAATTCTCATTTGAGACTGATCTTACAGCTGACACAGAGACTGCCTATGACCTCCATGTTATCTTATATTCAACAGTGGACCTTAAAAATGTAACTGTTAAATTGGTGCAGACCAATGAAATCGGTGAAGATGGTAAAGAAATCAAGCATGATGGTAACTTCTTCTTTGATAAGAAAGTGGATTTAGTTGCTGATTCAGAAAAAGCTGTTTGGGCAGCTTCTGTGAAAGCTCCTGAAGCTATGCATGCTATATCTTTAGTATTTGACTTCGGAGGTAATCCTGCCAATACTGATGTAACTATTAAAGACATCATCTTACAAAAGCATAAAGACTGACATGATTAAGAATATAAAGCTAATGACAATACTTTCTTTCTTTACTTGCCTGCTCGGTTGCTTTAGCTGTGGCAGTAGCGACGGCGAGCCGGAAGTATTCTCTCCTGTAGTCAGTGTAGCGCCAACTCAAATAACGGCTACTTATGAAGGCTCCGTCACAATACTCTCGGTTAAGTCCGATCAGGAGTGGACTGCCTTCAGCAATGAAGACTGGATTACTTGTAAAATATTGAGTAATGCTCTGCAGGGGACAGTTGAAGTAACGGTCAAAGCTAATACCACTTACCAACCCCGAGAGGGGTCGGTAGTGGTAAAGTCTGGTACCACACGTGTTTCTGTTCCGATATCACAAGAAGCAAAACCTGATATTGTAGATCCGGATATCGACACTCCTGAGGGCTATCGGTTGATATGGCAGGATGAGTTTAATGACTCCAAACTGTCTACGCCCGACGAATCATTGTGGTGGTATGAGACAGGTGCCAGTGGCTGGGGGAACAATGAGATACAAAACTACATTCCCGGTTCGAAGAATGGAGAAACTTGTGCTCAGGTAAGTAATGGGACACTGAAGATTATCGCTAAGAAGGTGGGTAGCGAGGTTTATTCTATCCGCATGAATACAGTCGAAAGTTGGAAGTATGGCTATTTTGAAGCTCGCCTTAAACTACCGACAGGAAAAGGGACCTGGCCTGCATTTTGGATGATGCCGAAGAATTATACAGCTTGGCCCGATGATGGTGAGATTGATATTATGGAAGAAGTGGGTTATGATCCTAATGTGATTTTATCAACAGTTCATTGTAAAGCTTATAATCATTCAATAGGTACTCAAAAGTCAGGAACCATAAAAGTGCCGACTGCGCAAACGGAGTTTCATGTATATGCCGTTGAGTGGACGGAAGACTTTATCAAAGGGTATGTGGATGGTAAGTGCTACTTTACTTTTGATAACGATAAAAAAGGGAATAAAAACACCTGGCCCTTTAATGCAGCTTTCTACTTGAAGTTGAATCTTGCATGGGGAGGTGACTGGGGAGGTGCTCAGGGTATAGATGAGTCGGCCTTACCTGCAACTTACGAGATTGACTATGTACGTGTATTTCAGAAAAAATAATTGAATAGGTATGAAAGCTAGAAGAATTTTTTCCACTTGCTTGCTCCTTCTGCCTTTTGTCTCTTGTACGCAAGTGGCAAATAAAGGTAGCGATGCGGCAACCGAGAAAAAAGTAGAATCTCTCCTGTCTAAGATGACCCTTGAAGAAAAAATCGGTCAGATGAACCAGATTACCTCTTATGGGAATATTGAGGATATGAGTAGTTTAATTAAGAAAGGTGAAGTCGGGTCTATCCTGAATGAGGTGGATCCGGTACGTATTAATGCGTTGCAACGCGTAGCGATGGAGGAGTCCCGGTTGGGAATCCCTTTGTTGATAGCTCGCGATGTTATTCACGGGTTTAAAACCATTTTTCCCATCCCATTGGGACAAGCGGCTTCGTTCAATCCGCAGATTGCAAAAGACGGTGCACGGGTGGCAGCTATTGAGGCTTCTTCCGTAGGTATCCGTTGGACTTTTGCACCGATGATCGACATTGCCCGTGATCCTCGCTGGGGGCGCATTGCCGAAGGATGTGGTGAAGACACTTACCTGACTTCTGTAATGGGAGCTGCCATGGTAGAAGGTTTTCAGGGAGATTCTTTGAATAGTTCCACTTCCATAGCTGCCTGTCCTAAACATTTTGTGGGTTATGGTGCAGCCGAAGGCGGGCGTGACTATAATTCGACATTTATTCCTGAACGTCGTCTGCGCAATGTTTACTTGCCACCGTTTGAAGCGGCAGCGAAAGCGGGTGCAGCTACGTTTATGACTTCCTTTAATGATAATGATGGGATACCCTCTACCGGAAATGCTTTCATTTTGAAGGATGTGCTTCGTGGCGAGTGGGGATTTGATGGTTTGGTAGTGACAGACTGGGCTTCTGCCAGCGAAATGATAAGTCATGGTTTTGCTGCCGATTCTAAAGAAGTAGCCATGAAATCAGTGAATGCCGGAGTGGATATGGAAATGGTAAGTTACACCTTTGTAAAAGAATTGCCTGCATTAATAAAAGAAGGAAAGGTGAAAGAAAGCACCATCGATGAAGCCGTTCGTAATATATTGCGCGTCAAGTATCGTTTGGGATTGTTTGATGCTCCTTATGTAGATGAAAAGCAACCCTCTGTCATGTATACTCCTTCTCATCTGAAAGTAGCTAAGCAGGCGGCTGTAGAATCGGCTATCTTGTTGAAGAATGATAAAGAAGTACTGCCGTTACAAGAGTCTCTGAAAACCGTTGCTGTGGTAGGGCCTATGGCCAATGCGCCTTATGAACAATTGGGTACCTGGATCTTTGATGGTGAGAAAGCTCATACTCAGACACCATTGAATGCTATTAAGGAAATGGTTGGCGACAAGGTACAGGTGATTTATGAACCCGGATTAGCTTATAGCCGTGAGAAAAATCTGGCAGGCGTGGCAAAAGCTGCCGCTGCTGCTGCACGTGCAGATGTCATTCTTGCTTTTGTGGGTGAGGAAGCCATTCTCTCGGGTGAAGCACACTGTCTGGCAGATTTGAATCTTCAGGGTGATCAAAGTGCTTTGATTACGGCTTTGGCTAAGACAGGTAAACCTGTAGTAACCATTGTGATGGCAGGTCGTCCGTTGACTATCGGTCAGGAAGTGGAAGAATCAACAGCCGTTCTTTATTCATTCCATCCGGGTACGATGGGTGGACCGGCATTGGCCGATTTGCTTTGGGGGAAAGCGGTTCCAAGTGGAAAAACACCGGTTACTTTCCCGAAGATGGTAGGACAAATTCCGGTATATTATGCTCATAACAATACCGGGCGGCCGGCTACACGGAATGAGGTGTTGCTGGATGACATTGCTGTTGAGGCTGGACAAACTTCATTGGGATGTACTTCTTTCTATATGGATGCCGGTTTTGATCCTTTATTCCCATTTGGCTATGGCTTGTCATATACAACGTTCAAGTATAGTAATGTCAAACTTTCATCAGCATCATTGAAGAAAGATGATGTATTGACTGTGACATTTGATCTGGAAAATACAGGTAAATATAAGGGGACGGAAGTTGCTCAATTGTATATACAAGATAAGGTTGGTTCTGTAACTCGTCCGGTGAAAGAACTGAAACGTTTTACTCGCGTAACCTTGAAACCGGGCGAGAAAAAGAATGTTTCGTTTGAACTACCCATTAGTGAACTTGCATTTTGGAACATCGATATGGTGAAAGTTGTGGAACCCGGAGATTTTGGACTTTGGGTGGCAACAGACAGCCAATCGGGAGAAGAAGTTTTCTTTAAGGTGGTAGATTGATTGGTGATTTTAAGGTTAAAGAAGAAGAGGGGCAGACCGTGATGGTTCGCCCCTCTTGCAATTTATTTGATGCGCTTGTAGCCATAAACAGCATTAGCACCCAGTTCTTCTTCGATGCGGAGTAACTGGTTATATTTTGCCATACGGTCTGAACGGCTTAACGAACCGGTTTTAATTTGCCCGCTATTGGTAGCAACGGCAATATCGGCAATCGTAGCATCTTCCGTTTCACCGGAACGATGGGAGGTTACAGTAGTATATCCGTGGCGGTGAGCCATTTCAATGGCATTCAATGTTTCGGTCAGGGAGCCGATCTGATTTACTTTGATCAGGATAGAGTTTGCACAACCTTTTTCAATACCCATAGCCAGGAAGTCAACGTTAGTAACGAAGAGGTCGTCACCTACGAGTTGACAGCGGTTACCGATACGGTCGGTAAGTTTCTTCCAGCCTTCCCAGTCATTTTCACTCATACCGTCCTCGATAGAGTCGATAGGAAATTGGTTGATGAGTTGTTCCAGATAGTCAATCTGTTCATCGGCTGTACGTTTCTTGCCTTTTGCACCTTCGAATTTGGTATAATCGTAGATGCCATCTTTATAGAATTCGGAGGAAGCACAGTCCATGGCGATCATGACGTCTTTGCCCGGTTCATATCCGGCTGCTTTAATGGCAGCGATAATGCTGTTCAGAGCATCTTCCGTACCTTCCAGATTCGGAGCGAAACCACCTTCGTCACCTACGGCAGTACTCAGTCCCCGGTCTTTTAATACTTTCTTCAATGCGTGAAATACTTCAGCACCCATGCGCAGACCTTCACGGAAGGAAGTTGCACCCACAGGGCGTATCATGAATTCCTGAAAAGCAATAGGAGCGTCACTATGTGAACCACCGTTAATGATATTCATCATCGGTACAGGCATTACGTATGTATTGGTGCCACCGATGTAGCGGTACAGAGGTATATCGAGATAGGCAGCTGCTGCTTTGGCTACGGCAAGGGATACACCGAGAATAGCATTGGCACCCAGGTTAGATTTCGTTTTGGTTCCATCCAGTGCCAGCATGGCATGATCGATACCCATCTGGTCGAGGGCAGACATTCCAACTAACTGAGGAGCGATGATGTTATTGATATTTTCTACGGCTTTCAACACACCTTTACCTCCATAACGTCCTTTGTCGCCATCACGGAGTTCCAATGCTTCGTGTTCTCCGGTAGAAGCTCCGGAAGGAACGGAAGCACGGCCCATAAAGCCTGATTCCAACATTACATCTACTTCCACTGTAGGGTTTCCTCTTGAATCGAGGATTTCACGTCCGATAATCTTTTCTATTTTCATAACTATGATATTATTTGTAATTATTTTAAATAGAGAACAAGGGACAATCGGCTTTTGTTCAGTAAAAGATTCATGTTTTGTAAGTGATACCGGTTACTGAATTCTTATTTTCCTCCGATAACTCCTCCAACTATAGCTGCTGCTACTCCTAACGTGATACTTAATATAAAATAAGTGAAGAATAATCCGTATAATCCTTGTTTTAATAGAATTACTCCATCATTTGAAAAAGTAGAGAATGTGGTGAAACCTCCACATAAACCGGTTGTCAGCAGTACCCGGTATTCTGTTGCTAAATTGAAGCGTGCCGACCACGCATAAAATAATCCGATAAGGAAACTTCCGAGAATATTGACTGTAAATGTCGCCCATGGAAAAGAGTAGGGGATAATCCGTTCGTGCAACATTTGTTGTACAGAGAATCGAAGTACACTTCCCAGACCTCCGCCTAAAAAGATAAATATTAATGTTTTAGTCATTTTCTATATTGATTTATGGGACTATTTCTAAGATCGCGGCAAAGTTAGTATTTATATTTCATCTATATTTTCAGAAAGAGGCTTTTTCTTTAAGATTCAGTCCTTTAATGTCTTATGCAAACGTTTGCCGGGAATTCATCTATATTTTCATTTTATTCCTTCGTCCGCATTCCTTTTCATCCTTATATTTGCATCACGATTACAATTCTCTAAAAATAATTCAAATCATGAAAAACATGAAAGTAATTAAATTGTTCTGTCTTCTGCTCTTTTTATTTGTGAGTAATTGGACAATGGCTGAGAGCATTACCTCTCCAAACGGACAACTGCAACTGAACTTTTCAGTGAATGCACAAGGTGAACCGATCTATGAACTTTCCTACAAAGGAAAAGCAGTTATCAAACCTTCTAAACTTGGTCTGGAACTGAAAGATGCTCCGGGATTGATGAATGGATTTACACTGGCAGACACCAAGACTTCTACTTTTGATGAAACTTGGGAGCCGGTATGGGGGGAAGTGAAGCAAATCCGCAATCATTATAATGAAATGGTTGTGACACTGAATCAGAAGGCTCAGGATCGTAATATGATCATCCGTTTCCGCCTTTTTGATGATGGGCTGGGTTTCCGTTACGAATTTCCTTTATCTAAGAATCTGAATTACTTTGTTATTAAAGATGAGCATACTCAGTTTGCTATGGCAGGCGACCACACTGCTTTCTGGATACCGGGTGATTATGATACTCAGGAATATGATTATACAGAATCTAAACTTTCTGAAATCCGTGGTTTGATGAAAGGTGCCATTACTCCTAACTCTTCACAGACTACTTTCTCTCCGACAGGTGTACAAACTTCCTTGCAGATGAAAACTGCCGATGGTCTTTATATTAATTTGCATGAAGCTGCCTTGGTGGATTATTCTTGTATGCATCTTAATCTGGATGATAAGAACTTCGTATTCGAATCTTGGTTAACTCCTGATGCAAAAGGGGATAAAGGATATCTGCAAGCTCCCTGCAAATCTCCATGGCGTACGGTTATCGTAAGTGATGATGCTCGTGATATCCTGAATTCTAAACTGACGCTGAATCTGAATGAGCCTTGTGCTTACGAAGATGTTTCCTGGATTAAGCCAGTGAAATATGTAGGTGTATGGTGGGAGATGATTGCCGGTAAGAGCACTTGGGCTTATACCGATGATTTACCTTCAGTAAAATTGGGTGAAACGGATTATACTAAAACTAAACCTAACGGACGTCATGGTGCTACCAATGAGAACGTAAAACGTTATATAGACTTTGCTGCTGAAAATGGACTTGATCAAGTACTGGTAGAAGGTTGGAACGAAGGATGGGAAGACTGGTTCGGTCACTCTAAAGATTATGTTTTTGATTTTGTAACTCCGTATCCTGACTTTGATGTGAAGATGTTGAATGAATATGCTAAGAGTAAAGGTGTGAAATTGATGATGCATCATGAAACTTCTGCTTCCGTACGCAATTATGAACGTCATATGGATAAAGCTTACCAGTTTATGGTAGACAACGGTTACAATGCAGTAAAGAGTGGCTATGTAGGCAATATGATTCCTCGCGGTGAACATCACTATGGTCAGTGGATGAACAACCACTATCTCTATGCTGTGACTAAAGCTGCTGATTATAAGATTTGTGTAAATGCTCATGAAGCTGTACGTCCTACCGGACTTTGCCGTACTTATCCTAACCTGATTGGTAACGAGTCTGCTCGTGGTACGGAATATGAGGCTTTCGGTGGCAGTAAACCGTTCCACACTACTTTACTTCCGTTTAATCGTCTGATTGGCGGTCCGATGGATTATACTCCGGGTATCTTTGATACGAAATTGGAATTCATGGGTGACCTTCCTCATGGACAGGTACAGACTACTCTCTGTAAGCAGTTGGCTCTTTATGTAACATTATACAGTCCGTTGCAGATGGCTGCCGATTTGGTTGAGAATTATGAGAAGCATATGGATGCTTTCCAGTTCATCAAAGATGTAGCTGTGGATTGGGATGATAGTAAATATTTGGAAGCGGAACCGGGTGATTATATTACGGCAGCCCGCAAGGCTAAAGGCACGAGCAACTGGTTTGTAGGTGGCATCACTGATGAAAATGCACGTACTTCCAACTTTACTTTGGATTTCCTGGAACCGGGTAAGCAATATGTTGCTACTCTCTATGCAGATGGTAAGGATGCTGATTACAAAGAGAATCCGACCTCTTATCAGATAAAGAAAGGTCTTGTAACCAATAAGACTAAGATGTCTGTGAAGTTGGCACGCAGTGGTGGTTTCGCTCTTAGTTTGATTGAAGCTACTCCGGCAGATAAGAAGGCTGTGAAAAAGTGGAAATGAAAAATCTTAAGTTAAGAAATATTCATAATTTAGGGTAGGAAGAAGTTTTTATTAGGCATTAGGTAACGCGCCCCGCAAGAGAGATAGTTCTTGCGGGGCGTTTATTATTAATAGCCTGTCGACAAGAAGTTAAGAGTTTGTCGACAGGAAGTTAACTTCTTGCCGACAAGAAATTAAGACCTTGTAAGTGACTAATTATCAGTATGGTTTGAAACTGTCTGAAAGTTAAATAGCAGGCACTGTAAGAATTATTTTTATTAAACATTTTGTTCTTCCAAAAATCCCCCTTATCTTTGTGCCCGCTGAACGAACGATTAACGAAACTTTTCTATGCTAATTTGTTCGTTTACTGTAAAATAAGAAGCTGAAAATTGTGTGTTATCTGCTTGGACAGATTTTTCACTCTTCAAAAGCGCCTGTTTGTATTTCCTGCGATAGGGAATTCAGATTTTGGCCATTGAACGTATCAAATTCAATATCACGAATTGACGTTTTAACCGGAAGGGGTTTCATTCCCCCGGTGTCCCCAAGGAATATCCTTTTCTGAACACTTCTGAAGTGAACAAGCCAATTAGCGAAGATACATATTGGTACGCTTTGCGTATCACCTATAGCCGGGAGCTTGCTCTGAAAGAGTTTCTGGACCGGAATAATATTGAAAATTTCATTCCTATGCGCTATGAATATGTAACCCGGAAAGAGCAGCGGATTCGCAAGCTTGTTCCTGCAATACATAATCTGGTCTTCATTCATGCTACCCGAAAAAAGATAGATGAAATAAAGGAGGAAAATGCCATACATCTTCCTCTTCGCTATATTATGGATCGTGAAACGAGGCAGCCTATCGTTGTTCCTGAAGTTCAGATGCGCCATTTTATAGCTGTTGCCGGTTCGTATGATCAGCAGGTAATTTATTTGCCTCCTACAGAATATTCCATGCAGAGAGGGGATCGTGTTCGTATCACTGGTGGTGTTTTTGAGGGAGTAGAGGGTATATTTGTCCGGGTAAAGGGGGATCGTCGTGTAGTGGTATCTATTCAGGGAGTCATGGCGGTTGCTACAACTTTTATTCATCCCTCTCTTATTGTTCCTATAACAGAAGAATAATTCATAGTTTTTAATTTATAATTCATAATTATATGAAGTCCCAAATCGATGCTTTGCGTCAACTCACGCATGAGCTTCTTTATCTTGGCATGGATGGTGAGCCTATCTATGCAGATCGTTTTCATCAGCTAAATTCGGAGGTTTATAGTCAGGCGGAAGCTTTGTACGGTGAGAAAACTGGGAATGATGAGGAAGAAGCAACTCTTTGTATTACCCTATTGAAAGCTTATAGTGCTACGATTTATAATCATGGAGATAAGGATGAAAAGATTCAGGAACTGTTGAATCGTAGTTGGGAGGTTTTGGGCAAACTTTCGGATTCTTTGTTAAAATGTCAATTGTTGGTGGGCTGTTATGGTGAGACATTTGATAACGAGTTGGCGGAAGAAGCACATAGAATTATAGATAGTTGGATGCCTTCATTAACTAGTGAGCAACAAGAAATTGTTGATGAACTGAAAGGAATAGAGGATAATCCATATGCTGAATTTCGAGAATAGTAAGAGAATTAATTTGGATTATATTTTGTTGTTACATGTCTTAGGCTTTTATTTAATATACTAGATTCTCTAGTTTGGTATTGAACGATATTTAGAGAATTAACCTCAAATGAATATATATAAATGTTTTCAAAGGTATAAATATAAAATATTTAATAATAGAATTTTGCTAACAAATTTTTCTTATTTAGCAATACTTCAAATATTTATTATGCTTTCTCCTTTGATTACATATCCTTATCTAATAAGGGTTGTAGGACTTGAATTAAATGGAGTAGTTGTTTTTGCACAGTCCATTTCAACTTACCTTTCTTTAATAATAAATTTTGGATTTAATATTTATGGTGTAAGGCAGGTTGCACTGTATAAAGAAGACCAAGTTGAGTTAAATAGGATTATTTCTACTATTTACACTAATAAATTTATTATTTGGTTTTTTCTTTTGTTGGGTTGGTTGTTGTTGATATCTAAATTACAATTCTTTTCACAATACTATTGGGCCTATTTTTACTCTTTTTTTATAACATTTAATGAACTATTATTTCCTGTATGGCTTTTTCAGGGATTAGAGAGAATGAAATATATTACTATTATAAATGTTTTAGTTCGCTCTTTATTTATAATCTTGATATTTTTTGTAATAAAAGAAAAAATAGATTATTACTATGTCCCTTTGTTAAATGCTATTGGGGCTTTAATAGCGGGTTTATTATCGTTTTGGATAGTTTTTGTAAAACTGGGTTTTAAATACATAATTCCTTCTTATTCTGCTATGATTTTTTATGTAAAAGAAGGTTTCCCTTTATTTATTTCTTCTGTATCTATTCAAATATATACTAATATAAATAAGCTTTTAGTTGGTGGCTTTTTAGGAATGGAGGATGTGTCCATATATGATTTTTGTGAAAAGATTGTTTCTTTGGTTCGTATGCCTGTATCTATCATTTACCAGACAATATTTCCTAAAGTTTCTCGTGAAAGGGAACTTGTTTTTGTAAATAAAATGATGATAATTGTTTTTTTTATAAATATAATACTTTGCTCTATAATAATATTGCTTACTCCTACTATTATGAATTTTGTACTTGGTAATGTTTTAAGGAGTGGCATTATAGTAATATTAATAATGCTAATTTCAACAATCATTGCAGGAATTAATATTTTTTTAGGAGGGTGTAGATTGGTTGCTTGGGGGTATTCAAATACATATTCAAAAATAGTGATATTTAATAGTTTCTTTTTTGTAGGATTAATATTTTGCATATATATTTTGGATTTTATTTCTTTATATACAATTGTCATATTAAACCTCTTGACTGAGTTATTTGCTTTGTATTTATATTATACACAAAATCGAAAAATAGGCTTAATAATGAGTTCTAAATAAATATGTTTATTTTTTATTATTGAGTGGTGTCTGTCTTATTACTAAAATATTTATCATATTTAAACTCATATGATGATTGGTTTAATAACTAGTTATTATAGGTGGTTTTGTTTAAATATATAGAGATATAATATCGTTTTTTTAAGTATATGAAAATATTGGTTACTGGTGCTTCTGGATTCATAGGGTCTTATGTTTGTAAGTATTTGCTTGATCGTGGTGATGAAGTGGTAGGTTTGGATAATATTAATGCTTATTATGATGTTAATTTAAAATATGGGCGTCTAAAAACTTTAGGCATTAGATGTGAGAAAATAGATTGGTATAAATTTGTGCGGAGTGATAAATATGAACACTTCCATTTTATTCGTATGAATTTGGAAGATAAACAAGCTCTACAAATGCTTTTTGCCAATGAGTATTTTGATAAGGTTGTAAATTTAGCGGCTCAAGCTGGAGTACGTTATTCAATAGAGAATCCGTATGCCTATGTAGAAAGTAATATAGATGGTTTTCTAAATCTGTTAGAAGGTTGCCGTCATTATCAGGTTAAACATTTGGTTTATGCCAGTTCTAGTAGTGTTTATGGGCTGAATGGAAAGGTTCCTTTTTCGGAAAAGGACAGTATAGCACATCCTGTAAGTCTTTATGCAGCAACTAAAAAAACAAATGAATTGATGGCTCATACGTATAGTCATTTATATGGTATTCCTTCTACCGGTTTGCGCTTTTTTACTGTTTATGGCCCTTGGGGACGTCCGGATATGTCGCCTTTCCTTTTTGCCGATGCCATGTTGCACGGGCGGGCGATAAAGGTTTTCAATAGTGGTGATATGTTGCGTGATTTTACTTATATTGACGACATTGTTGAAGGGGTCCTTCGGGTGATAGATCATATTCCTTCTTCTAATCCGAGTTGGAGTGGTCAAATTCCTGATCCCAGTTCTTCCACTGCTCCATATAAAATATATAATATAGGTAATTCTCATCCAGTGAAACTTATGGACTTTATTCAGGCTATTGAAGAAGCTATCGGACATCCTGCAGAGAAAATATATCTTCCGATGCAACCGGGAGATGTTTATCAGACAAATGCAGATACTACTGCTTTGCAGAACGAATTGGGATTTAAACCTAATAAAGCAATCAAGGAAGGAGTTAAGGAAACGATAGAGTGGTATCGTTCTTTTTATCATTTATAATTAAAAGTCAGCAAATTATTATGAAAATAGCAATAGTTGGTACTGGGTATGTTGGTTTAGTTACAGGTACTTGTTTCTCGGAGATGGGAATAGATGTTACTTGTGTGGATGTACAAGAAAGTAAAATAGAGAATCTGAAGAAAGGTGTTATTCCTATTTATGAACCAGGTCTAGAAGATATGGTACATCGTAATTATACTGCTGGTCGTTTGAAATTTACTACGGATTTGGAGGAGTGTCTGGATGATGTTGAGGTTGTGTTCAGTGCAGTTGGTACTCCTCCTGATGAAGATGGTAGTGCTGATTTGAAATATGTGTTAGAGGTAGCTCGTACTATTGGTCGTAATATGAATAAGTATGTACTTGTTGTAACTAAGAGTACAGTTCCAGTAGGTACTGCACAAAAAGTGAAATCTACTATTCAAAAAGAACTTGATGAACGCAATATTCAGATAGAATTTGATGTGGCTTCTAATCCTGAATTTTTGAAAGAAGGTGATGCCGTGGATGATTTTATGAAACCTGACCGTGTAGTGGTAGGTGTGGAATCGGAAAAGGCTAAAGGTATAATGGAACGGCTTTACAAGCCCTTCATGATGAATAATTATCGTTTGATATTTACAGATATTCCAAGTGCTGAGATGATAAAATATGCTGCTAATTCTATGTTAGCTACACGAATTAGTTTTATGAATGATATTGCGAATCTGTGTGAGTTGGTTGGTGCTGATGTGAATATGGTTCGTAAAGGTATCGGGGCGGATAGTCGCATTGGTAGTAAATTTCTGTATTCAGGTTGTGGATATGGCGGTTCTTGTTTCCCGAAAGATGTGAAAGCTTTGATAAAGACAGCTGAGAAAAATGGTTATTCAATGCGTGTTTTGAAAGCTGTGGAAGAGGTGAATGAGAGACAAAAGGGGGTTCTTTTTGAAAAGTTGTTGAAGCATTATAATGGGGATTTGAAAGATAAACAGATTGCTTTATGGGGGGTGGCTTTCAAGCCTGAAACGGATGATATGAGAGAGGCCCCAGCACTGGTTTTGATTAATAGGTTGATAGAGGCTGGTGCTAAAGTGAGGGTTTATGATCCGATAGCGATGGATGAATGTAAACGTAGAATAGGGGATAAGGTTGCCTATGCTGCGGATATGTATGATGCGGTGTTGGATGCAGATGCATTGATGTTGATTACGGAGTGGAAAGAATTTAGAATGCCAAGTTGGAAGGTTATAATAAAAACAATGAAAACAGCAATAGTGTTTGATGGACGAAATATTTATGATAAAGCGGAATTGATAAACTTGGGTTTGACTTATTCTAGTATTGGTGTATGAATGATCTAAAAAAGTTAAAGCAATTAGATATGCCTATTGTGTCTGTTATTATTCCAACTTATAATACGAGACAACAATTATTGGATATGGTTGAGTGTATGAGAACTCAAACATTACAAAATTGGGAACTGATAATCGTAGATGATAAATCTATGGATGGTTCACTGGAGTATATAAAGAGTATTATTACAGATGAGAGAATAAAAATAGTGGTAAGAGATAGAGAACCTAAAGGTTCGGTTGTGTGTAGAAATATAGGATTTGAACTTGCTAGCGGAAAATATGTTATACATTTTGATGCTGATGATTTAATATCCCAAAAATGTTTAGAGGATAGAACTAAATATATGGAAGATCACGCAGATATTGATTTTGCTATATTTAGAGGTAAATCATTTACTGATCCTGATAATAAAAATCTTTTTTCCTCAAATGATAAGTCTTGGGGAGTTAAAAAAGGGGATGTAATTGCCGATTTTTTAAGAGCTAATTATCCTTTTTCTGTATGGAATTTGATTTTTAGAAAAAAAAGTGTTTTATCTTTCTTATGGGATGAAAAAGTTAAAATATATACTGATTTTAGTTTTATAATTCCTTTGTTATTTTCTAATCTCAAATATGAATTTGCCGATAATGATTCTTATGATTATTTTTATCGGGTAGAACCTAATAGAAATAATATGTGTACAAATTTTGTTTCAGAAGAAAAGTGTATTTCAACTTTATATCTATTTGATAAGACTATAAAAATACTGAATACTTCTATCCACAATAGATTTTATAAGAAAAATTTTTTAGGTTTGCTGGAACTTCATTTCTCCCGATTACTATTGAACGCTAATGATGAAAATATATATTCGTTTATCTGCTTTGTGAAGCAAAATTTTGGATATGCAGTTTGGATAAGATTCTCTATTTTGGAAAAGATATGTCGACCTTTTAAAAAGCAAAATATGAAAAAGATTCTGATGTATTTATTTGAGGCAATATTATTTTTGAAAATGGATAATATAATATATAATATCAAAAAGTATGCGTAGGTTTGCTTTTTTCATAATAAAGATCATAGCTTTTCTTTCTTTGTGCATTTTTCCTTATCGAGTGATGTATTATTTGAAAAGAATAAAAGATATTTTCTTGTCAAATAGATTTGCCCTTAAAATTAAATCTGGTAATAATTTTAATATAGGATGTCCTTTCCATGTGAAAGGACATCGTTATATCTGTATTGGACATAATTTTAGTGCATGTCCTGGACTTAGGATAGAGTGCTGGGATAAATATGCAGGTTATAGCTATTTTCCACAAATAGTCATTGGTAATAATGTGTCATGTAATTATAGATGTCATATTGGAGCTGTAAATAAGATTGTAATAGGTAATAATGTATTGTTGGGAAGTCAAGTTTTAATCATAGATCATGCACATGGCGAAGGTGATGTAGATCTGTTTCAGGCTCCTATTGACAGAAAGTTGTTTTCAAAAGGCCCTATTGTTATTGAAGATAATGTTTGGATTGGTGATGGAGTTTGCATTTTAGCTAATGTGACAATAGGATGTAATTCTATAATAGGAGCAAACGCTGTAATAACGAAGGATGTACCTCCATATAGTACTGTTGTTGGGAATAATATAATACTAAAGAGGACATCTAACTAATTTAGATAAGGTGCATTTATAAATTTATAGTCTTATTATTGTGGATTTGGTAATATTTAATGCTGTTTTATATCTAAGTACTACTATTATATATTTTTATAAGCGTAGAGTGATAGATATAGGTTTTATATTATTATCGATTTACTCTTTTGTTGCAATAATGGCTATTCCTTGTCATTATTTTCTTAATGTTTTATGGCAGAGGGATATCACTTTTTTTCCATTTCTTTATTTATATATAGTTCTGCTACTTTTTTTTAGGGCTTATTTATTGCCAACTGATGAACTTTGTTTAAGGATAAAAGAACGAAATTTGAATAAACTGAAGTTACTTGCTGTAATATATATAATGTCTTCAGTGGTTGTTTTGATGTTATTACTGCCTCAAGTTTTTATGAATATAGTATCAGGAGCATGGAATGAAGTCAGAGAGAATCTTTATGAAGAAGGAGTTAGTATTCCATATTATTCTCCTATTGATTTCTTGATGATGAATTTTACTAATTATAGTAGCTCATTTATGATATTGCTATTTTTTTATTTTTTAGCATATCAGAAAGTGAGTAAAACTTTTTTGTTTTATTTTGGGCTCTCTATTCTAGCAACAAGATTCTCTCTTGCGCTTTATATGTCTTCAAGAGGATTATTGGTCGAATTTATATTATCAATTATAGTTTGTTTTTATTTGTTTAAGGCTAAATTCACTAATAGTTTGTTACGACATATAAAGCTTTTATTTGGAGTATTACTTTTTTTGATTTTACTATATTCTTTCTCTGTTACTGCTTCTCGATTTGGAGATGAAACAGATAAACTACCTGAAGAATATTCGCAAAACATTTCGTTAGTAGATTATTTTGGACAATCTTTTTTGGTTTTTAATAGTGGTGTTTATCCTATGCATACTTATGCAAATGGAAAGTATATGTTTAAATATTTATATTCTATAGCTGGGGAAGATACGTCAATAGAACAAAATGTGTTGGGAGCAAGTTATGGAACTGGATTTTTTACATTTGTTGGAGCATTATATATTGATTTTGGTCCTTTCTTTACAATTTTGTGTGCTTTGTTATTTCCTCTATTTTTGAAAAAGAGAGTAACTAAAAGAGTTATATATTTAGAAGATATGTATTTGTATTTTTTCTTTCTTAATCTGATGTTAATGGGAGTATTTGTGATTGGTAGTGGAGTAATTTTATCTATCATATTTGCTTTTATTATGTATGCGTATTTGAGGTGTGCATTCTATCCCAAAAAGATAACTAATGTGATTTGTAATTAATTTATTTTATGGTTTCAATATTGCTTTCAACATATAATGGAGAATTATATCTTAATGAATTGATAAACTCAATACTTAATCAAAGTTATTCTTCATGGGAGTTATTTATTAGAGATGATGGTTCGAAGGATGATACAAATATTATAATTGATGCATATTGTATAAAATATCCTGAGAGAATATTTAGGATTCCCTCCTTTGATGAAAATGTAGGTTCTGGGAAATCTTTTATGAAACTATTGGAAGGTGTTGATTCTGATTATTATATGTTTTGTGATCAAGATGATGTTTGGTTGAATAATAAGATAGAACTATCTATGAAAAAAATGGAGGAATTGGAGTCTTGTGGAAAAGGTAAAGCTATAGCTATTTTTACGGACTTGAAGGTTGTTGATGAAAAACTTAATTTAATATCAGATTCATTGTGGAAATATTCTAATATATCAGCTGCTTATTCTAAAGATTTTTATCGAATGCTTGCATGGGGATGTCCTGCATATGGTTGTACTATGCTGTTTAATTCGAAAGTGAAGCAATATGTATTACCATTTCCAGAATGGAAATTTCATGATTTATGGACGATTTTAATAATTTCAAAGAAAGGCATTGTAGATTATATATCTTTCCCAACAATTTTATATAGACAACATACTTGTAATGTAACGGGAGCTCATCAAAAAAATAATAAAAAATATTATCTTTCTCGTTTTTTGCATATGAATGAATTAGTAATTGAACAACGCAAACTGTTTCTGATGTACAAAGATCTGCCATTTAATATTTCTTTGGTAAAAATATTTATCTTAAAAATGCTTAAGCTGTTTAAATGATAAAGTATGGGTAAAATAATAGTTGATATATGTGGTACTTTATTTAATTCTAATACAACATATGATTTTTGTCGTTTCTTTTTTGTGAATTCTAAAAGATATAGAATTTTGGAAATAATTTTCAATAGTAGCTTTATTTATCTGCTAAATGCTGCTTGTTTTAAGCTAATGAGAAAAGATATAAAGAAAATTATTTTAATAAAAATGCTGAATGGATATTCTTATGAAGAGTTATATAATGCAGCTAGCTTATTTTATGACCAATATTTAGTATATCATAAGAATATAGAAGTGTGGAATCTATTGAACCATTATTTGCAAAATTGTAAATCTGAAATTGTTATTTGTTCTGCGACTTTAGATTTTATAGCAGATGCCATTGCTAATAAAATGCATATTGAATTGCATATTTCATCTCGTTTACTGTATACATTAAAAGCAAAGTGTAAGGGAAAAATACTTGTTGACTTGTATGGTATGAAGAAAAGTGCATTACAAGCAAAAAATATTTCTCCCCCCTTTGAGGCTGTTTTTACTGATGATATTTCAGACATCGAATTGCTAAAATTTTCAGTAAGAAGATTCGTAATAGTTTCTAAAAAAAAACGTCATAAATGGGATGTGTTACTGAAAAAAAGTGATATTATTAATTATAAATACCTTTATTCTAATGCGTAATTGGGCATTTTATTTACCTTTTTGTTATACGTTATTTATACGTTTTTCAAAAGTTAGTCAATTTATCTCATGGGTGGCTATTTATATTATTCCAACTCTTTTAGTTTTTTTGTCTTTTTATGAGAAAGGGATGTTTTCTTTTCTTTTGTGCTATTTTTTATCTGTCATGTTGGTGTATAATTATTATGAAATTGGATATATTCAGAATGATACTGAGACAATAAAGAAGGAAAATAATCCTACATTGAGACTTACAATGATACAATTGCAATATTATAAATCTCATTTTATTTTGATTTATAGTAGTCGAATATTTTGGGGCATATTGTTGTCTTTATTATTATACTTATTATCGGATTTTGTTTCTTATTTTATATGTTCGTCTATTCTATTATTACTTTTATATCAAGTGTACAATAATGTACGCAATAGATTTACTTTGTTTCTTCATTTTTTATTGGTTATTATACGTTATTGGGCAATTATATTATATTTCCCTATTTCTTTATCTTTTATGTGTTATTTGTTGCTTCTATTTCCTGTGCTGAATTTGTTAGAGCGTTCGTCTGAATCTAGGTTCCATATTCCTTATATATCATATTTAATTGCGGATAGAAATGATATTCCATTATTTCGTGTTAAGTATTACTTAACACTCTTATTTTTAATGCTGATTTTGGAAATTTTTACAGAAATTCCATTAGTCATATTATTTCTATCTTTTTATTTTTTTTCCTATCGAATTATAGTGTATTTTTTCATGAAGAAAAAAATAATAAAACATATAGATTATTCTAAATAAAAATGTCCAATTTTACAGATAAAACTTTGTTGATTACTGGTGGAACAGGTTCCTTTGGTAATGCAGTATTACGTCGTTTTCTGGATTCTGATATCAAAGAAATACGTATATTTTCAAGAGATGAAAAAAAACAGGATGATATGCGCCATGCATTACAAAATCCTAAGGTGAAATATTACATAGGTAATGTGCGGGATAAGTCGTCTGTAGATGTGGCGATGAATGGCGTAGATTATGTATTTAGTGCTGCTGCTTTAAAACAAGTTCCTTCTTGTGAGTTTTTTCCTATCGAAGCTGTCAGGACCAATATTATGGGTACTGAAAATGTTTTAAATTCAGCCATAGAACATGGTGTACAGAATGTGGTAGTTCTTTCCACAGATAAGGCTGCCTATCCTATTAATGCAATGGGAATGAGTAAAGCTTTAATGGAGAAAGTAGCAATAGCCAAAGGTCGTGAGTTGGGTGAAGGTGCTCAAACAACAATTTGTTGTACTCGCTATGGTAATGTGATGGCTAGCCGTGGCTCTGTGATACCTTTGTGGGTAGAACAGATGATGGAAGGTAAGTCTATTACTATTACTGATCCCAATATGACACGCTTTATGATGACATTGGACGATGCGGTTGATTTGGTAATATATGCTTTTACCCATGCTCATAATGGTGATTTGTTTGTGCAGAAAGCTCCTTCTGCCACATTGGAAACTTTGGCGCAAGCATTAAAAGAAACATATGCTAGGGTTGATGGAAAATATCTTGATACAGAAGTGAAAGTTATAGGTACCCGTCATGGTGAGAAATTGTATGAAACTTTGGTAACCCGTGAGGAAATGGTTAGAGCTATTGATATGGGGGATTATTACCGTATACCTTGTGATACTCGTGATTTGAATTATGATAAGTACTTCACAAAGGGTAATGAAGAGATTTCTAAGGTAGAGGATTATCATAGTCATAATACTTATCGCTTAGATGTAGAAAGTATGAAGGAGCTCTTACTGAAACTCCGTTTTGTTCGTGAAGATATGGGACTTGAGCCAAAGGCTAAGGCTCGTGAAATCAGAAGTGAATAATAAATATAACTATAGCTATGTTGAAAGTTATGACAATTGTTGGTACCCGCCCTGAAATTATAAAGCTGAGTCGGGTAATGGCCGAACTGGACAAATATACGGAACATGTAATTGTCCACACTGGTCAAAATTATGACTATGAGTTGAATGAGATATTTTTTCAAGAGCTTCATATCCGTAAACCGGATTATTTTCTAAATGCTGCGGGTAGAAATGCAGCGGAAACGATAGCCAACGTAATTCGTAAGTCTGATGAGTTGATGGAGGAAGTGAGACCGGATGCTGTACTGTTGTATGGTGATACTAATAGCTGTATTTCTGTAATTTCGGCAAAGCGTAAAAAGATTCCGATCTTCCACATGGAGGCTGGAAATCGTTGCTTTGACCAAAGAGTTCCAGAAGAAATCAACCGAAAAATAGTGGATCATCTGAGTGACATCAATATGCCTTTATCTGAACATGCTCGCAAATATCTTCTGGCTGAAGGGTTGCGTCCGGAAACTGTAATAAAGACTGGTTCTCCAATGACAGAAGTTCTTTTATATCATAGAGATGAAATTGAAAAAAATACTGTTCTGGAGAATGAAGGTTTGAAAAAGGGAGAGTATTTTATTGTCAGCACTCATCGTGAGGAGAATGTAGATTCGGAAGATAATTTCTCTGATTTGCTTGTTTCTTTAAATGCTATTGTTGAGAAGTATCATAAGAAAGTGATCGTATCTACTCATCCTCGTACCCGAAAGAAACTGGAATCCATTGGCTTTGTAAATTCAAATCCAATGGTTGAGTTCATGAAACCTTTTGGATTTATGGAATATATTAAACTTCAGCAAAATGCTTTTTGTGTGATTTCGGATAGTGGTACGATTACAGAAGAATCTTCTATCCTTCATTTTCCAGCGATAACAATCCGTCAAGCTCATGAACGTCCTGAAGGTATGGATGAAGGGACATTGATAATGACTGGATTAAATAATGATCGCATTTTGGATTCAATAGATGTAGTTACGTCTCAATATGCAGAGAGTGCAGATGCTATTCATTCTATCCCGGACTATGCGGCAAACAATGTTTCTAAAAAAGTAGTTCGTATCATTCTTTCTTATACTGATTATGTTAACCGTACGGTATGGCATAAAACATTCTAAACTTACATTTGAATATTAGATGAAAAAAGTTTTATTGTTCGGCGCCACGGGTATGGCCGGACATGTAGTCTATTATTATCTTCAGAGTACAGGCAAATATGATATCTCCAATGTGGTTTATCGTACTCCTTTGACTGAAGATAGTATAATTGTTGATGTGACAAATCGTGATGCGGTCGCTGATGTGGTTCATAGAGTGCATCCGGAAATCATAATCAATTGTGTCGGTATTCTTATCAAAGGGTCTAGAGAACATCCTGATAATGCTATTTTGATAAATGCTTATTTTCCGCATTTATTAAAAAGATTGTCAGATGAAGTTGGAGCCAAGTTAATCCATATAAGTACAGATTGTGTTTTTTCGGGAAAGAAAGGAAACTATACAGAAGATGATTTTCGTGATGCTGATGATGTGTATGGCCGGAGTAAAGCTTTGGGCGAAATCATTAATGATAAAGATTTGACGATTCGTACTTCTATTATTGGCCCGGAATTGAAAGAAAATGGTGAAGGGTTATTCCATTGGTTTATGCATCAATGTGGAGAAATAAATGGTTTTAGGACGGCAATATGGGGTGGCGTGACCACTTTGGAATTAGCAAAAGCCATTGACTTTTCTCTGGATAATGGAATAGTCGGTTTGATTCATCTGAGCAATGGGGTGGGAATATCAAAATTTGATTTGCTGAATTTGTTTAAGGAGATATGGGGGAAGGATACTGTGATAAAACCGTATGATGGAAATGAAGTTGATAAATCAATTGAAAAGTCTCTTCGCCTAGATTATGAAGTTCCAAGTTACCGACAAATGTTAGTTGAGCAATTTGAAATGATGAAAAGTTATTCTAATTTGTATTCAGCTTATTAAGCTATGAAGAAAATATTGGTGGTTTCTTCTGTATATCCTCCTGAGCCTGTTATTTCTGCAAAAGTATCGTTTGATATTGCACGAAAATTGGCGGAATCAAATAGAGTTACGGTAATTTGTCCACACCCTTCACGTCCCTTGGGATATGAGTTTGGCAAGATTGTTGATGAAGAAAAAATTGAGAGAATAGTATTGGATAGTTATGTATACCCCAAGTCTAATTTTGTAGGACGTTTTAAGGAGAGCTTTAGTTTTGGTAAAGCTGTTAGTCGATATATCACATTGCATAGAGAGGATATTTTAATTATATATATGGTTACATGGCCTTTTGGTGCAACTTATATCCCAATTAGGACTTCGCGGAAAAATAATATCCCAATAATAGTTAATATAACAGATATCTATCCTGAATCAATGACCTCAAGATTAGGAATAATGGGAAAAATTCTGGAGTATCCTTTAAAAAAGATAGATTCATATTATCTTAGAAAGGCAACTTCAATTATATCTGTTTCTGAATTAACTAAGATTTTTTTGGAGAAGACAAGGCAACTGCCTGCTAATAGAGTACAAACAGTGAGAGTATGGCAAGAGGATAGCATATTTAATGCAAAATATAAGAAACAGTACGAAGATTTCATATTTATGTTTGTAGGAAGTATTAGTCCTGCAGCAAATGTTCCTTTTATAATAGAAGTATTTAAATCGTTGAATCTTAATCGCGCCAAACTATTTATAGTAGGTGATGGATCGGAAAAAGAGGAATGTTTGAGATTGTCTAAAGGGTATAATAATATATGTTTTTCTTCAGTAGCACCGGAGAAAGTCCCTGAAATACAAGCTCAGGCAGATGTGCTATTATTGACTCTCAAATCAGGTGTAGGTAGAACTGCCAGTCCCTCTAAACTTCCTGCTTATATGTTCTCATCTAAGCCTGTAATTGCTAGCTTAGATAAAGATAGTGATGCTGCAAGTATTATTGAGAGTGCTGGATGTGGTTATGTTTGTGAATCTAATGATTTTATGGGTTTTCAGGCTTTGCTAAAAAAAATGATTGAAGTTCCTGAATGTGAGCGAACTCGAATGGGGCTAAATGGTAAAATATATGCTCAGAATTATTTGTCTAAGCAGGTTAATCTTGATAAAATAGTACATATTATTTTGAGTTCTATAAAATCGTGAGTATGTTGAATGTACGAAAGGCCTTAATTAATGATGTAAACACAATCGTTACTATTCATTGTGATGCTTTTACTGATTTTTTTTTAACTAATCTTGGTTCTAACTTTTTGTCTTTTTATTATTCGTGCTTTATTGAAAGTAATGAAGGACTTGTTGTTTGTGTAGAAGAAGATGGGAAGATAATAGGTTTCGCAGCAGCTACTAAACGGTGTAAAGGCTTTAATGCATCTTTGATAAAAAATAATATTGGTCGTTTTATTAGACTTTCTTTAGAGTTGTCTTTATCCAATCCTAAGGCACTAATCAGATTGGTTAGAAATCTAACGAAGACCAATAGTCGTGTGCTTGATAAAGGAGAATATGCGGAATTATATTCCATTGCAGTAAAGAGAGAAGGGCAAGGAAGAGGCCTAGGCAAAAGGCTTTTATTAACAATTGAAGAGATGTTAAAGGCTGATAATATTAATCAGCTATCATTGACTACCGATTATTATGGTAATGAGTCAACTATAGCTTTTTACAAATCAATGAATTTTAATGTGCTTTATGAATTTATTGCTTATCCAAAACGTAGAATGTATCGCTTTATAAAAAAATATGATTAGTTATTGGTCGTTGCATTTAGATAATGATTAATTATTCAAAACGGAATACTAACATTTTAATTATAGATTATTCATGAAAATTCCATTTTCGCCCCCTTATATTGACGAGGCGGTTATCAACGAAGTCGTTGATTCGTTACGTTCCGGCTGGATAACTTCCGGTCCTAAAGTAAAAGCATTGGAAGAAGAAATAAAAGTATTCTCTAATGCAAAAGAAGTGCTTTGTGTAAACTCATGGACTTCGGGAGCCATTATGATGCTTCGCTGGTTGGGAGTAACAGCTGAAGATGAAGTAATTGTGCCGGCGTATACATATAGTGCTACGGCATTAGCAGTCCTTCATGCAGGTGCAAAGCCTGTTATGGTAGATTCCGGAGAGGATTTCAATATCTCTGTGGATGCTATTCGAAAAGCAATTACGCCAAGGACCAAGGCTATTATTCCGGTAGATATTGCGGGCTTCCCTTGTGATTACGACCGTATCATGAGACTCGTTAATGAACCGGAAATACGCAATCTGTTTCAGGCGACGTCATTGGTACAGGAAAAATTGGGACGTATCCTTGTTATGAATGATGCGGCCCATTCTTTGGGAGCTTATTACAGCAAGAATCAGCGTACAGGGTGCGAAACGGATATTGCTATCTTCTCTCTTCACGCCGTAAAGAATGTGACGACGGCCGAAGGAGGAGCCATCTGCCTGAATTTGCCCGAACCGTTTGATAATGCGGAACTCTACAAAGAATTGCGTATGATGAGTTTGAATTGTCAAACTAAAGATGCTTTTTCCAAATCCAAAGCCGGCGGTTGGCGTTATGACATAGTCGGTCTGGGAATGAAAATAAATATGGCTGACGTAAATGCTGCTATCGGTTTGGCTCAGATACGGGAATATCCTGAACTACTGAAAGAACGTAAAAGAGTATTCAATACCTATTCTAAAGCATTTGCTGATTGTGATTGGGCTATTTTGCCTCCTTCTGAAGATGGAGAAAAAGAAAGCTCATATCATATCTATGCATTGCGTATCAAAGATTTCACAGAGGAACAGCGTGATCGTATGATTGATGAAATCGCGAAAAGCGAGGTTGCCGTGAACGTTCATTTTATCCCGATGCCGATGCTTTCCTTCTTCAGCTCATTGGGATATGATATAAAGAACTATCCACAAGCTTATGAGAATTTTAAAGGTGAAATCTCCTTGCCCATTTATCCACAGTTGGATGAAGAAAAGCTGGACTTTATAATCAAAGCTGTAAAAGATGCATACCTTAAAGTGACTGTTGATAGGTGATGATTCGTTTTTTTGATATTTTATTTTCCTTTCTGGGCATTCTATTCTTATCTCCTGTTTTCCTTTTCCTGTATATTGCTATCCGTCTGGAAAGTAAAGGTGGTGGTTTCTATAAACAGTTACGTGTGGGACGTGGAGGGGCGGATTTTTATGTCTATAAGTTCCGCTCAATGCGTATAGGAGCTGATAAGCAAGGTCTGATAACTGTAGGCGGACGAGATCCCCGGATTACCCGTATCGGGTATTTTATCCGCAAATATAAATTAGATGAACTACCTCAGTTATTCAATGTACTGAAAGGTGATATGAGCCTGGTAGGCCCGCGTCCGGAGGTTCGTAAATATGTGGAACACTACACTGAAGAACAGCGGAGAGTGTTGTCTGTTCGCCCGGGAATTACGGATTATGCATCTATAGAATATGTAGATGAAAATACGATTTTAGGACAGGCTGAGGATGCGGACAAGGTATATGTAGAACAAATACTACCGGATAAAATATGCTACAATATGAAATATATAGAGCATCGTTCGGTGAAGGAATATTTCAAGATTATATTTCTGACTATATGGAGTATTGTACATTGATCAAATCAGTAATAAAGGTTATGAGATGGTTGTTTATTCCATATTATGTTTGGAAAAAGTAGTTTAAAATAAGATATAGAAAAGGTCGAAGCTCAGTTTCGGCCTTTTTTTATTCTTTCAACACTGACGCTTGTGACAACCTCAAACTACTCACCACCGCCGCAATTAGCGCAAATACACTCCCTGTTATCAAGCATACTTCCGTACTTTTGCTTCCTACCACCCAACTGAATAGGAGTGCTACAAGCGTAGTTCCGAGAGTCTGTCCCATAAGTCGTGCCATTCCCATCATTCCGCTGGCTCCTCCTGAACGTTTGGTCGGGGCAGATGCGATTATAGTACTATTATTCGGTGTCTGGAAAAGTCCGAAACCAATGCCGCAAAGGACTAACCGAAGGCAGATACTAAGAATGGATGACTCTGCATCCAGCATGGAGAGCGAGTAAAGCCCGATACAAAATATCCCCATACCGATACTTCCCAATATTCCCGGATGAATACGCTCCACCAGATAACCGGCAACCGGTGCGGCAAATAAAGTTGCAAGAGGCCAGGGAGTTAATAATAACCCGGTCATCACCTCGCTATGCCCCAACGTATTCTGTAGAAAGAAAGGCAATGAAATCATAGCCAGCATTTGCGCGGTGAATGAACAGATGGATGTCAGTATCGAAAGCCTGAAGATGGGAATCTTTAGCAAATCCAAAGGAAGTAGGGGAGATTCCTGACCTAATTGGCGACGTACATAGTAAGTACCTACAACAATTAATATCACTAATTGAAGTATCAGATAATCATAGCGTTCATGATGTGCAAAACCATCCAATGTATAAATCAATAATCCGAAGGTAATAGCATTGGCCACCGCACTGATAACGTCAAACTTACGTTTGGACAGTTCTTTCTGCTCAGGCAGATACTTGATTCCCAATATCAGGGCAATGATCCCCAAGGGCAAATTTATCGCAAATAACCAGTGCCAGGAAGCTATTGACAAAATACCACTGGCAACAGAAGGACCTGCTGCCGCCGATATGGCAATTACCATTGCATTAATCCCCATTCCACGTCCTATCTGTTTTTTCGGATAGATAAGACGAAGTTGGGCTGTATTTACACTGGTGATGGCTGATGCACTGAATCCCTGGAAAATACGGGCAGTTGTCAGAGTCCAGAAGGAATCGGATAAGGCACATATAAGTGATGTCACACAAAATAAAGCAATTCCGGAGAGAAATACCTTACGATATCCGAAGATTTCGCCTAATGCAGAAAAAGAAAGTAATGACACTACAATAGCCAATTGATAACCATTGACAATCCAGGTAATCACAGAGTCCGAAGTTCCAAAATCATGTGCGAGGGTAGGGAGGATTACAGTACTGATGTTGATATCAAGCACTGACATGCAGAGAGCGAATCCAATGGCCACTACCGCCCATATTCGTTGCGGAAATGGCAGCCCGTCCGTTTCGTCTATTTCCTGTGATTTTCCATCCTGAACCATATAATTTCTTTTATCTGCGAATTAAACAAAACGTTCAAACTGCTGTTCGGAAACCTGCATAAAAATAAGTTTTTTTAGAAATTGTCTCGTAGGAAAGTAATGTGGAGAAGAAACTTCTTTGTACCTTTGTGCCCGTCAATACTAAAATCAATAATAAATAATAGGATTTATGGGAGGATTTTTCGGGACAGTCTCCAAAGCGAGCTGTGTGACGGATTTATTTTACGGTACAGATTATAATTCACATTTAGGAACAAAGCGGGGCGGGCTTGCCACGTATGATGCAGAAGAGGGCATGTTTGCCCGATCCATTCATAACCTGGAGAGCACTTATTTCCGAACCAAGTTTGAAGACGAACTGGATAAGTTTAAAGGAAATGTCGGAATAGGAATCATCAGCGACACAGACCCGCAGCCCATCATCATTAACTCCCATCTCGGACGCTTTGCCATTGTAACAGTAGCCAAAATTGTGAATCTGGAAGAAATAGAAGCAGAGCTACTTTCCAAAAATATGCACTTCGCCGAACTGAGTTCAGGCAATACCAATCAAACCGAGCTTATCTCACTACTCATCATACAAGGAAAAACTTTTGTAGAAGGTATAGAAAATGTTTACCGCCGTGTCAAAGGCTCTTGCTCTATGCTGCTGTTATCAGAAGATGGCAGTATCATTGCGGCTCGTGACAAGTGGGGACGCACTCCGATTGTAATTGGCTGGAAAGAAGGGGCATACGCTGCAACCAGTGAGTCAAGCAGTTTCCCGAATCTGGATTATGAAATAGACCGCTATCTCGGTCCGGGAGAGATCGTTCGTATGACTGCCGATGGAGTGGAACAATTGCGGAAGCCGGAGGAAAAGATGCAGATTTGTTCTTTCCTGTGGGTATATTACGGTTTTCCCACTTCCTGCTATGAAGGTCGCAATGTAGAGGAAGTGCGTTTTACCAGTGGCTTGAAGATGGGGCAGAACGATGATTCTGAAGTCGATTGTGCTTGCGGTATACCTGATTCCGGTGTAGGTATGGCTCTGGGGTATGCCGAAGGAAAAGGAGTTCCTTATCACCGTGCCATTTCTAAATATACACCGACATGGCCGCGCAGTTTCACTCCCAGTAAGCAGGAGATGCGCTCATTGGTGGCGAAGATGAAACTCATACCGAACCGTGCCATGCTGGAAGGTAAGCGCTTATTGTTCTGTGACGACTCCATAGTAAGGGGAACGCAACTTCGGGATAATGTGAAGGTACTGTATGAATATGGTGCCAAAGAAGTACATATCCGCATTGCTTGTCCGCCGTTGATTTATGCTTGTCCGTTTGTAGGTTTCACGGCATCCAAGAGCCCGTTGGAACTGATTACACGTCGCGTTATAGAAGAACTGGAGGGAGATGCAGACAAGAATCTGGAGAAATATGCCACTACCGGTTCTCCGGAATATGAGAAGATGGTCAGCATTATTGCTGAGCGCTTTGGACTTACAACTTTGAAGTTTAATACCTTGGAAACTCTCATCGAGTCCATCGGATTGCCGAAATGTAAGGTTTGTACACATTGTTTTGATGGAAGTAGTTGCTTTTAAGTAACTCTAAATACTAACATTTTGTAAAAAGGGGCGTGAATTGCTTGGCAGTTCACGCCCCTTTTTCTACCTTTACGGCAGAACTATTGACTACTGTTGATAGACAATTGGTAGTTCATATTCTTAATCGTAAATTGAAAATTATTAAATCGTAAATATTATGGCTTTAGTAGAACGTTTTTTGAAGTATGTAAGCTTCGACACCCAGTCCAGTGAAGAGACAGAGGTGACTCCAAGTACTCCGGGGCAAATGGTATTTGCCAAATATCTGAAAGAAGAATTAGAGTCTATAGGTTTGGAAGACATAACGCTGGATGAGCATGGCTATTTGTTTGCCACACTTCCGGCAAATATCGATAAGCCGGTACCTACTATTGGTTTTATCGCCCACATGGACACCAGTCCCGATATGAGTGGCAAAGATGTGTCTCCTCGTATTGTTCAAAACTATGACGGTTCTGACATCGTGCTCTGTGCAGAAGAGAATGTAGTTCTTTCTCCGTCTCAGTTCCCCGAACTGCTGGATCATAAAGGGGAAGACCTGATCGTTACCAATGGCAAGACATTGTTGGGAGCAGATGATAAAGCAGGTATTGCCGAAATCGTTTCTGCGATAGTGTACCTAAAAGAGCATCCTGAAATCAAGCATGGCAAGATTCGTATTGGTTTCAATCCGGATGAGGAAATAGGATTGGGCGCACATAAATTCGATGTAGAGAAGTTCGGTTGCGACTGGGCTTACACAATGGATGGCGGTGAAGTAGGAGAGTTGGAGTTTGAAAACTTCAATGCGGCATCTGCTAAAATCACCTTCAAAGGTCGCAATGTGCATCCGGGTTATGCCAAGAATAAGATGGTTAATTCAATTCGTGTGGCCAACCGTTTCTGTGCGATGCTGCCTGCTCATGAAACACCCGAACATACCGAAGGTTACGAAGGCTTCTACCATCTCATCAGTTTTAACGGTGATGTAGAGCAGACTACAGTGGCCTATATTATCCGTGATCATGACCGTGCACGTTTCGAGAGCCGCAAGAAGAAAATAGAACGCTTTGTCAGTGAAATCAATGCCGAATATGGTGAAGGTACGGCAACACTTGAACTCCGTGACCAATACTATAATATGCGTGAGAAGATTGAACCGGTAATGCATATCATTGATACGGCTTTTGCTGCAATGGAGGCTGTAGGTGTGAAACCGAATGTGAAACCTATCCGTGGTGGTACGGATGGCGCACAGCTTTCTTTCAAAGGTTTGCCTTGCCCCAATATCTTTGCAGGTGGTCTGAACTTCCATGGACGATATGAATTCGTTCCTATCCAGAATATGGAGAAAGCGATGAAGGTCATTGTGAAGATTGCCGAACTTGTTGCTATAAAATAATTTAATACCTTAAGACATGAAAACCACTCCGTTTACAGAAAAACATATCTCGCTGGGTGCTAAGATGCATGAGTTTGCGGGATATAATATGCCGATAGAATATTCCGGTATCATTGATGAACACCTCACAGTTTGTAATGCTGTGGGTGTATTCGACGTTTCCCACATGGGAGAATTCTGGGTGAAAGGCCCCAATGCATTGGCTTTTCTTCAGAAAGTGACTTCCAATAATGTAGCTGCCCTGACTCCGGGCAAGGTGCAATATACCTGTTTTCCCAACGAAGAAGGCGGTATTGTAGATGACTTGCTGGTTTATCATTATGAACCGGAGAAATACCTGTTGGTAGTGAATGCTTCGAATATAGAAAAAGACTGGAACTGGTGCGTTTCGCACAATACCGAAGGTGCTGAATTGGAAAATGCTTCCGACCACATGGCTCAACTTGCCGTGCAGGGACCGAAAGCCATTCTTGCTTTGCAGAAACTGACGAGCATAAACTTGTCGGAACTGTCGTATTACACCTTTACGCATGGTGAGTTTGCCGGTGAGAAAGATGTGATTATTTCCAATACCGGTTATACCGGTGCAGGAGGTTTTGAGCTTTACTTCTATCCCGAAGCTGCCATGAAGATTTGGAATGCCGTGTTTGAGGCAGGAGAAGAATTTGGTATCAAACCGATTGGCTTGGGTGCACGCGATACGCTTCGTCTGGAAATGGGCTTCTGCCTGTATGGCAATGATCTGGATGATACGACATCACCTATTGAAGCCGGTTTGGGATGGATTACCAAGTTTGCTGAAGGTAAGAACTTTATCAATCGCCCGATGCTTGAAAAGCAGAAAGCGGAAGGTACTGTCCGTAAGCTGGTCGGTTTTGAAATGGTGGATCGTGGAATTCCCCGTCATGGATATGAACTGTTCAATACAGATGGTGAGGCCATTGGTGTAGTGACTTCAGGTACTATGTCGCCCACTCGCAAGATTGGTATCGGTATGGGCTATGTAAAACCGGAGTATAGTAAGGTAGGTACGGAAATTTGTATTGATATGCGTGGACGTAAGCTGAAAGCAGTAGTGGTTCGTCCGCCATTCCGTAAATAAGATGAGTTGGAAATCACCACAGATTATACAGATTAAAAGCAAATGATAATTATCAATATAAATATCTGTGTAAATCCGTGTAATCTGTGGTGAAAAAGACTTTATAATATTCTTTCCTTTATAATCTGTTGATCTTATCTAATAATTGATTGGCCCAGGCTATTTCTTTGCTTGTCCATTCTTCCTCTTCTCCTTGCATCCCTTGTTCCTGATACCGGGAAAGTAATCCCAGATATTCCTTCAATGTGCCGGCGGCTTTAGCCTGTTTATTCATGCGCATTAGCAATAGAATCTCCTGTTTATATATGTCAAGATTCGGACTGTCTCCTGCTAATTCTTTGGCTTTCCAAAGCAGGGCGGCACATTCTTCGTTTACCTCTTCTGTGTTGTAAAGTGCCATCCGTGATTTTGCTAAGATAACGTAATCATGGTCGGTGGCCAGATTGTTATTGATATTCTTCTGTATTAATCTTCCGGCTTCTTCATACCGTTGGTCTGCCATATTCATGGCTGCGTTGAAAGTCACTACATCTGATGTCGCTTTGAGATAAGGATGGCTGATTTGGTTTTCCGCCTGGCCGGCTTTGTCTATTCGCTTTTTCAGGTTGTCGATGCTGCCGTAGCGAAGCAGCTTATGACCGCGTTGCTGTATATTATAGTACCCGATGACTTTGGAAAGTGCAGACGCCAATCCATCGGGATTCATCCCCTTGAATTCCAATAACTCACGTGCAACCCGGTCGGCTGCGTATTCCTGGTTATTCTTGTAATTCATTCCCAGGCGATTCACTACATTTACATTCAGCAGGGCGGCAACGCTTCCGATGCTGGCAACAGCGCCTACACCTAAAGCTGTATCGTCGTCATCCCAGTATGCCACTTCCAGGGCTACTTCGGCAGTGACGGCAAGAACCGTTCCCCAAAAAGCTGCCCGCTTGGCACGGCGTTCAGCACGATAGATGTTATTAATCTGATGGTCCAGTACGAAATGAGACATCTCATTGGCAATAATGGCGGCAAGTTCATCCTCCGAATCAAGTGTGCAGAGCAGACCGGTACTAATCAGCATTGTGCCGTTGGGCAGCATGTAAGCATCCGGTTCGGGCGACTGGATGACACGTACATTCAACCGTTCGCTGCGGTTAGGATCTATGCCGGTGGCAGTCAGTTTCGCAAAGATATTCTGTACGTATGAAGTGATGAAATCATCCTCATAGCCGATCTCTTCCAACTTATACAGGTAATCCCGACATTCTTCGTCCACTTCCTTGCGCAACTTAGAGTTATATCCGCGTTCGCTGAAATACTCATACAGATGTTGTTTCAGATAAGTTTGCTGCCAAAACTCCTGATTGGTTTCGGGGGGTGAGAGTTTAATGGTCTTCAGGGCAGAAGAAGGTACTGCGAATTGCATACCGTTGATTTCGGTTGCATAGAAAACATCGGGGCCTGGTTGTTCTGCCGATTTCATTTTCACTACCTTGCGGATCACTACGGGAGTGCCGGCAGGAAAATTCTCATACTGTTGTTGTAGTTCGCCTTTTATGGCAATCGGGCCGCTCAAGTCTTTCTGTCTGGCAGCAAATCCTGCCGTGGAGAGGAGGACGGCGAGGATAACGAAAGTGATAAGACGTTTCATATGGATTACGTTTATGGTTTGTACAATTGACTTGCAATCAAAATTGCTGATACAAAAATAGGAAAGAGTTTTCTCTCTTTCCCGCTCTTTTCCCTACAAAGTGATAGGGAATTTCCTATAATAAAAAAGGGAAGACTTCGTGAAAGTCTTCCCTTTTTTTAACTTCAAAAGAAGTCAATTTTATTTCTTCTTACGGTCACCGTAGCGGCTCATGAACTTATCAACGCGACCAGCTGTATCCACCAATGTAGATTTACCAGTATAGAACGGGTGAGAAGTGTTAGAGATTTCCATCTTTACCAATGGATAAGTTTCACCTTCAAACTCGATGGTTTCTTTCGTATTTACGGTTGAACGAGACAAGAACATGTCACCATTAGACATATCTTTGAATACTACCGGACGGTAATTTTCAGGATGAATACCTTTTTTCATTTCAATATTTGTTTTTTTAATTATTATATTCGGTTACTATTTTGGTAATAAATAGTGTAATGGTCTTATTTTTCAGAGCGCAAAGATAGTGCAAGTCGCAGATAATACAAAATAAATTCAGATTTATTTTTGCTTAAGGTGCAGTCTATCTTAGTTTAAAGGCAGTACATTTCTCCGAATTAGAAAAAAGTTCCCTCAAAAAATAGGTTTATCGCTTTTTATTTCAGATTTTTGCATGGTATTTTAATTTATATTCAGCATGAAGAAGCTACTTTTCTTAATTTCCCTATGGCTCTGCGTCACTACGGCAGGTGCCCAGCAGAACGAGCGGGATCTGTATAGTGTTGCGTTTTATAATCTTGAGAACCTGTTTGATACGATTCATGATGCAGGTAAGAACGACCTTGAATTTTTGCCTTCCGGCAGTTATGCATGGACGGCTGAGAAGTATGAGGCCAAGTTGAAGAACCTTGCCAAAGTCCTGAGTGAAGTATCGCGCGACCGCGTACCTGAAGGACCCGCCGTTATCGGTGTAGCCGAAGCTGAAAACAACCGGGTACTGACAGATTTGGTAAGCCAGCCGGCTATATCCAACTATAAATTCGTGCATTACGAAGGTCCGGATAAACGGGGCATTGATTGCGCTTTGCTTTATGATCCGGAACAGTTCACTGTAACCAATTCCAAACTGGTGCTTTCCACCCCTTTTGAGGGGGACACTGTGCACCTGACGCGTGGTTTCCTTATTGTAGACGGACAGATGGCAGGTGAACGCGTTTGTTTCATCGTCAATCACTGGCCTTCCCGTGGAGCTAAGTCTCCGGTACGTGTACATGCGGCCAAGCAAGTACGGGCATTGACAGATTCCCTGATGCGTACGGACAAGAAACTGAAGCTGATAGTCATGGGAGATATGAACGACGATCCCATGGACGAAAGCATGGCTACACTGGGTGCACGCAAGTATGCAAAGCAGGTGAAGAAGGGGGAATTCTATAATCCCTGGTGGGAAACCCTTGAAGATAAAGGTGTGGGAACATTGCTCTATCGTGGCAAGTGGAATTTGTTCGACCAGATTGTAGTCTCCCGTCCTTTGCTGAAAGCCAAGAAAGGTTTGAAGTACGATCATAATGAAGTCTTTATCCGTGAATATCTCTTTCAGCAGGATGGCAAGTATAAAGGTTCTCCCTTGCGCACACACGGCGGACGTGTCTGGCTGAATGGCTATAGTGACCATTTGCCTACTATTATTTATTTGAAAAAGTAATATATAATAATGTGTAAACGAAGACCGGGAAGCTAAACTTGCTTTCCGGTCTTTTTGTTATATAATAGAAGGTATGCAGAAGTGGCTGATAAAGGCTACAGATGAAAAGAGTTTGTAACGTAGAGATTACAATATTCTGTTAAAATCATCCAATAGCTTTAAAATAGAATTGTTTTGACGGGTGGATGGCTATATTTTATTCCCGACCTGTTCTTACTTTTGGAAGATAATGACTACTTTTGCGTAGAATTTTTATTCACTAACAATAAACTTTAAACAAAATGGTTAATTACAAAGATTTGGGTCTCGTAAATACAAAAGAAATGTTTGCGAAGGCTATCAAGGGTGGATATGCAATCCCTGCATTCAACTTCAACAATATGGAACAGATGCAGGCTATCATCAAAGCTGCAGTTGAGACAAAGTCTCCGGTTATCCTTCAGGTATCTAAAGGTGCCCGTCAGTATGCTAACGCTACATTGTTGCGTTACATGGCTCAGGGTGCTGTAGAATATGCAAAAGAATTAGGCTGCGCTCATCCTGAAATTGTTCTTCACCTTGACCATGGAGATACTTTCGAGACTTGCAAAAGCTGTATCGACTCAGGTTTCTCTTCAGTGATGATCGACGGTTCTCACCTGCCTTACGAAGAAAACGTTGCTTTGACGAAGAAGGTGGTTGACTACGCTCACCAGTTTGATGTAACTGTAGAAGGCGAACTTGGCGTATTAGCCGGTGTAGAAGATGAAGTTTCTGCTGAACACCATACTTATACTGACCCTGAAGAAGTTATCGACTTTGCTACTCGCACAGGTTGTGACTCTTTGGCTATTTCTATCGGTACTTCTCACGGTGCATACAAGTTCAAACCCGAACAGTGCCATGTAGATCCGAAAACTGGTCGTCTGGTACCTCCTCCTTTGGCATTCGAAGTATTGGATGCTGTAATGGAGAAACTTCCGGGATTCCCCATCGTACTGCACGGATCTTCTTCAGTTCCTCAGGAAGAAGTTGAAACCATCAACAAATATGGTGGCAAGCTGGAAGCTGCTATCGGTATTCCCGAAGATGAATTGCGCAAGGCTGCTAAATCTGCAGTTTGCAAGATCAACATCGACTCAGACTCTCGTTTGGCTATGACTGCTGCGGTTCGCAAGGTATTTGCTGAAAAACCGGCAGAGTTTGACCCGCGTAAATATCTTGGTCCGGCTCGTGACAATATGGAGAAACTGTACAAGCACAAAATCCTTAACGTGCTTGGCTCAGACAACAAGCTGGCTGAATAATCCACAGTTCTTTGGAATATGAATAGAAGGCTGCCCTTTCAACGGGGTGGCCTTTTTTGTGATATTTTTAGTAATCAAGACTGGTTCCCATTTCCGGAGCAAGGCAGCATCTCGGGTCCGGATAGTCCCAACACTCTTTGCCGTATGCCTTGATGATGTCACTCCAACATCGGTTTCCATATCCGAAGCATTCTTCAAAATAGGTGCAGGCTCTGCATTTGCTTTGTCTGCTGAGGTCTTTGCGTGAAAGGTTGCAGAGATGTAATGCTTCCGGAGACTGCCAGATCTCTATTAAGCCGGATTTCTTAGCATCCCCGATGATGAAACGGGGATTCCAGTAAAGTTGTTCGCAGATAGTAACCTTTCCGTCCGGAAGAATAAATAAATGGCTGTTCAGCGCGGAGCAGACGGCGCCGTTGAAGTGCATACTTCCTCCTTCATCTGTATAATATTGCTTTTCTATGGCACTTTGGTTCAGGATAATCCGGAAATGCGCATTGGGTACGACCGATTCTCGAAGAAATCTGAAAATATCACTGATCTGCTGGCGGGAAGGTTTTAAATCCGCAAAACGCGGATAGTTTGTTGCTGTGGAATTGCTGACAGGTGTAAGGCGCCAGTCATGCAGGTTTTTCAATGTGGATAGAAAGCGGAACAGATCGGTCAGGGTTCGAGGGGCACAATTGTAGGTGGTAAGGACGGAAGACACCTGATAAGGCAGCCCGCTTTGATCCAGCATCCGGAGTCCACGCATCATTTCCGAGGCGTAGGAACTGTCGACGGATAAAGACTGTACCAATACCGATGTATCGATGGCATCCAGTGATACTTGTATCAGATTCTTATAATGGGTTTGTTTTAGCTTTCGCAGACATTCTGCGGTAAACGGTATTTTGGTAGAAATAAATTCCGGTTCTATGCCGTGCCTTACCAGTTCCGCCAGAATAATGTCCCAATCCTTATGCAGGAAGATTTCCCCGCCTATCAGGTTGAATTGTTGCACAGGTAGTTCTGCCGCTTCCCGTATCAATTCTAAAATGCGGGAGGTGGGCAACCTGTTTTGCACTTGCGTGCGGGTATCGGCATAGCAATACCGGCAGTGCGTCATACAGCGGTTGGTCAGCATCAGCGTCAATAGCAACGGACCGGAATATAACCGTCTGGTACACGTGTCGACGGTCATTCCTGTAGGAGTGCAGGGCGGTAATTTCTGAAAACAATATTCCGTTCCTGCCTTTTCCACTGGTATAATCAATTGCCTGGGGAAACATATTCTCTTTCCGTGCCATGTCGTGAAGAATGCTTCCCGATTTTCCATGAAAGGGCGTATCAGCCTTTCCGCTTTCGATGCGTCACAGTGAAAGAAAAGGGCCAGCAATGGCCAGTTCTCATTCAGGCTTCGTTCGTGCGTGAAGAAGCTGAGCATGGCCGCATGGGCGGGATGTATGAATGACATCCAGTTTGGTGAGGTGTTTCCCTTTCGGTTTGCTTTGGAAAATAGAACAAAACGATGTATATCATCTCTCAGCCCGTAATCAGGATTGAGCACATAGACATCACTCATCCCTGATGGATTTGTCGCCGGTGCTTTCATTGAAAGTAGCGCCTGTGAAGCATCCCAGCCCGCAACTTTCCTGCTGCTTGTCGTCTATGCCACCTTGCAGGTCGAACAATTCGTCCATATTCAGCAATTCTTCTTGAGAATAGTTCTCATCTTGAGGTGTTCCCTGACGTTGGTTGTCACCTTTAGCGGAATTTTTAGTTTTCATGATGTTGATTATTTAGAGGTTAATTGATAAAGCGGGGTGAATATGCGGCTCAGTATGCTCCGGTCCGATGTGATGATTTCGGCTTTCCCGGATAGACCTATCTCATACTCTATTTCATCTTTGGTTGTGGTGTTCAGTCCATAGGGGAAATTGATTTCCACTGCGTAGTTTTTGCTGTAAGGAACGTAGGCGATGGAAGCCACTTCGCCGGTGAGGTATCCGTAAGTATGTACCGGATACTTCTTCAAAGCGATGTTCACTTTATCTCCGGTCCGTATTTCCGCAACCTCTTCCTGCGAGAGCTTGACGCGTCCTGTAGGCTGCCCTTTCTGTTCCGATACTACGGAGCATACGGTGTCACCTTCATTTATCACATTGCTTATTCCCCAGCTTTTCCCCAGAATCACGGTTCCGTTGCTGCTGCTTTTAATCAGGTATCTGGCTTCCCACATCTTCAGGCTGTTAATCATGTTCTCGTATGCCAGTTCCAGTGTTCTCCGGTTTAGTGCCATTTCTTTTTTATGTTCCATTCTCAGGTCGAAGAGTTGGCGCCTGACACTCAGAATATTCATTTCATTCTTTTCGGGCTGTTTCTCCAGTATGGCCAATTCCTCTTTCAGGAATTTTTCTTTCTGCCGGAAGATGTCGAATTCATCATAAATCATGCACGTACGCACGGCATCTGTGAATTGTCCGTAAGCTCCGGTCATTTCACCCATGATGAGGTCGAACGGAAAACGGCTCAGGTACTTTATCTCGTTGGTGCGGTAATACGCCTCCACGTCTCCCAGCACACGGCTGAATTTCTTCACATCCTCCATAGAGGCTGCATTACGCAGAATACCCAACGTATCGTTGCGCTTCACCCGCTGCCGGTCTTCCACGAAGAACCGGTCTATGATTCCCGACTGTCCCACCGTTATCCATGCTGTTTTTGATAAGTCGTCGATGGTAACGCCTGTCTTCACGGTGTCCGGATAGGAGAACAGGGCGGCGAAGATGATTAATAATCCGATAAGCCCGTAGATGATATGGCTTCCCGTATGTATCAGCCAGTTGGGCATATCGCCCAGTATGTCGTTATTTTCACGGTTGTACAGTTCCACTTTGTCCGCTTCCTTGTCTTCCGGTTTGTAGATTTCTTCCATGCGTGCTCCTCCATTTTTAGGCGTTCAGTTCCAGTTGGTTTTTCACTAAGCGGTAGTAATCTCCCTGTTGGGATATCAGCGAGTCGTGGTTACCCTGTTCGGTGATGTTGCCATCCTTTAGCACTACAATCTGGTCGGCATTGCGCACGGTGCTGAGGCGGTGGGCTACGATCACTACTGTACGGTCTTTGAAGAACTGGTCCAGATTCCGCTGGATTGTTTTCTCATTGTCCGTGTCCAGTGCATTGGTAGCTTCGTCAAAGAAGAGGTAATCGGGGTTGCGGTAGATGGCTCTGGCTATCAGTATCCGCTGCTTCTGTCCCTGGCTCACACCTTGCCCGGTGTTGCCTATCCGGGTGTTGTACTTCAGGGGAAGGGTCTCGATGAAGCTGCGTATATTCGCCATGTCTACGGCATAAAGCAGTTTCTTTTTGTCCACGGTGTCATCTTCGGGAGCGATGTTGTTGGCTATGGTGTCGTTGAAGATAAATCCTTCCTGCATGACGACCCCGCAGTGCTTGCGCCATTGCTTGAAGCTCAGGTCTTGCAACGACTGCCCGCCTATGCACACCTTTCCTTCCGTGGGCGGATAGAAACCCAGCATCAGTTTTATCAACGTTGTTTTTCCGCTTCCACTTAGCCCTACGATGGCGGTAGTCTTTCCGGCCGGAATGTCCAGTGATACCCCTTTGATAATCTTCTTCGATTTTTCCGAACCGTACGTGAAGAACACATCTTGCAGTTGTATGGACTGGTTGCCGGATATCTGTTCGTCGCTGTCCGGTCCCTTGTCTTCCTCCTCGTTGGGCTTGCTGTGTATCTCTCCCAACCGTTCCAGACTGAGTTGGGCGTCCTGCGCTTGCTGCATGAAGGATACGAACTGTTCTATCGGGCCTTGCATCTGACCAATGATGTACTGTATGGATAACATGATACCCAGTGTGATGTCTCCATTCAGTACGGCGGTGGCGGAGAGCACGGTAATCAGTATATTTTTCACCTCATTGATGAGCACGGCGCCCACTTGCTGCCATTGCCCCAGATTGAGCGATTTGATGTTGATATGAAACAGGGAAGCCTGTATGTTTTCCCATTCCCATCTTTTCTGCTGTTCGCATCCCAGCAATTTGATGTCCTGCATACCGTATATCATTTGCATCAGGTTGTCCTGATTGACGGACATCTGTTCGAAGTTCTTCCGGTTGAGGTCGGCACGCTTGCGCATGAAGAGCTTCACCCAGCCTACGTAGAGGATGCTGAAAAGGAGAAAGAGGAGGAAAATCTTCAGGTTGTACACGGCAAGCACTCCACCGAAGATGATGATGGTGATAGTTGCAAACAGAATGCTCAGCACAGACTGGGTGAGGAACATCTCTATACGTTTATGATCTTCGATGCGGCGAATCAGGTCGCCGGCCAGCTTGCTGTCAAAGAATCGCATGGGCAGGCGCATCAGCTTGACGAGGAAGTCCGATATCAAGGCTACATTGACGCGCGTACTGATGTGCAGCAAGATACAGCGTCGTATGACCTCAATCAGTGTGCGGCTGAATACCAGCATCAGTTGGGCCGCTAATATCAGTTGAATAAAGTTCAGGTTACGATGCCCGATACCCTGGTCTACGATGGTTTGCGTCAGGAAGGGGAAAGCGAGTTGCAATACACTGCCTGCCAACAGGCCTATAATCAACTGGACTATCATCTTCCGGTAAGGGTGTACGTAGCGCAGCAGATGCCATAGCGATATGCCTTCGTACTTGATGGGAGTTGTGTCATAGAATTGAGGGGTTACCTCAAGCAGCATGGCTATTCCTTTCTCTATGCCTCCCTGCGAGGTGCTTATCCAGCATTTCTTCAGTTCCTCTTCTTCATATTTCAGTAATCCGTAAGCCGGATCGGCAATATAAAAGTAAGTTTTCCCTTTCTTCCGGACGATTTTGTAGAGCACCACAAAGTGTATCTGATTCCAGTGCAGTATGCAAGGTAGCCTGGACTGCTGTTTCAGCTTGTCGATGGTGGTACGAATGCCTGTGGCACGCATACCTATGCTGGTGGCCGCTTCACTGATACCCTGCATATTCACTCCGGTGCGTTGTATGAATGATTGCTCACGCAGTTGCTGCACGGAGAATTTCTTTCCGTGATATCTGGCTATCATTCGCAGGCACGAGGGGCCGCAATCCATGCCGTCCAGTTGTTTATAGAAAGGGAATTTCATAGCAGGCTGGTTTTATTGATTCTGAAATAGCTGGCAATTGTTGCAACATTCTCCACCCATCAGGGCGCAGAAATCCTTCTCTCCATAGTAGTATGTCTGGCTATAGCAGCTATAGAGTATTTCCAACATCAAGTCTTTGCGCAGGAAGGTTAGATATTCGAAGAGGGCGGATCGGGATAGATTCAGCTTTTGAGCAAATACTTCCGGTGTACCTGTACGTCGATGTGCAATCAGCGTATTCATATAAATGATTTTCTGTAAGTCGACATTTTTCATAATGGTGTGTTTTTAGTATTGAATAAGAAGGGGTAGAAAAGAAAAAGGAGAGGCTTCATAAGTCTGTCTCTCCTTTTCCATAACTATAGCTGAAATGTACCTTGTAAGTAACCACCGTAATCATTGCTGATTTCAATCGTGTAACTACCTTGAGGTAAGCTGTCGAGAGGAATGGAAACAAAAGATGTTTCGGGTGCTGCAATATCACACAGCCATACGGATTGGCCATTAGCGTTGACAATGGTGATATTTATGTCATAGTCAGGGGAGGCGCATTTCAAAGTTAGTTGGTCATCGCTGACGGAGGCGGTGAAGGGGATAGGAGAGAGGCTTCTTACTAATGTCCATTCTCCTCCAAAAATTATCTCTGATTCAGTATAAGAACCTCTGATTTCTGCCTGTATTGGCTGCATTGGCAAGCTACTTATAATAAAGAGCATGCAGATTGATAAATAACATACATAGTTTCTCATAATTGTTTGTCTTTTGATTTTCTGAAAACAAATTTAGCGGTTAATTATTGAATTGTTATGGACACAATATGGACATGTTGATCTTGATAACTCGCTAATAAATAGAAAAGTATGAAAAAACTTTTATTCGAATCTGGACATGCTATGATTTAATACTCCCATATCCAGATATCAATGAGTTGTGATTTGTCGAAGTTGTCTCCAAGTTCCTTTATGATTTGCTCTTTTATCCGTTGTTTCCGTTTAGAGACAGAGGCCGGAGAAATATTCAGTATCTTTGCTATGTCAGATACAGTAATGCGCAACTTTATAAGGCAACATACTTGCAGGTCATTATTGGTAAACGATGGGAATTGTTCTTTTAGGCGGAGAGTGAAGTTGTTGTATAGCTTATTTATATTTTCTTCCACTTCTGCCCATTGAACGATTGTGAGTTGTTTGGGTGATTTTATGAGAGAATCCAACGGTTTTATATATGGAATTAGTAATTTGCACAGGAATTCTTCGCGGTTACGCAAGCGTGTATTTTCTTCTGCCATAACATCGAAAGACATTAATTGCGTTTTGAGTTTTCCTTGCATGTTTTGTGAATATTCAGCCATGTTCTGTTGTAGTAGAATAGTTTCTTTTTGTAGATTCTCATTCCTTTTTTTGAGTTCATTCAATCCGTTTTGTTGCTCCATCATTGTTTCATGCAATCCTTCGTTTGCAGCCAACTGCTCAGAGAGTTGCATTATATGTACTCTATTCTGCGCCATTTGCATTTCATTTTCATGTATTTGCAGGCTGTAGATACGAAGCTGTTCTTCCTGCATCTGGATAGTACGTTCTTTTTGTATCAACTTACGCTGATAGAGGAAAATGAGGCATGCTATGACTATTACTATAAATAATAGAATATATAAGTTGTTTCGTATAATCTGCTCGTTTTCTATTTGCAATGTTTTTTTTTCGTTCAGTAGCTTTTCATGATCATACTTTTCTTTCATTGCTATGATTTCTTTGCCATGTTTTATTTGGGTAATTGAATCTATACATGTGTAGAACTTATCACAATATGTCATTGCTTTAGCATAATTCTGGGGTATAGTACGATTTAAATAATATAGTGATTGATATGCGCCACATACTGTATATATATTGTTTGATGTGGCAGCTCTGTTAAGATAGTATTGAGCGGAGTCGTTCATGTTTAGTTGCCGATAGATATCTCCCACTGTTAAGTAGTTTTGTAGAGATTCTTTCTTTTCGTTTATTCGTAGTGCTTCCAAGGCGTATATAAGAGCTTCTTTATAATTTTTTAAAAAAACTCTATAAACAACTGCAAGCTCATTCAATGCAATAGTTATAGACGTTTTATCATCTATTTCTCTTGCGACTTCTAATGCTTTTTTATAATAACTGATGGATTTGTCTGCATCTGGTTTTATAGAATATGCTCTACCTAAATATGATAAAGATAGAGATATGTATGCTTTATTTTTAGATAACTGGGCAAAATTTTGTGCTTTCTGAAAGGCATCAATTGCATAATCGGGTAAGGAGCGAAACACATATATTTCTCCTATTCCGGCATATATAAAATATGCCAATTGATAATCTTCCGTCTTTTCTATCTCTGTAGCAGCTTCTAAATAATATTTCAGAGCAGTTTCAGCGTCGTGTTTTTCATCATTATGATATATACCTTCCAAATATCCTGCAAGTGCTTTTCTCTGTGGATTTTCTTTTTGTTGAAAATACTTATAGCCAATTGATATTAAGCTGTCAGATTCCAATTTCACATAATTCTTTATTTTCGCTTGCGATAGTAGCAGACACCGCGTTGCATATTGATATTTATCAGTAACCTTGGGTGGTGTCATTTTTTCAAGAATATGTAGTGCGCTGTCGGGATATGCATACATACAATTTTCTGCTTGCGCCAGTTCAGGAAGTAGAGTTGGTGAAGATTCCGTGCGGGTGTTTGTGCATGATAGTACAAGTAAAATTCCCCAGATACAAACAATATATTTATTAGATAAAAGCATAGTAGTAATCTATTTGAAAGCAAAAATAAATTATTTCTTTAAAAAAGCAAAATGTTGTACTACATTCTTTCATCCGTCACTTCATTTTTTTTGATATGTATAATGAATCGTTTACCACGGGGTAACGTTGGAGCTACGAAGTTTAGTGAATTACTAATCCTCTCTTTTATTCCAATACATGTTATTAGACATAAAATAATATAATTCATCTAATAAAAATCCTTATTTTGAAAATTAAAGGGTATATTTGTGATAATTTCTCAAATAAATCGGTTAAGATATGATTATTCAATTTACAATAGGGAACTTCCTGTCTTTCAAAGAACAATCTACATTGTCATTAGCAGCATCAGCTTTGAAAGAAATACAGGTTCCGGCTGAAGATATAATCTTTAGCGTAGGCGTCACCGGATTATCATTGATGAAGAGTGCAGTTGTTTACGGTGCTAATGCATCCGGCAAATCCAATTTCATTAAGGCATTTGAATTCTTTAAGTGGTATGTGATAAACTCATCGAAGGATATTCAAGCAGGAGAACGTATTAATATAGAAAGTTTTCGGTTAAACTCGCTTACTGCGGGTGAACCGAGTTATTTTGAAGCAATATTCTGTGATGAAGATAATCAATATCGTTATGGGTTTGAAGCCGATAACTCATTGGTACATTCGGAATGGCTCTATCAAAAAGCTAATAAAAAGAGGGCTAAAGAGGTGGAGTTATTCTACCGGGAAAAAGATGGCTTCGACATTCATACTAAGTTTGTCGTTGGTAAAGAACTGGCAGGTAAACGAATGGTGAGAGCAAATGCATTATTGCTTTCTGTTGCAGCGCAATTCAATGATCCGATAGCAGTAGAGATCATGAAGTGGTTGAACGATACCACTATTATTTTAGGTTCCAATGATGAAAAAATATGGAGTACTGCAACCACCCAACTGGATGACATCAGGATGAAACAGAGAATTGTAGAGTTTTCCCGTTATGCTGATTTAGGTATTGAAAATATTGAAAAAATAGACAATACGATTGTTAGTACGCATACGCAATATGATGATGAAGGCCATGAGGTGAAAGCTATTACTTTTCCATTCAAGAAAAACGAATCGGAAGGCACGATAAAGTATTTCTCTTTGGCGTACCCTATCATTGATGCTTTGGATAATGGAAAGCGTCTTATTATAGATGAATTTGACTCTAAGATACATCCACTTCTTACATGTAGAATTATTGCCCTGTTTAATTCAAAAGAAACCAATCCGAAAAATGCTCAATTAATATTCACTACTCACGATACAAACTTGCTGAGTGCTAATATATTCCGACGGGATCAGATTTGGTTTACACAAAAAGACCGTTATGGAGCAACCGAACTTTATTCGTTGGCAGAATATAAAGTACGCAATGATGCCTCGTTTGAAAAAGATTACCTATCCGGAAAGTATGGAGCAATTCCAATTGTCGGAGATTTAACCCGTTTGTTTAATACACAAGAAGAATAGATTATGACGGCTACAAGAAGGAAAAATATAAATCCATTCATGCGAAAGATTTTCTATTCGCGATGTGATTTCTTTTATAACTACCACCATTCATGAGCTAATAAATTACTATATTATAGTGTAAATATGGCTATAAATATCTATATATTACTACTATGATTGTGGTTTTAATTACTTTAAGTATTAGAACGGATAGCTTTTATCTACTTGATGGACTAATGTCAATATATCGGTTCGATGGTGATAAACTGGGAATCTTGAAAATATTTGCTTCGAGTACTTTCGGACGGAAAAAATGACGAGATAATCAATGTACTGATTTCATTTATAGTGAAGAGAAGTATAGAGAATTTTAGGTATAAATAGATAAGTAATAATTCAGGTCAATAACAAGTACCCTATTAATAACCGTAATCAGCGTTTTTAAAGAATAATAGCTACGTTTTTTAAGAATATTCTCCGTGTTTATTAACAGCATAAAAGATGGTAATTACACCTGATTTAGATATATTTCAACAAAAAAGGCAGTAATCCTTGTGAGGAAATACTGCCTTTACTTCTTTTATACTCGTTACTATTTAGGGTGAAATTCACTCGGATTAGTTATAATCAGACTGAATAGCTTGGGAGTAAGTTATCAGTAATTATATATTTGATATCTGTTTTTTATGAAATATTGTCAGATTTATTCGCTTTATGATGCTTTGCTGTAAGAATATTACGGTGTTCTTTGGATTTTTCCATTTGCTAAAGTTTTAGGTTTATATTAGAGTTCTGTTCTTAAACTTCTACAAAGATACTACATCAGAAAGGTGAAGTCAAGTATTTCAGTCCTCATTTTAAAACGTTTTTCTATTTATGATGCTAATCTTTTGATTAATAGTATTTTTCAATTCCGCCAAATCCTACTATTGTTTTGTTTTCTTTTGTTTTGCTGATGAAGTTGTTTAACCGCTTCTCAAATTCTTCAGGACGTTTTCTCGCAGCTTCGATGTACGCTATTCGGATTCGCTTATATGCTTCGGAAAATGGTTGATAGTTTTTCCATACTGTTTCATCTTCTTTCAATTTATCAATTATATCATTGGGAAAAATGAAAGGCTCAGATAAAATACTTCGCGTTTTCTCCTCAAATTTCGGGTGTATCATTTTATTTTCCAATAGCCATTTAAGCCTTTCTTTGTTGGCTTGCGAGTAAGTGCTTTTAGGGTTTCTGGGTGTGAAACGCTGAATTTTATGATCTTTGTCAAGTGGTTTGGTTGTACTGTCAATCCAATCGAAGCAAAGGGCTTCTTCAACGGCATCATTGTATAAAATGCTTTTTTTACCGGACGACTTATAGGGAAATACAAACCATATTTCACTGGAGGTTTCAAAGTTGTCCATTAACCACTTTCTCCAATCTTCTCGATTCTCAAAATACTTTATTTTATTTTCTGTAGTCATAGCAAGTTATTCAAACTAATCATTTTACTGCTTTACTTTCGTGGTAATGACGCATTTCGCAATTTAATTTTGCCTCAACAATTACTGTATGTAGCGCAGCTACCATTTTCTACGATATTAAAACATGTAGGCTTTGATAGCTTAACAGCTTATTATAGCTGCCAAAAATACTAAATCTTTGAGAAACAACTCCAATTATCTCTTAAAACCTTTATTCTGATTTATAGGGCTTACCTTATATATAGGAAATCGTGCGGACTTGATCTGTTCTTTAACTTCAGTATGACCAAGGTAATTCTTCACTAGAGCCTCCAAGCAGGGGATGCAGATGCCTCACAAGGAGTCTGATAATAGGATTAATGCGAAAATATATTTATTTTCTTAATATTTTATCCAGTCCTGTTAGAATGGACTGATATCGGTTAGTTTTGCAATGTGAGATAATTACCCCAATTACTAACTTAAGAAATAATTACTTATGGAAGAGAATGACAAAAAAAGTAAAGAACAGATCAAAGTAATCAAGGATCAAGATGAAACTTTAGGAAATGATCAACTGGAAAACGTTGAAGGTGGTGGAACAGAATGTGTTTGTGATTGTTGGAATAGAAATACTAACAGTGACAAAGATAAGCAGGAGACGCTTAAACCTAGTACATCCGACGACAAAGTACTGTAGTTTTCTATAGAAAACAGATTTAGAATGCTTAGCTATTACTAACTAAGCATTCTATGTTATTAATAATAAATCAACTTGTGATTCTATGGCTGAAAATTTAAGCATATCAAGATATACTTATTTATTTGTGTCTTCGAAAAAGAAGAATTTGGTATACAATTCGCGGACTAATACTTTTCTTGAAGTCAGTGACGATTTGTATAAAGAGCTATTGAAATGTAAAGATGATAAACGCAATATCAGGAAAATTGATATAGATGTTTTATCCTCTCTCTTAAAAAGAAAAATTATAGTGGAGGCTATGGAAGATGATGATTTTTTATTGGAGCATCAATATGAAACAGATCGTCGCAGTTATTCAAAATATGTACTGGGTTTGACTCTTGTGCCAACACTTGGATGTAATTTTTCTTGTTATTATTGCTTTGAAGAACATAAACGGATGGTAACAATGAATGAAGAGACTGAAGATGCTGTGATTGCATTTATAAATTCACATCATGAATCCCGTCAATTAGCTCTTAATTGGTATGGAGGAGAGCCATTGATGGCTATTAATACAATAGAACGTTTATTGGATAAGATCTCTCAAAAAACAACTCTCGAAATGACTAAGCATTCTCTTATTACTAATGGGTATTTTATTAATAATAGAGTGTTAGCTCTATTTAAGCGATATCCGTTGACTAAGATGCAAGTAACATTGGATGGTAGCAGAGAGCGGCATAACTCTATTCGAAAGACAAAGACTGATTTATATACTTATGATAAGATTATAGAAAATACGAGTCGTTTTATTGAAGAGTTTCCTAATACTTTGGTGGATATTCGCGTAAATATAGAAAGAAATAATAAGAATGATTATTACCAGGTTGCAGAAGAGCTACAAGAAAAATGGAAACAAAAAAATGTGAGAGTATATCCTGGATTTCTGCGAATTGATAATGAACAGAAAACAGAATATGCTTCTGAAACTTTAAACCATAAAGAAATAGAGGAGTTACTATGGGATGCAAGACAAAGAAACTTGTTGGAAATTCCGTTATATCCCCAAAGCTTTTGTTCAAAAAGTTGTGCTGCTAATCGTCAATGTGCATATATTGTAGGTCCTGAAGGAGAAGTTTATAAATGTTGGAATGATGTGAGTGATCCAAAAAAAATTGTAGGAAATATATTCACTAATAAAATGACCAATAAGACATTGTTGAATAGATATATTGTGGGCACTAAATGGTATAATGATCCTGTTTGCAAAAAATGTTTTTTCCTACCGATATGTAGTGGTGCATGTGCATGGTATACTTTACGGAATAAATATGAAAATGGTAAATATGATTTATGTACTTGTACACAGAAGGCTCCTGGTATGTTGGATAAATATTTGGAAAGTTATTATGATTCTTTTTTATGATCAGTGGTGATACGTTGAATCAGTGTAATTGCTCGAAGCCGCTTTGAATTAATATATTAATTGTTAACTAATAACTGGATATTATGAAAAAAATAGCGATACTATATTTTCTATTTTCTATTTCTACAATCTTTTCTTCTTATGCTCAGATTAAGGGTAAAGTTGTTGATAAAAGTAATTCTGAACCTTTAGCATTTGCAAATATCGTTATCGTACAGGATAAGGACTCTACGACATTTGTCGGAACGGTTACAGATATGGAAGGAAACTTTATGCTCGAAACTACAAAAGAAAATCTGGTTGTTAAGGTCAGCTATCTGGGATATGTGACTACATCTGTGGCGGTAAAGCAGAATGTTCTGAATACAATAAAACTTGAAGAAGATACCAACTTGTTGGGTGAAGTAGTTGTTAGGGGGACTCGTCAGCATTTTAAGATGGAAAATGGTGGCATTGCCATGGATGTGGCAAATAGCCCGCTGAAGAATGTGGGGACAGCCAACGATGTTCTGGAAAAACAACCTTTTATCGTGAAAAATGGAGATGCTATCAGTGTATTGGGTAAAGGTACTCCACTGATTTATATTAATAATCGTCTGGTAAGGAATGATAATGAATTGGAGAGGCTAAGCTCTACACATATTAAGAAAGTTACTGTGATTACTAACCCCGGACCGGAGTATGATGCTTCTGTTAGCGCAGTAGTTCTGATTGAAGCCATACGTCCACCCGGAGAAGGGATAGGCGGTGAGGTTTTCGGAAGAATGGATATCAGGAGCAAAGTTTCTGCCGATGGAGCGGTGGATCTGAATTACCGTAAGAATAAATTGGACCTGTTTGCTTATTACGGGTATAGTGAGAAACAACGTGAAATTGATATTAATTCGATACAGACTTTGGAAGCGGAAGAAAACATAACGGCTGTACAACAGATTGCTATGCAAAAGGTCCATAATAAGTTTCATTATCTGGAGGGAGGACTCAACTATGAATTAGACGAACGACATTCTATAGGTGCCAAGTATGTTTATACGCGTACTCCTTATTATAAAGGTGGAGTGGATATAGTATCGGCTGTAACGAAGGATCGTGTGTCAATAGAGGAGTTCCCAACGAACACCAGAATGGATATGAATGATAAATCTCACCTTTTGAATGCTTATTATACTGGTAATGTAGCCTCTTGGCTTAAAGTACAGTTGGATATGGACTATGCTAAAGGCAGCAGTGAAAGCCATGATTTTTCTGTTTCCGAAAGAGAAGATGAAGTGGAAGTGGGTACGCGCTCTTTACAGGACTATGATTTATATGCAGGCAAACTTACTTTATCTACCCCTCTATTGGGAAGTAATTTTAATTATGGTATGGAATATAGCCATACGACCAATGAACAGACTTATTGGGTAGATGAAAATGAGGGAGTTCCTTCGCTTGCGTCTAATGAGAATATGTCGAAACAGAAGTTGTTTGCGGCTTTTCTCAGTTATTCAAAAAGTATAGACAAGTGGATGTTTAATTTAGGACTGCGTTTTGAAAATATCGGTTTCGATTATTTTGAGAATGGCAATAAAGTGGATAAACAAAGCCGTACATATAAAGATTTCTTTCCACAGGCTTCGGTGAGTTACCGGTCTGATAAGGTACAGATGATGTTGGGATATCGTGCTACGATTCAGCGGCCAAGTTATTATCAACTTCGGAACAGCATTCAATATGATGACCCTTACACTTATGAAACCGGTAATCCGTATCTGAAACCTACCCGAATAGATGATATCTCATATTCGTTGCTGTGGAAGAAAATTAAGTTGATGGTTTCGTATAAGATGTATGATAATATGTCACTATTGATACCACATCCTTATGGTGAAAAACAAGATATCGTTATGTATATTCCGGAGAATATGGATCATACACAAAATCTGATGGCTATGGTTTACTATTCTCCCCGTTTAGGTTTTTGGGAGCCGGTTGCAGGGTTAGGCGTATCGAAAGACTACTTCAAATATGGAGATACAGGACAGAAGTATGAAAAGCCCTTTTTACGTTATAGTTTGCAGAACACGTTCCGCCTGCCTGCTGGGTTTGTGGTGATGCTGGATTTTCAGGGCACATCAAAGGGGCACTCGAACCTGACTTACTTGTATGACCAGTTCCGGATGGATGTACGGGTGACGAAAACTTTCATGAAAGGTAATCTTATTCTGAACTTAAGGGGATATGATATACTGGGTACGTACAAACAGAAGAGGTTGATGGAGGTTAATCCAATAGTTTCATTGATAGATAAGAACTTGGATACTCGTTCATGGCAGTTCTCCGTGCGATATAAATTTAATGCATCAAAGAGCAAGTATAAAGGGAAGTCGGCTTCTGAGGAAGAAAGACAACGTATGTAATTCTTGAGACGAACTTACATTTACAATGTGAGATTTATCAATAAGGTTACAGTATTGATTAAAGAACTTGATTTAGTCAATTGCAATCATTTCAAACAGTAATAGCCTCCGGATTTTTAATGTGAGGCTATTTTTATAGTAAAAAGGTATGAAATGATCGAAGCAGATACCGATTTATCTACATTTGTTCGAGAATATTATGATTCACATAAAAAGAAATTAGTAAAATATGGTTAAAATAGAATATATTGAATAGCTTTGTAGAATTATCCTCCCGAATTATAAAACCAAACATATTGTAAGTATGAAAACACACATCATTTATTTACTTTTTACCTTCTGTATATTGTCAGGCATTTATGCACAAAATGTGAGTATATCCGGTAGGGTTACTGACGGGAGGGGCGAACCGGTTGCTTTTGCCAATATCGCGCTGCAACGTATGGATTCGTCATTTGTAACCGGATGTACTTCCGACGATAAAGGGAGTTTCAAAATGCAAGGCTTAACCGTAGACAATTATCTGCTACAGGTTTCATTTGTAGGTTATGTGCCCCAAGTGTTCAGACTCGATAATCTGAATCGCCCGTTGGATATCGGAGATATTATTCTGATGGAAGATGCAGTAATGCTGGAGGGAGTGACGGTGACAGCTTCGAATGTGGTGAAGAAACTGGACAGGCAGATTATAATGCCATCTCAGAAGCAGGTGAAAGCTTCTTCCTCCGGATATGAATTGCTGACGCACATGCAGTTGCCGGGGCTGAAAGTGAATGCTTTCCAAAGGACGGTAAATACTATAAGCGGAGGAAGTGTGCAGTTGCGTATCAATGATATGGAGGCTACCGAAGTGCAAGTGCAGTCGTTGAGGCCGAATGAGGTGCTAAGGGTGGAGTATATTGATAATCCGGGCGTGCGCTATGCTGACAGCGGTGCAGAGGCAGTCATCAACTATGTGGTGAAAAGGGCACAGTCGGGCATATCGGGAGGCGTAAGTATGATGAATGCTGTGACAACCGGCTTCGGGAACGATCAGGTTTATCTGCGTGCCAACCACAAGCTGTCTGAATTCGGATTGAGTTATTACGTCAGCTATCGTGATTATGATGACCGCTATGTAAATGAAGACCAGATTTTTGAGATACCCGGCAACGAAAAGAGAAATCGTATATTAGATGGTATTTCCACTCCCTTCAATTATGTGGATCATAGCATAGAGGCCACCTATAACCTGACAAAGCCGGATAAGTATGTATTCAACGCCATGTTTGCTACCAGTATATTCGATTCGCCACACGCTGACTTCGGACAACGGATACACGAAAGCAGCAAAGAGGATTTGTACAGCTACACGCGTGCTATAAACAAATCATCTTCACCCTCTCTGGACTTGTATTATAAGCGGTCTTTATCGGGAAAGCAGGAACTGATGTTCAATGTGGTAGGAACGTATATCAGTTCGGACTATGAACGTGGTTACAGGGAGTATGTCGATACTCCTGAAAATCCGTTGTCTGTGTACGATTATAGTACGGATGGTGCCCGCTACTCACTGATAGGTGAGGGCGCTTACAAAAAATCTTTTGAGAAAGTGCGTTTGTCTGCTGGCTTGAAGTATCAGCAGGCATATACGCGCAACCGCTATACAGGGTCGGTAGATGAAACTGCGGATATGCATAACTCAAATCTTTATGCTTATACACAGGTGCAGGGGCAATGGATGAAGTTGAATTATGGAGTAGGAGTGGGTGTGTCACGACAGACATTTGACGAGTCGGGCGAAGGTTTTACATTTTATACTTTTCGTCCCGTAGTGCAACTTTCTTATCCGGTGTTTAAGGGAGCTTCATTGCGCTACACCTTCAATAGTTATCCGTCGTTGCCTTCGCTTTCGTCACTGAGCGATATACGGCAGCAGGTGACGGATATAGAGGTGAATCGCGGCAATCGTGAGCTTGCTCCTTATCGCTCTTATAATAATCGTCTGCAATTCTCGTGGGGGAATAAGATAGTAAGTACGCAACTCACCGGGAGTTATCTGTACAGCAAAAATCCTATTATGCAGCAGATAGAAAGGGTGGATTTTGAGGATGGAAATTATGAGTTCCAATATGGTATTGCCAATCAGAAAAGCTACTCGAAACTAAACGGGCAATTGTATGTAGAGGTAAGTGTAATTCCGGATATTCTTTCGGTAAGTGGCTATGGAGGTGTGAATAGATTTGAAAGTAAAGGGCATCTGTACTCGCATACTTACACTGCTTGGTATGCAGGTGGTGATGTTTCACTGAATTATAAGAACTTCTCTTTCTATGGCGATATCAGCAACCGTTATGAATCTCTTTGGGGGGAGGCTGTGAATTACGGAGAGAAAAGCTGTTCGTTACAGTGTTCGTATAAATGGAAGACACTGAATTTTGGCGTTGGTATACTCTATCCGTTTATGTCCGAGGGATGGAGTGCAGGTTCAAAGCTGATGAATAATCTTGTAAGAAAAGAAGAATGGACTTACATTAAAGACAATGGCAATATGTTTGTGTTTACCTGTTCATGGGATTTCAATAGCGGACGTCAGCATAAAGCAGGGAAAAAGACGATGAATAATGTGGATAAGGAGACGGGGATTGTACAGTAGCTGTTGGATTGCATAGCCGGCTAATGACAGTACGTAAAATTCTATAGTTATACTTCCCAACAACGCCACCCCTTGTTTGAGCAAATATAAGCTACATACGTGCGTACATGATAGTTGGGGAAATGTTTCTGTGTATCATTGGCATAGCGGTGCACCTGTTCGACGTGTTCGGGCAGGGGAGCATCCAATGCCAACATCTTCTCGGCTTCCCGTGCTTTGTAGTATTTGAATTCTACCAGACGGTCATCAGTGTAATAGTCAGTGCCGGGAATACCTGTCATTTCAAAGTCTGCACGACCTTCTGAATTGTTTTGCTCAATAGCGAAGGTGTAGCAACTGCTCAGGTAGCGCGATACCAGTTCGAAGAAAGAACAACGGATGAAATTCTCATTAATTTTATCGAACACCTGTGCGGGGAACTGTCCCAGATACTCTTCAAAATAATTCTGTATCAATGGTTCCAGACAACGGTCGTTGACAAAACGTTCGTAAGTGGGTACATAGCGGTTGGCGCCACCGTCTATGCGGTTCAGTACGTTATAATAATCCATGTAGATGCTGCGCATGGTCAGGTTGGGCAGCGCCATGCGGTAATTGCTCTGCAAGGTAGTCATGCCCAGGTAGAAAAGGCTGATGGGGTAGAAGTTCTTGTCGAAGAACTTCTGTTTGTTGAACTTGCTGGAAAGATCGGCCATGTTGTAGGCTAATCCGTTGTCTATTATCAATGCGTCAAGCATAGCTTTTGAATTTGCCAGCGAAAGTGTGAGACGCCGGAGCCAGCTGACATCGGTTCGAAGGTTCTCGTCGATCATTTCATCGGGTACTTCTCCCTTGTTCACGGCAAATTTCTTCAGGAAGTAAGTTAATATAGTAGCATTGAATAACTTTTCACCGCGGGTACTGAAGCGGTAACCATCGTAATTGTTGATGATGAGTTGCCAGATTTCATCGAAGCGTTTCTGGCTTCCTGTATATTTATCCAGCACATAGCGTAGATAGGTCTCTGTCTCAGGACACCATCTTTGAAAAATCGTAGCGTATCACCATATATTGGTTATGTTCGGGCGTGGGCTGGCTACCTATGTAGGTGCCACCGAAGAGTTCTTCAAAGCGATGCGTCAGAGTGCGGTCGTAATAGTGTGCCAAGGTAGACACCCAGAGACTCTTGCCGAAGCGACGGGGTCTCAGGAAGACAGGAGCCTTATAACTTTCCAACCGTGAGATATACTTTGTCTTATCGACATAATAAAAGCCGCGCTCGTGCATTTCTGCAAAGTCAGCTACTGCGTATGGAATTGTTATTGTTGCCTTCATTTTATCTCTATTCTACACTTGACAGACACAAAGGTATAGAAATTTTTGTTGTTTTTCAATTCAGGTGCAAAATAATAGAGTATTGCTTTATACCATATCGTCTCCCGTCTTCACCACAGCCACTTTCAGAGTCTTATGGAAAGGGATGAAAGCGGAAACCACTGCGATAACCAATGCGGCAATCAGCAGATAGCCGATTACAGTCTTGATGCCCAGTAGCAGGCTCTGTTGCTGAAGCGTGGAATAAAAGTTATTGGCGGCTAACTGGCTGGCTTCATCGTAGCCGTGTCCCTGCGCCAAGGCACTGTTCATGGCTTGCGCATAGCGGGAGGAAGCCAGTGGATTGGTGAGCGTCATGTGTTCAGAAAGGGTATTCATCCCCTTAATTTGTAAGTAATAGAGCAGGTTACTGAAAAAAGAAGCGGATATTGACGGAGCCAGCACAGAGCGGAGGGATATCAGAAAGAAAGCGTTAGACAGCATGAGTTTAGGGTCCAAATCTTCTACTACATATACACCGAAGGCTATGAAAAGAGTCATCATCCCCAGTCCGCGGAGGAAAACCGGAAAGTAAAGCATCTCGTAAGTGGAGTAGGGCGTGATGCCGAAGTAGAGGATGACCAGATAGATGACGTAGCAGAACATCCCTCCGGAAATGAGATAGCGGAACCGCCATCGCTGCCACCTGAACCACCAGAAACAGATGATGGCTCCCACAATGAATCCCGGTATAAGCATCAGGCTGAGCGAATTGACATGTACGCTGTCTACACGGATAATGCTGTTCAGGTAATTGGTAATCAGGGAACTGCTGGCACTGAAAAACATGACCAGTACCATGAATGTGTACCCGATGATGGATTTATGGTGATGGAGTGGTTTCAGGCTGACGTATGGCTTCTCCTGTGTCCGTTGCCGGTGGACGAAAAGGTAAATCAGTATGGGGATGGCAATCGTATAAATCCGTATTTTGGGAGAGGAGAACCAATCTAATGTCTTTCCGTAGGTAAATATGTAGATGCTGAAAAGCAATGCAGCGGCTATGATAAACATGCTTCTTCCGTCGATTTCTTTGTAAGGGATGCGCATGGGGCGCTTGGCATACCGGAAAAACAACAGGATAAAGATAATGGCAATCAGCATCAGCAGGATTGTAAAGTAATACATGTACTGCCACTGATAGTAATAGGCCAATTGTGCCGTCAGCGCCATGGATATTTGTCCGCCGGAGAATACGATGGGGTAGAAGTAGGCGTAGAACTCGCTACGCACATTCTTCGGACTGAAGAACGGGCGTACCTGAATAATAAACTCCAACATAATGAAGGCTTTCAGGAAGCCGATGAAGAAGCTGCATATAATGGTGATGTCCATATTGCCAACCTGGGCGCAGATGTAGCTGAGAATGATTTGCAGGAGCAGGTCGGTAAGCAGCATCGTCTTTGGAGTGGCGATCGCACGGATTTTAGGAATGATGGGATAAGCTACCGCCATACCTGCTGCCGCAGCATAATACCCCATTGTGATGTCTTCGCTGAGTATTCCGAGGGTACTGCTGACTTCCAGCATGCTTCCCGTATAGGTTCCGTTGAGCATAATGATAGGGAACATCACCACGAACATAGTGACGATACCCAGCCATTGCGGTACCCAGGGGCGGAGTGGAAGATTTAGTTTTACCATCAGTGGATTTTCTTATTTTCTCAGTGCTTCGGTTTCTACCATCATGCCTGCACGGAGGCTTTTCATTTCTTCGGGGGTGGCATCGTCCAGCTCGATGCGAACGGGAATGCGTTGCTGCACTTTGACGAAGTTGCCGGCGGAGTTATCAGTCGGAACCAAGGCGTACTTAGAACCGGTTGCTTCGGATATGGCGGTGACGGTGCCGTGAAAGATATGCCCGTGGAAAGCATCGACCTTGATGCGTACTTTCTGCCCGATGTAGATGTGGGAGATCTGCGTTTCTTTGTAGTTGGCGGTGATCCATTTGTCGTTGCCCCGTACAAGATAGGAGATGGTCTGTCCGGCTTGTACGAATTGTCCCGGTTCGAGGGTACGGCGCCCCATATATCCGTCGTAAGGAGCGGTGACTATCGTATAAGAGAGATTCAATTTTGCCATATCCAGATCCGCTTCTTTGCGGAGGATATTCGCTTCGATGCCGGTGGATTTCTTGCTCGTTTCGGAGTATTGTGATTTTGCCGCTTCCTTTTGTTGCAGCAGGGCCTGATAGCGTGCTTGGGTTGCCTCGTAGGCGGTTTTTACCTGTTCATATTGTTGCTGGCTGACGGATTCTTCGGCAAGCAGGTTGGCATAGCGCCGATAGTCCTGTTCCTGCTGCCAGAGCTTGGCCTTGGTTTCTGCAATGTTGGCTTCCTGAATGGCTACATTTACTTGCGAGGTCTGAATGCCGGAACTTAATACGTCTTTTGCACCTTTCGCGTCCATCAGGGCAGCTTCCGCATCCTTTACTTTGATGAGGTATTCCCGGTTGTCAAGAATGAGAAGGGTGTCTCCGGCATGTACAGGCTGGTGCTCCGTGAAGCGGACTTCCTTGATATAACCCGAAGCTCGGATATTGAGTGGAGCTATATACTGGTCTACTACGGCATCATTGGTGATTTCGTAATGGACGTATTTCCAGAAGTAATTGATTGTCCATGAAATTCCCGCCAGTGCAAGGAGAATACATACCGTATTGAGGGTGATATTCCTTATTCTTAATCTCTTCAGTTGCTTATGTTTCTTTTGTAATTCGGACATAGACTACAATTGTAAATTAATAATTAATAATTAAAGAATTAAAGCATGCCGCAGGTTCGCTGTAATTCATAGTAAGTGTAAATGGCTTGCGTACGGGCAACGGTCAGTTGCAGTTCAGCATCCAGCCGCACGCTGCTTGCATCCAGCAGGTCGGTGAGGATGGAAAGCTGGTTCAGGTAGCGGTTTTGCACAATCCGGTAGTTTTCTTCTGCCTGGCTGACAGAGAGCTTCAGGGCTTCTATGCGGTTCAGGGCCTCTTTATGGCGGGTGTAGGCAGTTCGTATCTGAATACGGATGTCCTGCATCAGGAGTTCTTCGGTATACTTTTGAAGTTGTACGGTTTGCCGGGCTTCGTGCATCTTGTGCTTATTCTGATAAAGAGACGACAGGTTGTATGAGAGGCTGAGGCCGATGTTCCAGTTGTTGTTGTACATGTCAGCCAGTGTAGTGCTGAGTGGGCGTGCAAGGGTGTTGCCCGCGTGCAGTGACAGGCTGGGAAGGTAGTTTGCTTTAGTCAGCCGGATATCGTTTTCTGCCAGCAGGGTTTGTTGGCGGACAATCTGCATGCCCGGATAGTTGTTGTAGGCTAATTGTACATACGTATCATAATCGGACACACTGACGGCGGTATACAGTAAAGTGGTGTCCGGTGCTATCAGCTGTGATTCGTCCAGTCCCAGCAGAATATCGAGTTGTTGCGAAGTTATGGCGATGCTGTTGTCGGCTTCCTGATAGGCCAGGCGGTCGTTGGTCAGTTGCAGTTCACTGCGGATTTCATCATTGCGGGTGACTATGCCTTCTTTTTTCATCCGGCGGATATCTTTCAGTCGGTGTTCGGACTCTTCGATGTTGCGTGCCAGCACTTCCCGCTGCTTGTAGTAACTGAAAAGTGTCATGTACTGTTGCAGCAGTACCAGCTTGATTTCGGCTTCGTTGTCGGCACTCGTCAGGGCGGCTATTTGCTCTTTAAGTTCGGCCTGATGTATTTGGGCTTGTATCCTTCCTCCCTGGTAGAGGGGTTGCGTCAGGTTGATGTTATAGTTTTGTGACCAGTCCGGCGTTTCGGGGCGCACGGGATGTGAAAGTCCCCGCTGAAAGATGACGGGCTGGCCTATGATTCCGGCGCTGGCACCTACTTGGATATCTGGCAATCGGTCTGTGTATGCAGACTTCTTTTGGTCGTTATGAATAACCTCTTGTAGTTTGCTCTTTTTAAGTTGCAGACTGTTTTCTGTGCCCAGACGGAAAAGTTCGTCTACGGATAATAGATGAGTATTCTCCTGAGCGGTTAGCCACAGCGGAGCTACAGCAAGTATGTGAATGAGCAAGAGGCGAAGAAAATTAAAACTGGTTGAATATCTCATAGAGTGTCTCTAGTTGATTGGAACATGCGTTTAGGCTCTCTATTCCCATCAGTTGGCCCGTCTGGGTATAAAAATCCTTGATGAGCGGGCGTACACGGTCGGATATCTCTTCTCCTGCGGGAGTGAGGTACACGAGTCGGTTACGGCGGTCGTTAGGGTCTTCCTGGCGCATGATCCAGCCTTTCTTTTCGAGGTTGGCCATCAGATTAGTCATGCAGGCTTTGTCTTTGGCTGTCTTTTCGGCTAATGCCTGCTGGCTGATTCCTTGTTCCTGCCACAGAGAACTCAGTACTTGTAACATTTCAAAGGTGATATCTATGTTATTGCGTTTCAAAACGCGTTGCAGAGCTTGGCGGAATGCCATGCGGGTTCTTAACATTTGCTGGATAAGCCCGCGGGATGAATTGTAATTCTCCATTGCTACGTTGCTTTTTATCTTTCGGGCGCAAAGGTAGAGCTTTTTATTGGAATTAGTCAAATGTTTGACTAATATTTGTGAGGGGAGGTTTGGAAGAAAGATTAGAGAATATACTTTTATGAATAAAGAAAGGGCATAGAAAGCTAATTTCTATGCCCTTCTGTTATAATTGAAATGCGATTTATAACTCAATCACCAATGATTCTCTCGGTCCCATTGTCAGCGATTCACCGAATGCAACTGTCTTTCCGCTAAGAATGTCTTTTCCTTGCTTGGAATCTTTCAATATTTCTTTGTAGAATTTCAAAGGAACAGTAGTTTCGGCATCTGTACCATTCAACATTACGAATACGGTTTTACCTTCGTGCTGGCGGGCATAGGCATAAACACCATTCTGAACCATGAATTGCACCATGCTACCTTTGGCGATAACATCGTTTCCTTTACGCCAGTTCAATAAGGTCTTGTAGAAGTTATAACATTCGTTCTGTATCTTGCTGCGTCCTGCGGCTGTCAGTGCAGTTTCTGTATCGCCAGTCCATCCACCGGGGAAGTCCTTACGAACGTATCCGTCACTCTTGCTCTTCACACCGTTCATCATGATTTCCGTACCATAGTAGAGTTGCGGAATACGGCGGGTGGTAAGTAGCAAGGTAGAAGCTTGTTTCAGCATTGGCAGATTGTCGCCTTCACCCAGGAAGCGGTCGGTATCATGGTTTTCGATAAATGCCAGTACGGAAGCCGGGTTGGGGTAGAGGAAGTCGTATACGAAGCTATTGTACACGCGATCCAGACCTTTGAACCATGTTTCGGTCTGCTCGTTCTTGGCAGTGTTGATTTTATCGAAGAAGCTGAAGTCCATGACGGTTTTCAGGTTACTGTTCTTCGGGGCAGAGAGTTTGGAATCCATTTGCCACCAGGCTGTATAAGCCGGTTCGGTAACCCAGGTTTCGCCTACGGTGTTGTAGTTGGGGTATTCTTCGTTCAGCTCTTTCATCCAGTTGCTCATGGCGTCATAGTCGGCATACGGATAAGTGTCCATACGGATGCCGTCGATATTGGCGTACTCAATCCACCAGAAGCTGTTCTGTACCAGGTAGCGATATACGTGCGGGTTCTTTTGGTTAAGGTCCGGCATAGCGGTAACAAACCAACCGTCGTTCATCTGGTCGAAGTCGTATTGTGAAGTATAAGGATCAACGTGCGGAGTCAGTTTGAAAGAGGTCTGCACGAAGTTCTTTTCGTGATCGGGATTGTTGAACCAGTCTTTAGACGGCATATCTTTAATCCATGGATGTTCTACGCCGCAGTGGTTGAAGATCATATCCATTACAATCTTGATGCCGCGGTCGTGGCATTTGGATATCAGTTGCTGATACTCTTCGTTGGTGCCGAAACGCGGATCAACTTTATAGTAATCGGTAGTAGCATAGCCGTGGTACGAACCGCCGGTCATGTTGTTTTCCAGTACCGGAGTGAACCAAAGGGCAGTTACACCCAGGTCGGAGAAGTAATCCAGATTTTGCTCGATACCTGCAAGGTCACCACCATGGCGGGCGTTCGGATCATTGCGGTCTACTTTGTATTCGGCCATGCCGGGGATTTGGTCATTGTCCGGATTGCCGTTTGCGAAACGGTCGGGCATCAACAGGTAGAGGGCGTCGGAAGCATCAAAACCTTTGTGTTCACAGCTTTTCTTGCCGCGTGCTTTCAGTTCATACTCTTTGACGATTTTCTTTTTGCCTTGTGCAAAAGTGAGAGCTACTTTACCGGGTTTCACATCTTTCTCCAGTCTCAGGTAGACAATCAGGTAGTTCGGGCTTTCCAGCTTGACAGTGCTGCTCAAAGAAACGCCGGGATAGTTGACAGTAACGGAAGAGTTACCGATGTCTTCACCGTAGACCATAAGTTGGAGTTCGGGATTTTGCATTCCGGCGTACCAAAACGGAGGGTCGATTTTGTTTACGTTCATAGCTGCATACGTACTAAGGGAAAGTAAAAACGTTCCCAGGATAAGGAATAATTTTTTCATGATATTAGCTTTTTGTTATTATATCCGTATTTTGGTGCTAATATAAGCAAATAGCGGAGAAAGCTGCCGCTACTCCGCTATTATATACTTTATAATGTTATGCAAACGTTTTCACTTCTTGACTGTGTCTCTGGAAGTTTCTGTCTTTTTCGTATCTGTCGGCACTGCAATCACTTTCCCCTGAAAGAAGTCATCCACTTTCTTTTTCTCACGAAGATCTTTCAGCCAAGTTTCGGCTGCGCCATAATAAGTACTTAATCCTAATATTACATTTCCTTTATCATCTGTTTCGGGTTGCTCACTGCTGTTTTTGGGACGCGTTTTAAGGAAAGCCTCCAGACAACGTTCTGTATTCTTTTTATCTTTCAACTGATATTGGTAAACATATGCCATGTCATACAAGAGCTTATGATTTTCTATATCATATTTATCATATCTGTCTTGCATCGTTTTGATTTGCTCTTTAGGCATTAGTGCCATTTTATAGCAGTCTGTGAGGCCGACATAGAGGCGTATCATAGCGCTATCGGGTGGGGTAGCATATGCCACAGCTTCTTCCAGATATGCAACTCCTTGATCCTTCCATGACGTTTTGGAACAGGAACGTCCTAAATAATATAGCAGATTCACATTACGCTTATCATATTGGCGAGCTACTTCCAGTATATCATGTGCTTCATAAAACTTTTCTACTGCGTAATAACTGACTCCTAAATAATAACAGGTGGTAAATGTACTGTCCCCAAGGCTTAGTAACTGTTCGTATCTCTGTATTGCAGTCTGATAATCTTTCATCAGGCAGTATGCCAATGCATTTTGTTGGTTCACAACAACATTTGTACTGTCTATTTGGCGGTATTTTTCAGTAGCTTCTATAGCATAATTATAAAATGCTCCTTCGATGTGTAGTCTTGCTGCTTTGGCAGCAGCCAGAAAATCGTTGGGATATTTTTCCTGTATGTTTTCATAGCATCCCAATGCTGCTAAAATGTCATCTACCCCTTCAAAACTTTGAGCTTGTAGATGTAATGCGACAGCCGAGCTATCTGTTTCTGTAAGTAGACTGCTCTCTCCCAATGCTTCATCGAATTTCCGCTGATTCAGTAATAGAGTAATGTATTGAATACGGGCATATTTATTATCCGGATTCAGGTCCACTGCCTTTTGATAATATTTTAATGCCTGTTTGTTTTTTAATAATGACTTGCAGCACTCTGCTGCTTCAATATAAGCTCGTGGATTCAGAGAATCTTGCATCACGACTTCTTCATATACCTGAAGCGCTTCCCGGTTGTTGCCAAGACTTTTCAGAGCTTTCCCTTTCTGATAGAGTAGGGGAATAGTCGGCGTCTCTTGATCAATTAGCGTCAATGCCGTCTCATAATCATAGTTTGCCATTGCTTCCTGAATAGGATTGGTATTTTGTGCCATCAGCAATGAAGAGGCACTGAAAAAGAGTAGAATAAAGAGTTTCCGCATAGTCTTTTTATCTTTAAAGTATTGCTTAATTGGCTGCAAGTTACTAAAAAGATTTGCTTTACGAAATGTTCGTAGCCTCTTTTAGATAGATTAACGAATAAAAATAGCGCCCCTTCAACCGAAGGAGCGCTAAAATATACCGGATGTTTTGAATGGTAAAGATACCACTCAACGCACATGTCTTTTACATCAAGAATCCCAGCAAGATACCGGCAGCTACTGCTGAACCGATTACACCTGCAACGTTCGGACCCATGGCGTGCATCAGCAGGTAGTTTGTAGAATCATATTCCAGACCTACTACCTGAGAGATACGTGCCGAATCAGGTACGGCAGATACACCTGCATTACCGATCAACGGATTGATCTTATTATCTTTCTTCAGGAAGAGGTTGAATATCTTCACGAAGATCACACCTGAAGCAGTAGCAATTACGAATGACAATGCACCCAGACCGAAGATCTTGATAGAGTCGAGCGTCAGGAACTCAGAAGCCTGAGTAGAAGCACCTACTGTCAAACCTAACAGGATAGTAATTGTGTCAATCAGCGGACCACGTGCCGTTTCAGCCAAACGACGGGTTACACCACTTTCTTTCAACAGGTTACCGAAGAACAGCATACCCAACAAAGGCAGACCGGACGGAACAAGGAAGCAAGTCAGCAACAAACCGATAATCGGGAAGATTACTTTCTCCGTGTGAGAAACTACGCGCGGCGGTTTCATACGGATCAGACGTTCGTGCTTGTTGGTCAACAGGCGCATGATAGGCGGCTGGATTACCGGTACCAACGCCATGTACGAATAGGCTGATACCGCAATTGCACCCATCAGGTTAGGGGCCAACTTGGATGAAAGGAAGATAGCCGTCGGGCCGTCAGCTCCACCGATGATACCGATTGCACCGGCTTGCATAGGATCGAAACCTATTTCCAAAGCAATCATATAAGCACCGAAGATACCAAACTGAGCAGCAGCACCGATCAGTAACAACTTAGGATTGGATATCAGAGACGAGAAGTCCGTCATAGCACCAATGCCCAAGAAGATGAGCGGCGGATACCATCCGGAGGTTACTCCCTGATACAGGATGTTGAGCACAGAACCTTCTTCATAGATACCGACTTTCAATCCGGCTTCCATGTTGAAAGGAATATTACCGATCAGCATACCGAATCCGATAGGAATCAGCAGCATCGGTTCAAATTCCTTGGCTACCGCCAAGTATATGAAGAACAAACCTACCAGGATCATAACGACGTGGCCTACCGTTGCATTGGCAAAACCCGTGTACGTCCAGAAGTCGGCAAGGTTGTTTCCTATAAATGTGATAAATTCTCCCATATTATTCAATAATTACAAGGTCATTACCTTCGAGAACGGAATCTCCTTTACTTACGTTGATCGCAGTGATTTTACCGTCTTTGTCGGCATTGATATTGTTCTCCATCTTCATAGCTTCGAGGATAATGATGGTTTGTCCTCTCTTCACTGTATCACCTACATTGACTTTGATGTCGAGGATAACACCCGGCAGCGGCGATTTAACACCTGATTTGCCAGTAGAAGGAGCAGCCGGTTTCACTACCGGAGCGGGGGCGGGAGCGGGAGTAGTAGGACGTACTACCGGTTTAACAACCACTTTCGGTGCCTTTTCCATTTCTACTTTGTAGGGGGTACCGTTCACCTCGACGTGAGCGATATTTTCGTCGATATCTCCAATGGTAACTTTGTATGTATTACCGTTGATTTTATATTTATATTCTTTCATCGTTTTATCAATTTATAGGTGATTACTTTTTCAGAGGAGTTTCACGCAATGTGTAAATCTTCGAACTCCATGGTGAATAGCTGCGTTTTACACGGTTGATGGTGAGAACGGTGTCTTCCACGTCGTGTACATCGCTTTGCATCTCGTGCATAGCCATGGCAATAGCAGCGAAAATTTCTCCCGGAGCTTCGCCCAGTTTCTTCTCTTTGGCTTCCTGTTTGTCAGTAATACCTTTAGCCTTCATGGCGTTACGCTTGCTGAGGCTTACAGATACTCTGCCAACAATCTTGAAAGCAATGAAAAGCAGAATCAAACCGCAGAATACTACACTCATGGCAGAAATAGACATACCGATGCCATCGCTATCATGCTCTTCGAATTTCTCCATCTTAGCATTGCTGTCGATGGTCTTGTTGTTAGTGCTCGGAGTTACGTATTTTTCAGCACTACCGTCTTTAACTTCCCATTTTTCGGCTGCATCACTTATACGGGCATAAGACTGGTTAGCTTGTAATGCGCCTGCCGGTATGGTTATCTGATCCAATAAATTGCGTCCTGAATCATATAAGCCAATCCAGTTCTGTGTTTCCGGATTCAGTGTGAAGTTCGTGTGGAATGTACCACGTCTTGCTTCTCCATCGGCCCAGAATAATGAATGCTGACGAGGTTTCACCAAAGTCAGGACATCACCTTTAGGGATAAAGTAGCTGGCAGTATCACCCGGCTGGCTGCTGCATTTCAGATAGCAACCTGCGAGGTCGGCGCTGCCGTATGATCTGTTGAATATTTCAATCCATGCGCTGTGCATGCCGTAGTCATCCTGAAAGTTGCCTTCATTGGTAATCAGCACTTCATTCAGCACCAGCTTGTTGTTCGATTTCTTCTCTCCGCAGGAAGAGCATACACCTAACACCAGCAGCAAGGTAAAGAATATTCCGATTTTTGTTTTATTCATAATCGTTCTTGTTTTTAGTGTTAAAAGCCTGATTACAAAGGAATATTACCATGCTTCTTAGCCGGGTTAGTCAATTTCTTAGTCTGCAACTGTTGCAAAGCGCGGATAATGCGGAAACGTGTGTTACGCGGTTCAATCACATCGTCGATGTAACCATACTTAGCTGCATTGTAAGGATTAGCAAACAGCTTGGTATATTCGGCTTCTTTCTCTGCCAGGAATTGGGCAGGATTTTCCTGTTCCTTGGCTTCGCGGGCATACAATACCTCAACGGCACCGGCACCACCCATTACGGCGATTTCAGCAGTAGGCCATGCGTAGTTCATGTCACCGCGGAGTTGCTTACAGCTCATTACGATGTGCGAACCACCGTAAGACTTACGTAATGTAACTGTTACTTTAGGTACAGTAGCTTCACCGTAAGCATACAGCAACTTAGCACCATGCAGAATTACACCATTGTATTCCTGGCCTGTTCCCGGAAGGAATCCCGGAACGTCTACCAATGAAACGATAGGAATATTGAAAGCATCGCAGAAACGAACGAAGCGGCCACCCTTACGAGATGCGTTGCTGTCGAGCACACCTGCCAGATACTTCGGCTGGTTGGCAACGATACCTACGGACTGTCCGTTGAAACGTGCGAAACCGATAATGATATTCTTTGAGTAATCTTTCTGAACTTCGAGGAACTCACCGTTGTCAACGATAGCAGCAATTACTTCGTACATGTCGTAAGGCTTGTTCGGGCTGTCGGGGATGATTTCATTCAGAGAATCTTCCAGACGGTCGATAGGATCGGTACAGTCTACGTAAGGAGCTTCTTCCAGATTGTTCTGAGGAATGTAGCTCAACAGTTTACGCAACAAAGCCAACCCTTCTTCTTCAGTCTTGGCAGTGAAGTGGGTTACACCTGATTTGGTAGAGTGAACACTTGCGCCACCCAGGTTTTCCTGAGTTACGTCTTCACCCGTTACAGTCTTCACCACCTTCGGGCCGGTGAGGAACATATAAGAAGTACCTTCCATCATCAACGTGAAGTCAGTCAGTGCAGGAGAGTAAACGGCGCCACCGGCACAAGGACCGAAGATACCTGAAATCTGCGGGATAACGCCTGATGCCAGAATATTGCGCTGGAAGATTTCAGCATAACCTGCCAAAGCGTTGATACCTTCCTGGATACGTGCACCACCCGAGTCGTTGATACCGATACAAGGAGCACCCATTTTCATAGCCTGATCCATAATCTTACAGATCTTCAGAGACATCGTTTCAGACAAAGAACCGGCAGAAACTGTAAAGTCCTGTGCGAACAGATAAACCAAACGACCGTCGATAGTACCACAACCGGTAACAACACCATCGCCGGGATAGTGTTTCTTTTCCATACCGAAGTTGGTACATCTGTGCTCTACAAACATATCCATTTCTTCGAAACTTCCTTCGTCGAGAAGCATGGCTATGCGCTCACGAGCTGTATATTTACCTTTCTCATGCTGTTTGGCAATCGCTTTTTCACCACCACCCAGACGTGCAGCTGTGCGGCGATCTATAAGCTCTTTAATCTTTTCAAGTTGATTACTCATTTTATTAAATATAATGGGTTAATACTGTTTTTTTTATTACCAATTCTTCTTTAATTATAAATTACTCCATCTATGAATAATTCGTAATTATTATTCCGGTTTTTCGCAAAGTTCTGTCAATACACCCAGTGTTGATTTCGGGTGTAAGAAAGCAATGTTCAGACCTTCAGCACCTTTGCGCGGAGCCTTGTCGATTAAGCGAACGCCTGCAGCTTCCACTTCAGCTAATGCGTTTGCTACACCATCCTCGATAGCGAATGCCACGTGATGAACGCCTGCACCTTTGTTTTCGATGAACTTAGCAATGGTACTTTCGGGAGAGGTCGGTTCGAGAAGTTCGATTTTAGTGTCACCAACTTTCAGGAAAGCGGTTTTAACTTTCTGGTCTTCTACAGTTTCGATGTTGTAGCACTTCAGACCTAATACGTTCTCGTAATACGGCAGGGCTTCTTCAATGCTTTTAACAGCAATACCCAGATGCTCAATGTGTGAAATCTTCATAACTATATTTATTAATGTTGGTATAATGTCTTAATCAAAGGCATAAAACAGCACAAAGAAAGAGATTTCTTCCTTAATAGAGAAATTTTTCGTCAATTAATTATTGGATATTTGAAGTTTAGAAAGTTTTTTTTAGACTTCGGTTCAGAAGTCGAGCAGCAGTCGGACGTTAATCTGACGAGATGTCAGGTAATTGGGTACTGCAAACTGATTATTTCGGGTGTCTGTCACCCAATAATAGGAGTTGACGTTGCTGATATTTAGCAAATTGAAAATATCAACGCCTAACCAAAGGCTGCGGATGCCGCGCTGATTTTCGCGTTCGCTACGGTCGATAAGACAGCGGGACATACCTATATCTACACGTCGGTAAGGGGATGTACGAAACACGGCAGCCTCGCGTCCGCTATGTGGAGGGCCGAAGGGAAGACCTCCGGCAAGTGTACCTTTCAGGTTCATTTTCCACTTGCGGCTACCGGGAAAATAGTCCGTGAAATAGAGCGAAAGACGGTAGCGCTGATCGGTGGGCCGGGGGAGCCATTGTCCGTTTATTTTCTCTTCGGTTTTCATCAGTGAGAAGCTCAGCCAGGAGTCTGTTCCGGGAACAAACTCACCGAACAGTTTCATGTCGATACCGGTGGCGTAACCTTTGGAAAGGTTGCGTCCGTAATAACTGATCCGTACATTATCTATGTTATAAGGTATGAGATTGCTCAACGCTTTGTAATACACTTCCATGGAGAAACGGAACGGGCGGTCCATGGCACGGAAATTATAGTCGCCGCCTGCCACGAAGTGCAGGGAGCGCTGCGAACGGATGTCATGGTTCAGAGATACGGTAGCTATTCCGTCAATCTGGGTGGTATCACGGAATTCTTTATAGAACGGTGCCTGGTAATATACTCCGGCGGCTACTCTCAGGGTGAATTTCTCATTAAATGCCGGAATCAGAGCCAGGGAAGCACGCGGGCTGAAAATGAATTCTTTGTTCCAGTCCCAGTAACTGCCCCGTATGCCGGCAGTCAGGGTGAATAGTCCGGCGGTGGAGCGGAAGCGGTATGTATCTTGCAGGTAAAATCCGTATCGTTTGCTGTCCGTTTCGTTGCGCGAACGGAGGGTGTAGAATAGTTCCGGCCCTTCGGAAGTTTGTGGCATGGAGTAGCCGGCAGAGTCGCGCATTTCCCATTCGCGCATCCGGTCTTTGATGCGCTCCCGTTTGAGCTCCGCACCCCATTGCAAGGAGTGGCTTTTCAGTCGGTGACGGCCTGTGATGGAATAACTTTGCACCTCTGCGGTGAGATAATTGCGGGCATGTTCCATGTAAGTTCCCACGCCGATAGTTTCGGAAGTTTCCTCTTCGTTGGTAGTGCCGTCTACTTGCGTTCCGCTGTCCAGGGAGTTCAGCCAGTATTGCCCGGTGATGTCGTACGTTTCCTGTTCTTTCGTGTGGAAGGCGGAGGCTTGCAGGGTCAGGCTGTTCTGTTCGTTCAGCCGGTAGGTGGCGTAGGCGGTTCCGAACAGGGTGCGGAATAAATCTTTCTCCTGTCCTTCAAAATAGACTTTAAACTCACGTACATTGCTGAGAGTGCCGAAGCGGGTGTAGCGGTCTTCCGGCTGGAAGTTATAGCGGTTTTCTGAAATATTGCCGATGACACCTACCTCCCAACGCTTCGAAGGTGTCCAGTTCAGATAAGTCTGATAGTCGATATAACGCGGGTCGTATTCCCCTTTTGTATCTAGCGTGCCGAGCAGATATTGGTTGGTTTTATAGCGGATGCCGTTTGTCCAGGTTAGCCTTTTGGTGGCGATTCCTACGTATGCCGAGGCTCCCAACAGGCTGACGGAGGCACTTCCTTCCAGCCGTTCGGGTTTCTTGTAAGTGATGTCCAGCACGGATGACATCTTGTCCCCGTACTTGGCCTCATAGCCTCCCGTGGAGAAGCCGACGGATTGCACCATATCGGGATTGATGAAACTCAATCCTTCCTGTTGCCCCGAACGGATCAGCAAGGGACGGTATATTTCAATGCCGTTGACGTACACCATGTTCTCGTCGAAACTACCGCCGCGTACGTTGTATTGCGAGCTGAGTTCGTTGTTGCTACTCACTCCGGCCTGTGTGGCTATCACGGCTTCTATGCTTCCGCCCGAAGCGTCGGGGGCCAGGCGGTTTTGTTTGGTTTCTATCTGTTGGATGGTTCCGGTTTGTCGGCGGCGCTCTGTTACGCTCACTTCGCCCAATTCAAAGTTTATCGGGGGTAAGGTTATGTTCAGACTGATATTTCCCTGCGGACGTACTAATTTTCGTTTGCGGGTTTGGCATCCCAGCATGGAGAAGATGACCGTTACATTGTCCCGGCTTTCGAATTTCAGCGAATATCTCCCTTTCAGGTTGCTGACTGTGCCTATAGCCGTCCCTTCCAATCGTATTGTTGCCAATTCAATCGGATTACCATTTTCATCCGTAATCGTTCCGCCTATCTTGACTGTTTTCTGGGCAAGGGCGGGAGTGGAGAATAGTATTATAAGAACTGTCAGTAACCAAAAATGTCTCATACCTTTTCTATAACGGAGAAACTTCCCGAAACGTATATCAGGAGGTAAAAAAGAGCTTTTAACTTTGCTTCTTTATTTTTTATAGGTTCGTGTCACATATGTTACAACTCCAATCCGTGCTTCATGCTATCTTTGCAGAAAAAATAGATTATGGAACAATTACATGCTCATGAAGTCCTTCACATGATGGAAGGCAACAGTTATTCGGAATCATCATTAAAAGAGGCAATCATCCGGAAATTCGGCGAGCATCAACATTTCTATACTTGCTCGGCAGAAGATATGGATGCGGATAAATTGATAGAGTTTCTGAAAGCGAAAGGTAAGTTTATGCCTGCTGATGATGGATTTACGGTGGATATGACGAAGGTTTGCAGCCATTGATGCTGATAACTTTGGTTCTATAGCGGTTCCCCTTTTGTAATGTTGATTGCAAAAGGGGAACTGTTTGTTTCTGATGGGTACTAATTTCTCAGCTGCTACAAATTAATTTTCAAGTTACAAGAAACTATTGATAAAAGTGCTAAAATATAATCTTACTACAGTTATATAATTATCTTACAATAGTTGTTGTAAGAAAGAAGTATAATTGTTGTAAGAAAATTGTATAACTGTAGTAAGAATAATTAGATGCATAAAAAGAATTAGTTTTATGTGAATACGGAATTAGTCTTATTGGTATGCGTTTCTCTTGTTTATGTATGCAACAAAACATATTTGAATACACATCTGCAATAAAACAATTTGTACCTTTGTGGCCGAATGCAATATTGAAACTATGGGAATTGTAATAGGAATAGACGTTGGTGGAAGTACTACAAAAATTGTAGGAATCAACGGAGAACAGATACAGTCACCGATGTTTATCACTGCGACTGATCCGGTTACTTCTTTGTTCGGGGCTTTCGGGAAGTATATTTATGATAACGGTATTCAGCTTTCGGATATAGAGCAAGTGATGCTGACAGGTGTGGGTAGTGCATTTGTAGATAGTCCGTTGTATGGTTTACCCACGGACAAGGTCGATGAGTTTATAGCCAATGGGTTGGGGGCACGTCATGCCACGGATATTGACCGGCTGATTGTGGTAAGCATGGGAACGGGCACTTCTTTCGTAAGAATCAACGGAGAAAAGATAGAGCATATTGGTGGTATGGCAATTGGCGGAGGTACTTTGCAGGGACTTTCCCGCTTGTTGCTGAAGACGCATGATTTCAGGCAGATTGCAGCAATTGCCGAGAAAGGTGACGTTACCCGTGTAAACTTGCAGATCGGAGATATCTGCAATCGTCCTTTGCCGGATCTTCCGGTGCATGCCACTGCTTCGCTGTTCGGAAAAGCGGATAGCAACGCTTCGCAGGAAGATATTGCAAAAGGTATTATTTATATGGTGCTGCAAACGATAGGTGGTGCAGCGGTGCTGTCTGGGCTGAATGGTCCTATCAAAGATTTTGTCTTGATCGGTAATCTTACTAAATTTCCGCAGTGCCATGAAATTTTTCCGAATATGGAAAAGATATATGGGGTGCGCTTCCATATTCCACCCTATGCGGAGTATAGGACGGCGATAGGGGCGGCGCTGGCATATACCAGAGAGATAAACAGATAAGTAACATGTCACTGAGGAACTTCTGATTATTCATTCTCAAACATTTTGCTTCGTGCAAGCATGCAAGCTCCTATTACTCCTGCTTTATCTTTTAATTTTGAAAGAGTAATTATGGTATCCCTATTCACTAAATTTAGAGAAAATTTACGGACCGCTGTTTTTATGGGTTGAAGAATATAGTCTCCTGTCTGTGATAAGCTTCCTCCGATTATTACTAATTCTGGATTGAAGATATTGATGAGTCCGGCAATTTGTTTTCCTAACTTTTGACCTATTTCTTCTATAACCTCTATACATAGCATATCTTCGTTGTTGACTGCTGATATGATATTGTCCAATGTGAGTGGTTTATCTGCATCTATTCGATTGGAAAGTATTGAACTTTCTCCTTTCTGACTACGTTCTAATATAATACGGTGTAGGGCGGAACCGGATGCTTCTGTTTCAATACATCCTTTTTTGCCACAGTGGCAAAGTATTTCACTGTCGTAGGCTGTTACGTGTCCGAATTCACCGGAAAATCCCGATTTGCCATAATATAGCTTTCCATTCAAAATCAGCCCTATTCCTAATCCCCAACTGATATTAACGAAAATAATGTCTTTTTCTTTATTGATACATCCCTGCAAATATTCTCCAAATGCCATCGCCCGTGTATCGTTGTCAATGGTAACTTTATACCCTATTCTTTCAGTTAGGATTTCTGTTAAAGGTCGCTCTTCAAAATTGAATTGGCTGAAACTATATCCTAATTCTGAATTTACCCGACCAGGGATATTAATATTTATATTTATTATTTTCTCCTTTTCTATTGTTGATTTTTTGATGTAATTACATATCTGCTTGCATAATTCATTTAACGCTTCTATGGAATTTTCAGATTTATAAGGAATATTTCTTTTAAGTTCTATCATATCTCCCTTAAAATTAATAACTCCAATAGTAATACTATTCCTCTTTATTTCAACCCCAATAAAGTAGCCTGAGTCAGAGTTAAGTCCGTATGCGTAGGGCTGTCTTCCTGTACCCGTTTCTATTTTTCCATAGTTATTGATGTAGCCATCAGTAACCATCTCGTCAATTACTTTAGTGACTGTTGGAATACTCAATTGCAACTCATTAGCGAGAGCAGGAATTGTAGAATCGCCATTATGTATGTAATGCTTGATAATCTGTTTCTTAATAGTAGAATATTTAGAATCAGATTCTGTTTTCTTTTGCTGGTTTATTTTCATATTATCTCGTTTTGTCTGAATTTGATTTACAAATATACTAATATATATAGCTAAAACGCTGCAATCTTTTTAAAATACTATAATAATTATATAATGTTTGCTGTCGTTAATTTTATTAATTAAGTTATATATAATAAAATAATTAATTATATATGTTTATTTAGATTATAATTTAATTTATATATTGAATTTAATTGGAATAATTTTATTAAATAGTTTGTTTTAGATAAAATAATAAATATCTTTGTTGCTCGATAATAAAATGTTATCTTTATTTTTAATATTAATACAATAGTATGGAAAAACTAATTGGCTTGATTAATGCCCCCTTTACTCCTTTCTATAAAGATGGAGAAGTGAATTACGAACCCATAGCGGCTTATGCTGATATGCTGGTGAAAAATGGTCTGAAAGGTGTCTTTATTAATGGTTCTTCCGGTGAAGGCTATATGCTGACGGAAGAAGAACGTATGATGCTGGCTGAGCGTTGGATGGAAGTAGCACCGGAGAATTTTAAAGTGATTGTTCATGTAGGAAGTACTTGTGTGAGGTCAAGTAGTCGTTTGGCAGAACATGCCCAGAAGATTGGTGCGTGGGGAATTGGCGCGATGGCACCTCCTTTCCCTAAAGTGAACCGCGTTGAAGAGTTGGCGAAGTATTGTGAAAAGATAGCTTGTGCAGCTCCTGAACTGCCTTTTTATTTTTATCATATTCCGGCTTTCAACGGTGCTTATCTTTCAATGGTTGCATTTCTTGAAGCCGTAGATGGGCGCATTCCTAATTTTGCGGGTATCAAGTATACGTATGAAAGCTTGTATGAGTATAATCAATGCCGTTTGTATAAGAATGGTAAGTTTGATATGCTGCATGGACAGGATGAAACTATTCTGCCTTGTTTGGCTATGGGTGGGGCACAAGGTGGTATAGGTGGTACTACTAACTATAATGGCTGTAATTTGGTTGGTATTATCGACGCCTGGAATGCCGGGGATTTGGAGAAAGCGCGTGAACTTCAGAATTTCTCTCAGGAGGTTATTAATGTGATTTGCCACTTCCGTGGAAATATTGTTGGTGGAAAGCGTATCATGAAATTGATAGGATTGGATTTGGGCGACAATCGCATTCCATTTCAGAATATGACAGATGAGGAAGAAATTCGTATGAAGGCGGAGTTAAATGCGATTCATTTCTTCGACCGCTGTAATAAACTTTAATTTGAAGTTATGAATACTGTTGAATATCTTCAAAATTGTGCTGCTTCCTATAGGAATGATTTGGTAGGTAATATCATGCCTTTTTGGTTGAAGTATGGATTGGACCGCAAACACGGTGGGGTTTATACTTGCCTTAATCGTGATGGCTCGCTTATGGATGCCACAAAATCTGTATGGTTTCAGGGACGGTTTGGCTTTGTTGCTGCTTTTGCATATAATAATGTGGAACAAAATCTCGAGTGGCTGGCAGCTTCAAAAAGTTGTATTGATTTTATTGAGAAATATTGCATTGACGTGGACGGACGTATGTTCTTTGAAGTAACGGAGGATGGAATCCCCATGCGTAAACGCAGATATGTATTTTCCGAATGTTTTGCGGCAATAGCTATGTCTGAATATTCAATCGCTTCAGGTGATCGGTCTTATGCACTGAAAGCATTGGAACTCTTCAAAAAAATCCAGTTCTTCCTTACTACGCCCGGTGTCCTTGAACCTAAATATTGTGAATCGGTGCAAATGTGCGGTCACTCTATTACCATGATTCTGATTAATACAGCATCCCGTATTCGGGCAGCCATTGACGATGCTGCATTGACCCGGCAGATTGATGATTCTATTTATATGTTGCAGAAGTATTTCGTTCATCCTGAATTTAAGGCTCTTTTGGAAGTTGTAGGTCCTAATGGTGAATTTATAGATACTTGTAATGGGCGTACAATAAATCCTGGACATTGCATTGAAACGTCCTGGTTCCTGCTGGAAGAAGCTAAATATCGCAATTGGGATAGAAAAGATCTTCAAATGGCTTTATCCATTCTCGATTGGTCGTGGGAGTGGGGTTGGGATAAAGAATACGGTGGAATTATCAATTTCCGTGATTGCCGTAATCTTCCACCTCAGGATTATTCGCAGGATATGAAATTCTGGTGGCCACAGACTGAGGCCATTATAGCTACACTTTATGCCTATCAAGCAACACATGATGAGAAGTATCTTGAAATGCACAAACAAATAAATAATTGGACTTATGCTCATTTTCCAGACAGGGAATATGGCGAATGGTACGGTTATCTTCATCGGGACGGAACTGTTGCACAAGCAGCTAAAGGTAATTTGTTTAAAGGACCGTTCCATATTCCGAGAATGATGATAAAGGCATATATGCTATGTAATGAAATGTTAACTCTTTAAAATACATAATTTAATACTTGATTTTATGAAAAAACACTTGATCTTATTGTTTATGTTTTGCTTGTCATTACAGATGATGGCACAGCAAAGATCAATAACAGGAGTAGTTGTTGATGCAAAAAATGAACCTGTCATTGGTGCTTCTATTGTAGAAAAAGGCACATCGAATGGAACTATTACGGATGTTGATGGAAAATTCTTATTAAAAGTGGAACCTAATATAACTTTGGTGATTAGTTATATAGGCTATGAAGCTCAGGAAATTCTTTTAGGAGATAAGACTAATATTTCAGTAGTGCTTCATGAAGATAATGAAGTCTTGGATGAAGTAGTCGTAGTTGGTTATGGAGTACAAAAAAAATCGAGTATGACAGCGGCAGTAGCTTCTGTATCTGCAAAAGAACTGCAAAAGCAAGTCACTGGAAATGTTGCCTCTGCATTGCAAGGACGTGCCCCCGGCGTGGAAATTCTTCAAAAGGGCGGTGAAGCTGGGGCTGATGTTAAGATACTTGTTCGTGGAGCAGGTTCTTTTGGTTCTACCGAACCATTATATATTATAGATGGCGCCGTTAGTGGAAATGGACTCAATTCTTTAAGTTCAAATGACGTTCAATCAATTGAAATTTTGAAAGATGCATCAGCAGCAGCTATTTATGGTTCTCGCGCTGCCAATGGTGTGGTCCTTATTACAACAAAGCAGGGTAGAGCCGGAAAAACGGTAGTTGATTTATCTGGATCATTTTCATATCAAACACCATCGAAAATGCTGGATTTTATGAATGCCGAACAATGGAGAGGATTTGCCAATATGGTGGCCGACAATAGTCCGGCATATGATAAAGCACCTCAAAACGTCAATCCAACCAATCCGGATTATAGTCAGGATTGGCAGGATTTATATTATCAGAATGCTCCGATGTGGAATTTGAATGCCGGTATATCCGGTGGCGGAGAGAATAGCACTTTCAGTAGCAGTATTGGATATCTTAAACAAGAAGGCATTATTATTCAGTCGGATTATGAGAAATATAACGCGCGCGTGAACGGAACCTATAAAAAAGGTAGATTCACCATTCAAGAAAATTTGGCTATAGCCCATATAAGCAAAAAAACGCCCCCTACAACGCGCCATATCCTTATTCCTACCATTCCTGTGAAGGATGAACTGGGAAGGTATATATCTACTCCGGCAGAGGCAGGATATTCTACTACTAACTCCGATATCAGTAATCCTTTGGCTGGTATATATAATGGAGATTCATATACAAGAAAAACGGATATTATAGGTAGCTTGAGTATTGGGCTGGATATTTGGAAAGGAATAAAATATAAATTGAATTTAGCTGGAAACTATGTAAATACACATGGCTATTCACATTCTCCTGCCTTTGCTACTTATTGGGACGAACAGGGAAATCCGGATTCAAGATTCGTTCAGCCATTTACTTCATTGGATGAATCCCGAGGTGAATCTTTTAATTATACTATCGATAATTTGCTTACGTATAATGGTACATTCAAAGGACATACATTTGATGTATTGTTAGGAACAAGCTGGATGAGGGAATACTTCCGTGATATGTCCATAAACTCAGGTAATAATGATTTAGGTGGTCCGACTATTACTACTTATAATGGAGCAGGAATTATCGGTTCTGATGAAAAGAACTCAGCTCTTTTATCGTTTTTCGGTCGTGTCAATTATGATTATAAAAATAGATATTTATTATCATTAAGTATTCGTAGTGATGAGTCCTCTAAATTTGCTAAAGGCCATAGAGTCGGTTATTTTCCATCTGTTTCTGCCGGTTGGAATATACATGAAGAAGAATTCTTTAAAATTCCTTGGATGTCTAAATTGAAAATCAGAGGAAGTTATGGCGAATTAGGTGCTAATTTTATTGAACCGTATTCTTTCCTTTCGACAGCTCATGGACCAGTTCCATTGATTTTAGGTGGTAAACGTACTTTTGGCTATGTCACACGTTTTGCACAGTCTAATTTAACTTGGGAAAAGGCGATATCTTCCAATGCAGGCGTGGAGTTGGGATTTTTTAATAATGAACTGACGTTTGGTGTTGACTGGTTCTTGAAACGTAATAATGATTTACTTGCCCCTCTGGAACCATTACCATCATCAGGACAGACTATTGTCATCAATCAAGGTGACGTTCCTTATTATAATACTGCATCTGTCGAAAATAAAGGTTGGGAGTTTGTTTTAGGATATCGTAAAGGTTGGGGAGATTTTACACTGGATATGCAGGGTAATATAACTTTCCTGAAGAATAAAGTACGTGCTTTGGGAGAGGGAGTACAACCTATCCGAGGTATTCAATTAAGTTCTAAGTTCGGTGATCGGGCTACTATTACTAAAGAAGGTTTGCCAATTGGTACATTCTGGGGCTATGAGGTGACTGGAATGGATGGAGAAGGTAATTTCTTAATAAAAGGAGCAGATGGAACAGATAAATCTATAGCTAAGGCAAATGAAACAGATAAACGGGTGATTGGAAATCCTACACCTGATTTTACTTATGGACTGAATATTAATTTGGGATACAAGAATTGGGATCTCACGGCATTCTTCCAAGGTACGCAAGGCAATGATCTTTTTGCTGCAGCTAAGTATCAATACTATTTTAATTATACTAATAACAATTTAACTGATGCATTGAATTCTTGGACTCCTACTAATACTAATACTACAGTGCCAATCGCAAAGACAGATAACTCTGTAGGCGGCAATTCACTTCCAAGTTCTTTCTATGTAGAAGATGGTTCTTATTTCCGGTGCAAGAACCTGCAGATAGGGTATAGTTTTAGTGACAAGTTATTGAGGAAAACAGGTTTTATATCATCAGCCCGTATTTATGCGGGAGTTCAGAATTTGTTTACTATTACAAAGTATTCACTTTACGATCCAGAAGTTAGTGATAATACATTGTTCGACAGAGGATGTGACGGCATCGAAAACAGGGCACCTTCTATCAATGCCAGAGTGTACAATATTGGCTTCAATTTAACTTTTTAAAACAGAAAGACAATGAAAAAATATAATAATTGGTTCAACTTGGTAATCGTTGCCATTATGGGGGGATTATTTACCTCATGTAACGACATTTTTGAGGATTTGTCTGTTAATCCAAATCACTTGGACGTGCAGGGGTTCTATACAAATCCCGAATCCGCAAATAAAGGAGTATTAGGCATTTATTCTTATATCACTACTCCTCGTGCAATGGGAGCTTCGGGAGGTAGATTGATGGCTAATCGAGGTGATGAAAGTAGTGATAGATCTGATTATGGCTCTCCCGGTCAATATACTGCTATGCTGACGCCTTCTTATTATACTATTGTGGAACCCTATCAATTGTTCTACACTGCTGCGTCACAGGCTTGCCAAATGATTGAGGTAATTCCAACGATTGATTTTGCAAATACGGAACAAAGAGATGCTTATCTGGGCGAAGCTTATTTCTTGCGTGCCTTTTCTCATTTTTTTCTGTTCTTGCATTTTAGAAATATTCCATTGATGGAAAAATTGCCATTAACAGCAAAAGATTATAAACCTCAGTCTTCTCCTGAAAAAACATGGGATTTTATCATCAGCGATTTAATGAAAGCAAAAGAATTACTACCTAAAAAGGGTTATTGGACTGGTGATAATCTGGGACGTGTGACTAGTGGTTCAGCTACCGCTCTATTGGGGAAAGCTTATCTATATAGAAGTGGAATAGAAAAATATTATGGTAATTCGACTACGACATATTATAATGAAGCTGCTGCTTGTTTTGATGAAATTATTAATGGGACGCATGGGAATTATATTTTAATGGATAACTATAGCGACAACTTTAGCGTTAAAACAGAAAATAATGATGAATCAATCTTTGAACTCCAGTTTTTTGGAGATGTGGTTAATACGGTTTTTAATCCGGGATTGACGGATAGCGGTGTGTGGAGAGACCCGCGTGGTTATAATCCACCTTCAAAGAAAACTACGGCAGACCATGTTATTCACCAATGGGTATATGATACTTTTCTGGCATCGAAAGATGCTGATGGAAATACTGACTCGCGCATGTTTGGTACATTGATTTTTGATGATTCTGATCCTGCGGTATCTGCTAAATCCGGTGATAAGGTAATTATTTATGATGGGCAAACCTTTGTTGATTATTATGGCCCGACAGGTTTTGCTTCTGTTAATGCACAAGCGGGAAATTATAAATCTGCTTCCCGAAAAGGAATTGATTGGACATTGCCAACTCAAAATCCCGGCAATAACATGTATATGTGGAATCTACGTGCCAATGGACTGAATTATCCATACATACGATATGCGGATGTTCTGCTGATGTATGCCGAAGCTGTTATTAGTGGTGGTAAGCAAGGTGTGTTAACCCCGGTTGAAGCAGTGAATAAGGTTCGGTCTCGTAAGAGTGTAAATTTGCCGAGATTATCCTCTGTAGATATGAAAGTGATTGAAAACGAGCGTATATTGGAACTGACTCAGGAAGGACATCGCTTTTTTGATCTTTTGAGATGGGGCAAAGTAGCTGAAAGATTTAAAGAATTGGAGCAGTCCGATCCAAACTTCAAAAAGTACTCAAGTTCTGTCTATTTAGGATTTACTCCCAACAAAAACGAATGGTTACCTATTCCGATTGATGAAGTAGAAGGAAATCCTTATATCACAGAAAATAATCCGGGGTGGAATTAACCACTCTCTGAATTGAAGAGATAATCATCTCTTCAATTCAATTGTAAATAGAACAAATAAAAATCTAAAATTAAGAAATATGAAGATATTAGGAATTTTTGTAGCTTTAACCATTTTTACTCCATTTATATCAGCGCAAACACTACATAATGGTATTACACTTCCGCAACAATGGCCACCTCATTATGAAGAATCAACGGTGCGTCATGAGATGCCTTTACCTTATTTAAAAAATAAGCCTCTGGTTATTCCCATAAATACCGGGCGGCAGCTGTTTGTTGATGATTTTTTGATTTCAGAAACCAATCTGAGTCCGGTTTATCATACTCCGAAGTATTATGAAGGTAATCCTGTATTAGAACCCGATAAAGATTGGGAAAAAACTGTTGAAGGGGCATTGTATGCTGCTCCGTTTAGCGATGGAATATGGTATGATGAGAAATATGGAAAATATAGAATGTGGTATTTGGCAGGTGCAGGTACTATTCATAAAGATGAAAGACAAACTTTCTATACTTGTTATGCTGAATCCAATGATGGGAAAATATGGGAAAAGGTAAATCAAGATATAGTTCCGGGAACAAATATTGTAGATACCTGCAATCGTGATGCAGCTGTTATTTGGCTGGACCGGGAAGCAACAGATCCAGCCAAACGGTGGAAGTTTTTTAATGTGGAACGTAGAAAAGAAGACCGTAGGTGGCAATATGTATTGAAATATTCGGCAGATGGTATTCATTGGTCAAAAGGAGTTGCTCAATCAGGAGATATAGGAGATCGTTCGACGGCTTTTTATAATCCTTTTACAAAAAAATGGGTGTTAAGTCTTAGAGCAAGTGCATTGGCATCAAGCCGTTCACGTACCTATGCCGAACATGCTGACCCAGAAGTATTAGTAAGTGTAGCTCACCGTACTCGAAAAGATGCAGATGATAAATTTGTTAAATTTTGGTTTAGCCCGGATGACAAAGAGCTTCGGCATGAGAAATATCCGGAGGTAGAACCGGGTATTTATAACTTTGATGCGATCGCTTATGAGAGTGTTATGTTAGGCTTTTATAGTGCATGGGCAGGTCCTGAAAATCGTGTATGTGAGAAGGATGGAATTCAAAAAAGAAATGTAATTTCATTAGGTTATAGTCGTGATGGTTTTCATTTTTCACGTCCTACTCATCAGCCTTTTATGAATGTGAACGAAACGGAAGGTGCATGGAATTGGGGAAATATGCAATCTGTTGCTGGTGTGCCTCTTATTGTTGGTGATTCGCTTTATTTTTATTCAAGTGGTCGGCGTTTAAGTAAAATAATGTGGGATAGCCATACTTCTACTGGCTTGGCAACACTTCGTCGTGATGGCTTTGTATCTATGCATGCGGATAAAGAAGAAGGATATGTGCTCTCAGAGAAACTTTCTTTTGATGGAAAATATCTTTTTGTGAATGCTGATGTTCGTAAGGGTAAATTGCTGGTGGAGGTACTTGACGAGCAAGGTCTTCCAATTGAAGGATTTACAAAAAAAGATTGTATTGTGATGAAAAAAGCAAATTCGACTAAAGAACTTATCGTATGGAAAAATCGAAAAGATTTGTCTACTCTATTTGGTAAAAATATACGTTTGAAATTTTATTTGTCGGATGGAGATTTGTATTCTTTCTGGATTTCACCTTGGTTATCGGGAGCAAGCCGCGGTTATACCGCTGGAGGTGGTCCGGGACTTGATCCAAAGGGAATAGATATCGAGTGATGTATATCTCAATCTGATATCATTATTTGTTGATTTTAATTTTAATTCTAATTCTAATGCCATGAGAAAGATTTTACTTTTAATGATCTGTCTTGTGCCTGTTTTATTACAGGCACAAGACAGGCATTTCTCAGCAGTGAATCCAGCATTATTTTCTTATAGTACTGATGATGTTTATATTCAACAGCCTCAGAAGTATAACAATGGAAAGCAGTTAATTTCTCCTAATCCTCAATTGTATCCATGGGAAGCCAAACTGGAAAATGGAATGCCTAATGCACTTGTAGACCCTAATGGCAATTTATCTATTTATCTTTCGAGTTTCATAGTGTATTCACCCACTCCACCCTCGAAGGTTGGAGTAATGGTTTATACTAATAACACGAACAATCTGAATTCTTGGACTCGCCCAAACGCAAATTTATATTGGTACAAGGCAAGTGGAACGACTGCAGATGAAAAAATATTACCAACTCATGTTGCAGGTTCAATACCGACCAACTTGGTTGCAGTTGATATAGAGAGTTTAGGGATTTTTAATGACGGAACAACTGCTGCTAAACCATTGAAACTAATATATGTAGCTCAAAGAGAGTTTGTTTATAAATATCTAACAGCTTATGAAATGTCTCGTAACGTTGATAGTAATGGGGTCTTAGCAGGGTTTACAAACATGAAGGCGGATAGATTAACTGCTCAAAAGGTTTTTACTTTTCGTAATATTAATGCTGATACTCATATGAATTGGTTGATGCAGGATGGGAAATATTATTTTACTTCGCGGGTTAACTCTCGCCGCTCTGCTTTAAAACCGGGAGAAGTACCTCCTTTTAATCCAGACCCCCGTAAAAGATTTAGAAGAAGCACAATAACAGAGGTGGGGGAACAGATTGTTTCTAAGAATACAACGTTTAGTACGATTCTAGAATATTCTACGAAACAATGGGAACCTTATAGTATGCAGCCTTTTAGGCTTCCCGGATTTGAAAAAGATATGTGGTTTGGGTTGGTTACCATGTATGGTGTTGAAGGATATCCGGAAATTGAAACAAAACAGCGAACAGAACTGGCTGTTTCAAATAATGGAAAGGATTGGTATTATCTGAAACCCGGTACTCCATTTCTTGATAATGGAACCGATCCTCAGGCGGACGATCATGGTTGTATCAATATTGCTACTCCTGTATATAATACAAAGTTTCATGCGGGAAGGAATGCGAATGATCCGTATTTCTTTTATGCTTCTTCAAGAATCGGGCATGTTGAAGCGCGTAATTCAGGAATATCGTTAGCTACGTCTAAATACGGCAAGATTGCGGGTTTAAAAGCAACGAATGAAAAAATATTTTATTCGATGAATCCGGTAACGAATCCTAAAATTAAGGCGAATGATATGCCGTTATTTTCTATAAGTAATGCATTTGCTATTGATGCGGAGTTTTATCCTTACATATTGGGGGATATTACAAGTGATCCGAGAGGGAAAACACTCACACAATTAAATAGTTATGTTTCCGTACGCTTATTTACCTACAACTCTGCAAATCCTCATGGCTTGGGAGCGGAATTGGGAGGGACATTGGGAAGCTCTAAAACAGGAACTCAATATGTTTCAGATGAATACATTGCTGTACCTTTTGTTTCGGGGGGAGTCAACGGAACTAGTAAAGCTAAAATTTTAAAATTAATAAAAAGCTGGTCGGAGGCAGTTCCTACAAAAATCTTTTCTATAAAGGATTTACCTGATATCCCTGTTGTGGTGGAAACAAGAGTGAAAAATGCGACTCTTTATGGTATTATGTTTAAAGGTGCAGCCAATAATAGTTCTACCATGAATATAGAAAGTGCTAATGAATATAAATCTGATCATAATTTATGGGAGTTTAAACCGAATCAACCGATTTTGACAGATTGTTTTACGAAAGATTTTAGTACTGATTTAAGATTCCCGAACGAGGCAAAACCGACACAACTAGAGTCAGGGTCGTTTGCCATTAAAGTGAATCCCGGGAATAGTACAACAGATCAAACTATTTTTAAAATGTTTGGAGACAATGAAAACTATATTACCTTGGATTTTACTACTGATGGAGCTTTTAGATATAGGTTAGTCAAAGAAGGTACGGATTATCTCAATATGCGGATTGCTCCTCCTTCCGGTAAGATATTTCAAGGCAATGATGTTATCATTACACTTGAAGATGTTAAGCAGGGTGACCGTAAATATGATAAATCTAATAATGAAGAAACAACAATCTTTAGAGTCAAATGTGCCAGTATAAATTTTGAAAAAACAATATCGCAAGCTATTATATGGAATATAAAAAGTAATGTGCCTACAGCCAAAGATAGCTGCTATGCGCGTGGATATGCTTATCTGCCGTTTACAGCTTTTGTTGGAAATATGAATAAAATAGTTATTGGGGGAAGTACTGAATCTTGTGCTAATAAATTTACTGGGCCTATTTATCAAATGGAAGTTGCTGAGAAACTTCCAACAGGAAATAATGATTTTTGGGATAATACAGCAACTCGAAGTATACTAAGTTCAAATTCTGATATGAATAGCAATAAGGGAGGAAAAACAAATGTATATGTTTATCCTAATCCAGTGAGGCGAAATGGAATTGTTACGGTAAAGATTTTGTCTGAACAAGAGCCAACAGCATTGATAATGTTGTATACTTCTATGGGAAAACTTGTAAAACAGTTTGATTGCCCAGTTTCGTATGGGAATTGTGAAATCGATTGTGATTTATCGGGATTATCTGCTGGTATTTATCTAATGAAAATCGTTCGAGGAAATTTGATATCCACCCATAAGATTATAGTTACAAATTAGGTGTTCCAGTAGTGTTATAACATCGACAAATGTACTTGGAATTAACAATTGAATATAGATAACATAATGAATAAAATTAAAATTTATCCTTGGATAGTAGTAGCTCTTCTTTGGGGAGTAGCCCTTCTCAATTATATGGATCGCCAAATGTTGAGTACCATGAAAGATGCTATGGAGATTGATATTTCTGAACTTCAGTCGGCTACTAACTTCGGGCGTTTAATGGCTGTATTTCTTTGGATTTATGGCTTTATGAGTCCGGTAGCTGGTATGATTGCCGATCGTCTGAATCGAAAATGGCTTATTGTGGGAAGTTTATTTGTATGGTCGGCTGTTACTTATGGAATGGGGTATGCAGATACATTTGAGCAAATTTATTGGTTGCGTGCATTAATGGGAGTCAGTGAGGCATTGTATATTCCGGCCGGCTTGTCATTAATTGCTGACTGGCATCAGGATAAGTCGCGTTCATTAGCCATTGGCGTTCATATGACAGGATTGTATACAGGTCAGGCTATCGGTGGCTTTGGTGCTACGGTTGCTGCCGCTTATTCATGGCATACTACGTTTCACTGGTTTGGTATAATTGGTATTATCTATGCAGTGGTCTTGATGCTGTTTTTGCATGAAAATAAAGAGCATGTTGAAATTGAACGTTTACGACGTGAAGAACCCAAGGAAAAGTCATCTTTATTTAAAGGACTTTCTTTGTTATTCAGCAATATAGCATTTTGGGTAATTCTGTTTTATTTTGCTGTTCCAAGCCTTCCGGGATGGGCTACGAAAAACTGGTTGCCGACTTTATTCTCTGAAAACCTGAATATGCCAATGTCTGAGGCAGGGCCGATATCTACAATAACGATTGCCGTCTCTTCTTTCTTTGGTGTGCTGATAGGTGGTGTCTTGTCTGACAGGTGGGTGCTGAAGAATATTCGTGGACGTGTTTATACCGGTGCTATTGGATTGGGACTCACAATTCCGGCTTTAGCCTTGTTGGGCTTTGCACATAATATGGTGGGTATTGTGGGGGCAGGATTGCTATTTGGTGTTGGATTTGGAATTTTTGATGCCAATAATATGCCTATTCTTTGCCAGTTTGTCTCTGCCAAATATCGTGCTACAGCTTATGGCATTATGAATATGACCGGAGTATTTGCCGGGGCAGCTGTCACAGGTTTGCTTGGTAAATGGAGTGATGGCGGAGAACTGGGGCTTGGCTTTGCTATGCTGGGTATTGTGGTGCTTTTGGCAGTGGCATTGCAACTATACTTTCTGCGTCCGAAGACTGATAATATGGAATAGTGTTAAACCTTAAAAATGGATTATTATGATTGTATCTGATTTGAAGAACAGCAGTCGCATTGAGCTGCTTCATCCTTTGTTTAAACAGTTGTTTGATTATGTAAAGCAACATAATTTGCTGAAGACGGAATTGGGGCGCATTACTCTGGATGGGGATAATCTTTTTATCAATAATGTAGACTTGGATGGAGTAAAGAAAGAGAAGCAAGTATTAGAACTTCATCGTAAGTATATTGATGTGCATATACCACTATCCGGAAAAGAAACGATTGGATGGAAGCCATTGGAAAAACTGGAAAATGAAGTTATTGCTTATGAACGAGATTCGGATTGCGCTCTTTATTCGGATATGCCGACTGCCTATGTGGATATTTATCCGGGTGAGTTTGTCATTGTTTATCCTGAAGATCCTCATGCTCCCGCTATTGCAGAGGGGAAAATACGTAAGTTAATTGCAAAAGTAAGAATAATGTAATCTAAACACACATTTTATATATGATGGAAAATGTTGATTTATCCATATTGTCTTATGGAAAAGTAAAAGACCTGAAGTATGATTTGGTGATATTGCCTTGGGGAGCTACAGAACCTCATAATCTCCATTTGCCTTATCTGACTGATTGTATCTTGGCTCATGATATAGCGGTTGATGCTGCTCTTCGCGCAAAAGAACGTTATGGTGTACAATGCATGGTGATGCCACCTGTGACAATGGGGGCACAAAATCCGGGGCAGCGTGAACTGAATTTCTGTGTGCATACCCGTTATGAAACTCAGAAAGCTATATTGACGGATATTGTAGCGTCTCTCTATGTACAGGGATTTCGTAAGATGGTTATAATCAATGGTCACGGGGGGAATTGTTTTAAAAATATGATTCGTGATCTGGCGTTTGAGTATCCTGATTTTCTGATAGCTTCCAGTGAGTGGTTTACTGTGCTTCCTGCGAAAGATTATTTTGATGATCCCGGAGACCATGCAGATGAAGTAGAAACATCGGTTATGATGTATTATCATCCTGAATTGGTGAATTTGGATGAGGCTGGGGAAGGAAAATATAAACCTTTTGCGATGAAATCTTTAAGGGAAAAGGTTGCTTGGACGCCTCGTAATTGGCAGAAGGTGTCAGATGATACTGGCATTGGAAATCCGAAGTTGGCAACTAGTGAAAAAGGGAAAAACTTCAGTGGTGCAATAGTCTATAAGTACGCAGAGTTGTTTGCTGAACTTATAGGGGAAAAAATGTACTTATAGAGAGAGTTTTTATATAGCAATTTAATCATAAAAAATCAATATTATGAAAAGTGAAAATCAATGCAATTTGCTAATTCTTTCATTGGGTAATGAAGAAAGAGGACAAAAGGACAATGGATTGAAAAAAAGTATTACACTCTTATTGTTATGCTTACTGTATATGCCATTGTATGCCCAATATACAGGAAATTTACCATCTTTGGGGCAACCGTATGATTATGATAGGGCTGCAAATGGCCAAGTTTTTGAAGTTGATTATGGAGGTACTCTTCCTAAAGATAGGGCTATGTGGTCTATAAAGATAGCTGGAGAAGAACGATTGAGGGTTTGTAGGAATGGTACACTGGCGCTTCTGGGAGAATATAATAGTTATCCTACATTCAACTTTTATACATCGAATAAATATTTTTTGGGATCTATAAATGCAAAGGGTGAAAATTTGAATCTTGTTGGATATAGGGCTATTGGCATTTATCCAAGGCAGATTCCTACGGCGACTATTATGTTTGATCGGGGGGAGACCCGTTCAAATGTTGCTCTCAACTTTTATAATGAAAATTTGAACTATTTAAATGTTAAGAGTGGGAGGAATCAGGATGCTGCTATTATAAATCCGGCAGCTAAATGGCTGCGCATTGGCAGTAAAAGTGGAGTTGCTTTTTGGGGAAACGAAAATGCTGATAATGACGATTCTCCTCATTTTAAAATATTAGGTACTGAAGTCTACTCTTATGTTCCTATAAAAATGATGAGAAACAATGTTACTATGGTTTTTTCAACGGATGAAATGAATAGTGCGGGCTGGCTTGGCACATCAACGAATAATGGACTTTGTTTGGGTACGAATAGTACTTCACAGTTTTTTATTGATAATATTCAAAATGTATATATTGGAATGTCCAAGCAGGAAGCTAATAAAATAAAACAGGATTTGAGGAATAAATATCGTTTGTTCGTTACAAAGGGAATTTTATCAGAAGATTTTGCCATAGCACCGAAATCCACGTGGGCCGATTATGTTTTTAATAAAGATTATAATCTTCGTGGACTTAATGAAGTTGAAGAGTTTATTAGTGAAAATAATCACCTCCCGGATGTGCCTTCTGCTAAACAAGTGGCTGATGAGGGGTATTCACAGCATGATATGAATAAGGCTTTGTTGCAGAAAATAGAGGAACTTACGTTGTATGTGATTAAGCAGGAGAAGAAAATTGCAACTTTAGAGTCTGAATTGGAGAATTTGAAGAAGTAAGAAAAATATCTGAGCACTTGACTTCGGCTTTTCAATGTCGTTTATTTGTATTCGTAATCTTAACTCAGATTCAACTTAAAATTAGCATAAGAGGAGAGGCATTGTCTCTCCTCTATTTGTCTCCTCCCTTCTCATACCATTTGAAATGCCACACCTTAGCTTTCCGAATGCCACAGCTCAATAAGTGAAATGCCATAGCTCAGCAGGTGAAACATGTGGCATTTGAGGATTGACGTGTAGCATTTATTTCATTGACGTGTGGGATTTAGACCATCTGTTTCAGAAGCATACCAGTGATGCTATCGACTATCGCAAATCACCGGAAGGAGTTAATAATATGTAAATCGGCTCTTGACAAGAATCCGTCTTTAATTCACAAAGTTCTCTACTTCTCAATTATTGCTTTTAAATAGAGTACTTTAGTTTTGTATACAGGACGTTTTTGCCTTGTTTTCGTTCTCTATATACAAAACAATTCGGTCGAAGTTCCCACTACTTTTATACGGACCGGATGTAAAAATACCGAGAAATAACAGATCGAACTTTTTGTTCTTCAAGAAAATACTCCTATCTTTGCGCCCGAATTTATGAGCTAATATAATGTCTCACTCAATTAATTATTAAACAACTTATTTTATTTAATGGAAAACTTAAAAAATGTAGCGCCTGTTGAAGACTTCAACTGGGATGCTTATGAAAATGGCGAAACCTTCGGTGGTGCCAGCCACGAAGAGTTGGAAAAGGCTTACGACAGTACGCTTAACAAAGTTAACGACCGTGAGGTAGTTGACGGAACTGTAATCGCGATGAACAAACGTGAGGTTGTTGTGAACATCGGTTACAAATCAGACGGTATCATTCCTCTGAATGAATTCCGCTACAATCCTGACTTGAAGATCGGTGATACTGTAGAAGTATACATCGAAAACCAGGAAGACAAAAAAGGACAGTTGGTTCTGTCTCACCGTAAAGCTCGCGCTACTCGCTCTTGGGATCGTGTGAACGCTGCTTTGGAAAACGAAGAAATTATCAAGGGTTACATCAAGTGCCGCACAAAGGGTGGTATGATCGTAGACGTATTCGGTATCGAAGCTTTCTTGCCGGGTTCTCAGATCGACGTGAAACCTATCCGCGACTACGATGTATTCGTTGGCAAAACTATGGAATTCAAGGTTGTTAAGATCAACCAGGAATTCAAGAACGTGGTTGTTTCTCACAAGGCTCTTATCGAAGCTGAACTGGAACAACAGAAGAAAGAAATTATCGGTAAGCTCGAAAAAGGACAAGTTCTTGAGGGTACCGTTAAGAATATCACATCTTATGGTGTATTCATCGACCTGGGTGGCGTAGACGGTTTGATTCACATCACTGACCTGTCTTGGGGCCGCGTAAGCGATCCGAAGGAAGTGGTTGAACTCGACCAGAAGCTCAACGTTGTTATCCTCGATTTCGACGATGAGAAGAAGCGTATCGCTCTCGGTCTGAAGCAACTCACTCCGCATCCTTGGGATGCTCTTAGCGCTGAACTGAAAGTGGGTGACAAGGTGAAGGGTAAAGTAGTGGTTATGGCTGACTACGGTGCATTCATCGAAATCGCTCCGGGCGTTGAAGGTCTGATCCACGTATCTGAAATGTCTTGGTCACAACACTTGCGTTCTGCACAAGACTTCATGAAGGTAGGTGACGAAGTGGAAGCAGTAGTTCTGACTCTGGACCGCGAAGAACGTAAGATGTCTTTGGGTATCAAGCAACTGAAGCAAGATCCGTGGGAAACTATCGAAGAGAAGTACCCTGTTGGTTCTAAGCACACTGCTAAAGTTCGTAACTTCACTAACTTCGGTGTATTCGTTGAAATCGAAGAAGGTGTTGACGGCTTGATCCACATCTCTGACCTGTCTTGGACTAAGAAGGTTAAACATCCTTCTGAATTCACTCAGATCGGTGCGGACATCGAAGTTCAGGTACTGGAAATCGACAAGGAAAACCGTCGCTTGAGCCTTGGCCACAAGCAACTCGAAGAAAACCCCTGGGATGTATTCGAAACTGTATTCACTGTAGGTTCTGTACACGAAGGTACTATCATCGAAATGCTGGATAAGGGTGCTGTTGTTGCTCTGCCTTATGGCGTAGAAGGTTTCGCTACTCCGAAACACCTCGTTAAGGAAGATGGTTCTCAGGCTCAGATGGATGAGAAACTGTCATTCAAGGTTATCGAGTTCAACAAAGATGCTAAGCGTATCATCCTTTCTCACAGCCGTATCTTCGAAGATGCTGCAAAGGCAGAAGAAAGAGCTGAAAAGAAGGCTGCTGGTAAGAAGCCGGCTGGCAATAAGAGAGAAGACGCTCCGGCTATTCAAAACCAGGCTGCTTCTACTACTTTGGGCGACATCGACGCTCTGGCTGCTTTGAAAGAGCAAATGGAAGCTGGAAAGAAGTAATCACTTCTATATATAAATAAGGTGAAGGGTGCTTGTTATTACAGGCGCCCTTCCTTTTTTTCGTATCAGAAGATAAGCCGCATCTCAGCAAAACTTTTTCATGCAAGCATGAAAGTTCTGCATTCGATTTGCATTATCTTTGCAACATTATGGAGAAATTTGAACTACATATACTGGGCTGCGGTTCTGCGCTGCCTACTACCCGTCATTTTGCCACTTCGCAAGTGGTGAATGTGCGTGACAAACTTTATATGATAGACTGTGGAGAAGGATCTCAATTACAGTTCCGCAAGTCCCGACTGAAGTTTTCCCGCTTGAATCATATTTTTATTTCCCATCTGCATGGAGATCATTGTTTTGGTTTGCTGGGATTGATATCCACGCTCAATCTGCTGGGGCGCACGGCCGAGTTGCATATCCATTCACCGAAAGGATTGGAAACCCTATTGGCTCCGATGCTAAGTTTCTTTTGCCGGCAAATGACGTATAAGGTTCTTTTCCATGAGTTTGAGACGAAAGAACCCGGAATGATCTATGAGGACCGTTCTCTGACAGTGACTACCATTCCATTGCGTCATCGTATGCCTTGTTGCGGTTTTCTGTTTGCAGAGAAGCAGCGGCCCAATCATATCATTCGGGAGATGGTCGACTTCTATGAAGTGCCGGTATACGAGTTGAATAGGATAAAGAATGGGGAAGACTATGTGACTCCGGAAGGCAAAATCATTTCCAATTCCTTACTGACACGTCCGTCTGATCCACCGCGTAGTTATGCCTACTGTTCAGATACCATCTACATGCCTGAGATTGCAGAACAGATAAAAGGAGTAGATCTGCTATTCCATGAGGCCACTTTTGCAAATGCAGACTTGCCTCGTGCCAAAGAAACTTTTCATACTACTGCTGCTCAGGCGGGAGAGATAGCCAAGGCGGCAGGAGCAAAGAAGTTGGTGATCGGGCATTTTTCTGCCCGCTATGAAGATGAGAATGTTTTGCTTAAAGAAGCTTCGGCTGTTTTCCCCGAGACGGTGCTGGCTAAGGAAACGCTGTGTTTGGAGGTATAAATGATAATCACTAACAAATTATCATTTAACCGTCTGTTTTTTGTTTTATCGAACCGAATGCCGTATATTTGTACGGAATAATCTGAAAACATAGGCTTATAGATGAGAAAGTTACTCTACTGTTTTTTCTTTTTGTTGACTTTTTCGTCGCAGTCCGTGGCATGGGCACAGGACGGTCGGAAGCAGGAAACGGCTCAGAAAGAGCAGCCGTCTTCTACTATTGTGCTGACTGTTTCGGCAGATAACCGGGTGCGTGTGCAGAATGCAGAACCCGGCTCCCAGATGGAAGTCTACAATATTGTAGGCGTGAAACTTACCACGATACGCATTGACTCTACGGATGTCACCGTTCAGGTGAATTTGCCTAAAGGTTATTACATCTTTAAGATTGGGAATGTAGTGCGGAAAGTGGTAATCAAATAAACGAAACGGAATAGAGACTTATGAATCCTTCCTATAATGAACGCGAAGTGCTGGAGCTTCTACAAGATGAAAGTACACAAAAGCGAGGGTTTGAGTTGATTGTTGCGCAATATAGCGAACAGTTATACTGGCAGATCCGTCGTATGGTGCTTTTGCATGAAGATGCCAATGATTTACTTCAGAACACCTTCATTAAGGCATGGACCAATATCGATTATTTCCGTGGGGATGCGAAGCTTTCTACCTGGCTCTATCGCATCGCTTTGAATGAATGTTTGACTTTCCTAAATAAACAACGCGCTGTAACTACTGTTTCTATCGATGATGAAGATGCTTCTGTACTTCAGAAGTTGGAAAGTGATCCCTATTTCTCCGGCGACCGGGCACAGAAGTCTCTACAAAAAGCATTGCTTACACTGCCGGAAAAACAACGTATGGTATTCAACTTAAAGTATTACCAGGAAATGAAATACGAGGAGATGTCCGACATCTTCGGCACATCTGTTGGTGCTCTGAAAGCCTCTTATCATCATGCCGTGAAAAAAATAGAAAAGTTTTTGGAGGGAGAGGTTTAAACCTTTACCCCAAAACATAGTCTAACCTAACAGAGAGGAAAAAAGCTTATGAAAGAAGAAGATAACATATTGAAGAAGGTAGGGAAGGAAAATGTTTTCCGTGTTCCTGACGGATACTTTGAGAATCTTACTTCAGAGGTGATGAGCCGGCTTCCCGAAAAGGAAACACCTGCAATTATTAAGAGAGAGCCTACGAAGTGGGAGAGAATCAAGCCATGGGTATATATGACTGCCATGTTTGTCGGCGCAGCATTGATTATCCGCGTTGCTTCTACTGAACGTACACCTGTTAACGACCGGATGGCGATGGACGAACCTGAAACAGAAGTTGTTTCTGATGAATATATCAGTACGGTGCTGGATAATTCCATGCTGGATGATTATTCGCTGTATGTCTATCTCACAGATGCCGGCGCAGAGTGATGTGAGTAACAACTTAACCGTATGAGAAGAAAATGAAAAAGCTAATTGTTTTGTTTATTGTGATGTGCAGTTTCATCCCCTTGTCGTGGGCTATGGACGGATGTAATCAACATTTGTCTCCTGACGAATTCCGTGCCAAGCAGAAAGCGTATATCACTGAAAAAGCCGGATTGACTAAGGAAGAAGCCGCTAAATTCTTTCCTGTTTATTTTGAATTGCAGGATCGCAAAAAGCAACTGAATGATGAGGCATGGAACTTACTTCGGAAGGGAAAGGATGAAAAGACGACCGAAGCGCAATATAATGAGATTTTAGAAGGCGTATATGATGCCCGTATTGCTACCAACCGTCTGGAGAAAACTTACTATGAGAAGTTTAAGAAGATACTTTCGAACAAAAAGATATATCTGGTACAGCGTGCCGAAATGCGTTTTAACCGTGAGTTGCTGAAGGGGATGCATCATAAAGGTGGAGAACCTCAGAAACCGCAAGGAAAGAAAAAATAACAGAATATTAGGAGCTTCGGCTCCTTTTTTCGTCTATAGCCGATACATGCGGCTGCGAAGGCTTACACTTGCGGGAGTGTAAGCCTTCACTTGTATAAGTGATGGCCTTCGCAGCCGCAAGTGTGAATCTTCGCAGCCGCATGCATTTGAGTTTTTATTTTTCCAGCTTTTTAGCTTCGTTCCAGATGGCGTCCATCTCTTCCAGAGTCATATCATGCAGGTTTTTGCCTTCCTTGATGGTATGTGCTTCCAGATAATTAAAGCGGTTGATAAACTTCTGGTTGGTGCGCTCTAATGCATTATCCGGATTGATCTTGTAGAGGCGTGCGGCATTGATGAGGCTGAATAGCACATCCCCGAATTCGGCTTCTGCCTTGTCCTTATCCATATTGGCCACTTCTGCCTGAAACTCTTGGATTTCTTCTTTTACTTTATCCCACACTTGTTCCCGTTCTTCCCAGTCGAAGCCGACGTTGCGGGCTTTGTCCTGAATACGGTAAGCTTTGATGAGTGAAGGAAGGGCGGCAGGGACACCACTCAATACGCTCTTGTTTCCACCTTTCTCTCTCAACTTCAGTTGTTCCCAGTTTTCGGAAACCTGTCCGGCAGTATCGGCTTTTACGTCACCGAACACATGGGGATGGCGGAAGATTAATTTCTCGCAAAGGTGGTCGCATACATCTTTCATGTCAAAATCGCCTTTCTCGGAACCTATCTTAGCGTAGAAAGCTACGTGCAGCAAGACGTCTCCCAGCTCTTTGCAGATATCGTTTTTATCGTCACGTATCAGGGCATCACAAAGTTCATAAGTTTCTTCAATGGTGTTGGGGCGCAGACTTTCGTTAGTCTGCTTGCGGTCCCAGGGACATTTCTCGCGGAGTTCGTCAAGTATGTCCAGGAAGCGTCCGAAGGCTTCCATCTGTTCTTTTCTTGTATGTAACATATCTTTATAGGGTTATTTATTGCAATGTGTATAATAGGATATAAGCAGCCCGACTACTTCGGAGTAGTTCTTGCGGCCACTTTGGATCTTGTTTCCTTTCAGGTACAGGTCGTATATCCAGTCTTGTATATCACCGATGAGCGGACTGTATTTCTCTGTCCAGTATTCCTGATTACTTTTAGCCAGTTCAATGATTTCGGGGCGTATCCGGTTGAAGAGCTCTTTGTACTCTTCTTCATCCATCAGTCGGCGGGCATTGACAAGTACGTGTCCCAGCACTGAAAAGTAGCCGCAGAAACGGATACCTCGCGCTTGCGAACGGGTACAGACCTGATAAGCGTAGAAGTTGGCTTCCGCTTCGCTGGAGATGCCCAATAAATGTGCCAGTTCGTGAGCATACGTGGCAGGGTACTGTGAAGGGAGCAGATCTCCATTCAAGGTGAATTCACAGAAGAAAGGTCCCATGCTGCCGGTGACGCCCACCATGGAAATCAGCGGAGTGAAAAGCATAGTCTTTACCCGTGGTGATTTATGGAAAGGATGATGTACGCCCAGCGTATCACTGATCTGATTGTACCCGCAAACCGTTTCCCGGCGGATGAGGTCCTTATTGATAGTGGTTACATCTACATACGAACCATTCAGTTTGTCAACGTAATCATTAACAAAGTTCCGGAAGTTTTCGGGAGTGTATGCAGTGTAAGGAATCCCTGTTCGCTGGTAGAAGTTGGGCTGTGAATAATTAAGTCCCCAAGCCAGGTAAAACCAGACGTATATCCATAACAGATATTCAATATCATTCAGCAAGATGCGTTTCCACTTTTTCTTCTGAAAGCGGCGGGCATAGACAGGGTAGAGGAGCACGCCCGCAATGCTGAGGGCTATGAATAAGTCGCCTATGGCAAAGGGAATGAGGCGGGAGAAAGACGAAAGAATATAGGCTATGACAGGATATACGCTGTGTGCATAAATTTTTCCCATAGCCGGAATGAACTGTGTGGCCCAGACTACTAACAAGAGCGTACATAGCACGATATAACGAATCTTCAGCTTATATTTCATCGCAAATTTATTTGAAAGGCAAAAATATACATTTATTAAATGTCACGTAGGAAATTAGCTTTATATTTGCAAAAAAACTATTAATAAGCAATTTAAGTAACGACATTAGACACTGTAATTATGACTGATCAAAATGACATTGAACGCTATTGCCGCAATTGCGTTTCACGCGATTTCGTGAATGGCAGAGGACTGGTTTGCAAGCGTACCGGGGCTATCCCTGCATTTGTAGGTGAATGTGAAAGCTACCAAAAGGATGAAGAACTGGAGAAAATGGCTCCTACTCCTAAACCTGAAGATTATTCGGGATATGTGGACAGGGAAAAGCTGTTGGCTGAGGAGAATTTACCGAAAGCTGTATTATTCGGAGTGTTGGCATGCATCGTAGGTGCTGTGGCTTGGGCTTTGATCTCTATTTCTACCGGATATCAGATAGGATATATGGCTATTGGTGTCGGTTTCCTGGTAGGATTTGCGATGCGCCAAGGGAAAGGAATACGCCCGATATTCGGCATTATTGGTGCTGCTTTGGCGTTGATAAGCTGTGTGATGGGAGATTTCTTCTCTATCGTAGGTCTGGTGGCCAAAGAATATGAAGTCTCTTTTATGGACGTTCTTTTCGATACCAGTTATAGTGAAGTGATGTCTGTGGTAATAGAAAATATGGCTTCCATGACAATCGTATTTTATGGAATTGCTCTTTATGAAGGTTATAAATTGTCGTTCTCTGCACAGAAAGCGCCGGAGGGTGGCAAGATTTGAATTAAATTTAGTAATTTTGCGCCCGTTATTCGCGATAAAATAAATTATATACAGATTTAAAAGATATGGAATTAGCAAGTAAGTACAACCCTGCTGACGTAGAGGGAAAGTGGTACCAGTATTGGTTGGACCACAAATTATTCAGTTCAAAACCCGATGGTCGTGAGCCTTACACCATCGTCATCCCGCCCCCTAACGTCACCGGCGTGCTCCACATGGGACACATGCTTAATAATACCATTCAAGATATTCTGGTACGCCGTGCCCGTATGGAAGGCAAAAATGCCTGCTGGGTACCGGGTACTGACCACGCTTCTATCGCTACGGAAGCGAAAGTTGTAAATAAGCTGGCTGCACAAGGCATCAAGAAGACGGATCTTACCCGTGACGAATTCCTGAAGCATGCTTGGGAGTGGACAGATGAACATGGTGGCATCATCCTGAAGCAGCTGCGTAAACTCGGTGCTTCCTGTGATTGGGACCGCACCGCTTTCACTATGGACGAAAAGCGTAGCGAAAGTGTATTGAAAGTATTTGTAGACCTCTACAATAAGGGCTTGATTTACCGTGGTGTACGTATGGTAAACTGGGACCCGAAGGCTTTGACCGCCCTTTCTGATGAAGAAGTTATCTACAAGGAAGAGCATGGCAAACTGTATTATCTGCGCTATAAAGTGGAAGGTGATGCGGAAGGACGCTATGCTGTGGTAGCTACCACCCGTCCTGAAACGATCATGGGTGATACCGCTATGTGTATCAATCCGAACGACCCGAAGAACGAATGGCTGAAAGGTAAGAAAGTGATCGTTCCTTTGGTAAATCGCGTTATTCCGGTAATCGAAGATGATTATGTGGATATTGAGTTCGGTACAGGGTGCCTGAAAGTAACTCCCGCACATGATGTGAACGACTATATGCTGGGTGAAAAGTATAACTTGCCAAGCATCGATATCTTCAACGATAATGGTACATTGAGCGAGGCTGCCGGTCTTTATATCGGTATGGATCGCTTTGATGTTCGTAAGCAGATTGAGAAAGATCTGGATGCTGCCGGCCTGTTGGATAAGGTGGAAGCCTATACCAATAAGGTAGGTTATTCCGAGCGTACCAATGTAGTTATAGAGCCGAAGCTTTCTATGCAGTGGTTCCTCAAGATGCAGCATTTTGCAGATATGGCATTGCCTCCTGTAATGAATGACGATCTGAAATTCTATCCTGCCAAGTATAAAAATACGTATCGTCACTGGATGGAGAACATCAAGGACTGGTGTATCAGCCGTCAGTTGTGGTGGGGACATCGCATTCCGGCATACTTCCTACCGGAAGGTGGATATGTGGTAGCCGCTACTGAAGAAGAAGCTCTGAAGCTGGCAAAAGAGAAGACCGGCAATCCTGCCCTGACTATGGAAGATCTTCGTCAGGATGAAGACTGTCTGGATACTTGGTTCTCTTCTTGGTTGTGGCCCATCTCTTTGTTTGATGGTATCAACAATCCGGGTAATGAGGAAATCGATTATTACTATCCGACAAGTGACCTGGTAACCGGTCCTGATATCATTTTCTTCTGGGTAGCCCGCATGATTATGGCAGGTTATGAATATGAAGGAAAGATGCCGTTCAAGAATGTGTACTTTACGGGTATCGTTCGCGATAAGTTGGGACGTAAGATGTCCAAGTCCCTCGGTAATTCTCCCGACCCGTTGGAACTGATTGAGAAGTTTGGTGCCGACGGTGTGCGTATGGGTATGATGCTTGCAGCTCCTGCCGGAAATGACATCTTGTTCGATGATGCTCTTTGCGAACAGGGACGTAACTTCTGTAACAAGATATGGAATGCTTACCGCTTGGTAAGTGGCTGGACAATTGATGACAGTCAGCCTGTACCGGAAGCTGCAAGACTGGCATCCTTCTGGTTTGAATCCAAGCAGAATGAGGTTGCTGCCGAAGTAGCTGACTTGTTTAGTAAATACCGTTTGAGCGAAGCTCTTATGGCTGTTTATAAATTGTTCTGGGATGAATTCTCTTCCTGGTATCTCGAAATTATTAAGCCGGCTTACGGACAAGGTATCAACAGTTCAATTCATGCTGCTACAATTGGTTACTTCGATAATCTGCTTCATTTACTTCATCCGTTCATGCCGTTCATTACCGAAGAACTTTGGCAACAGATGTATGAGCGCGAAGAAGGTGAAAGTCTTATGGTATGTCCTTTGACAATAAATACCTATGTGGACGGCGAGACAGTTCGGCAATTCGAAGTAGTGAAAGAAGTGATCAGTAATGTTCGTTCTATCCGTTTGCAGAAAAACATAGCTCAAAAGGAAACGTTGGAATTGCAGGTTGTAGGCGAAAATCCGATTGCAGAATTCAATCCGGTTATCATGAAGATGTGTAATCTCTCGGCAATTGATGTGGTAGATACTAAAACCGAAGGTGCTGCTTCATTCATGGTAGGAACTACGGAATATGCCGTACCTCTGGGTAATATGATTGATGTGGAAGCCGAAATAGCTCGTATGGAAGCAGAACTGAAGCATAAAGAAGGTTTCCTGCAAGGCGTCATGAAGAAGCTGGGCAATGAGAAGTTTGTGAATAATGCTCCTGCCGCTGTCCTCGAACTGGAACGTAAGAAACAGGCGGATGCGGAAAGTATTATCAACTCTCTGAAAGAGAGCATTGCTGCGCTGAAGAAATGATTTATTAGTGATTAAGGTTTAGTGATAAGTGATAAGTGGCTGCGCTATTATTCCGCATGGTGCTAATCACTAATCACTTATCACTTATCACTAAATGAATTAGCCCTTGCAATATCCGATTACTGCAAGGGCTAATTTATTTTTTATAAATCAAATGCTATTACTTTTCCAGCAGTTCTTTCAGAAAAGAATCCAACTCTTCATCCAGACCTTTCAGCAATTCTTCGTTCACAAGCAACGTATCATCATCCATCAGCAGTAACTCTGCAATTGTCTCCTTTTCATCATCCACTAATACGAAAGAGTAAGGTTTCAGGATGGCCAGTTTGTCGAAGTCACCTCCGTTCTTCATGTTGTGGAGTAAAGTGGAAAGAATACGTTCTGCACTTTCGTAGAAATCATCTCCGTCATACGTCATCCATTCCTCGATAGAGACACATGCCAGATATTCGTCTTCATCGTCAAAGATGGACAATTCGCCGGAATTCTGGTTGGCTTGCAGATGAATGTCGGTCACAATAGTTTGCTCACAGCCGCAAGTGTATTTGGCGACCGCCTGTTTAATGGCCTTTTCAAGGAGTGATAATGATGCTTGGCTCAGTTTCATAATAGATATTCTTTCTTAATGGACGTTCAAAGGTATAAAAAAAATAATTACCTCTGCATCATTTCTCTAAAAATCATTCTTAAATCGTTCCATTTGGGCATTCAGCCGGGTCATTCCCTCCTTTCGTTCCTGCAATTCATTCAGGTAGCGGGTTACTGCAAAGTAATTGGGAACGTCGCTGACATCTATTCCTCCCTGCTTTTTTTTCTCTTCGATCTTGTCTATGTCGTATGCTTCTTTTTGTGCCTTTAGTGCCCATTCTTCTGCTGCCTGAATGCTATCTTGCATCTCATATCCTAGAGCTATGTTATAGGCAGCATACATTTTCTGTTTTCCTTTTTTCTTCTTCTCGTAGGTCTGTTTCCAAAGCTCAATGGCCTGTTCCCAGTTGTTTTCACGAACATAAACGGCTGCATCACGCATATTTACCGAACCGCTCGTAAACAGGTAGCGGGAAGCTGTCTTCCAGTATGGCAGCATATACTTTACAGGCACAGTGCCGGCAAATTCAGAAGCTTCTTTCAGCATTTCTGTTTCACTGATGAGCCCTGCACCGGCCTGAGCTATACTGGGGGCAGCATAATCCCAGAAAATGCTGTCGTTGGTATTGATTGTTACCATCGGACCATTTCGGTTAGGCAGGTATACTTTTACGGTAGGGTATACCTTTACGTCTATGGTTCCGGCATAAACACCCCACTCGCGCAGGTATTCAATTTTGCGGAGGGAGCGTAGTTGTATATTTTCCAAAGCTATCAGGAAATCGACATCCAGGCTTTTGGTAAGACTTTCCACTTCACTTTTGCTGAGGGTACTTTCGCGGGGAATCATATCATTGGCCCGTAACATAGAATCGCAAATAACAACTTCATCGAAATAGTTTTCGTTGGCAAGTGCTTCAGCCAGTGCCTCAGTGGTTATTTTAGCATTTCCGTTGAAGTATTTTGTTTTGCGGGCTATTTCCGTCTCATCTTTGTTCTTTTCATCCGTTTCTTCTACGATCAACTTGTTGTCCGGGATGGATGGCATATTATTTACTACGGCTACACGTTTGAGGCTGGGCGGAAAGCTGACTTCTGCCGGCAGCATATAGTCGATGGATAATTGTTCTACGGTCTGGCAACCGCCAAGTAGCAGAGCGCAACAGATCCCTAAGAGATGCGAATACTTAGTCATAGGCTTGTTCTTTATCTAAGAATAACAAAAATACACTTTTGTATGGATATATAAAAGCCTCAAACAGATTTTAACCGTTTGAGGCTTTTATTAGTGATTAGCGATAAGTGATTAGCATACTAATCACTCATTACATATTCCTTCCGTGACAGTTCTTATACTTCTTACCACTTCCACAAGGACAAGGATCATTACGTCCTACAGTTCTTTCCGCACGAATCGGTTCACGTTTCACTTGCTCACGTGTATCCTGTTGGGCGGCAGCCTGTTGATTCGGATCACTCAGATCTTGCTTTTGTTCGCGGTATTTGCTCATGTCCTGCTTCTGTTCAGGAGCAGCTTGCTGAATTTCCTGTGGCTCCTGTACCGGAATTTGTCCACGCATCAGGATAGAAACAGTCTGGTTATTGATCTTATTCACCATTGTATCAAACAGATTGACAGACTCCAGCTTGTAAATCAATAACGGGTCTTTCTGTTCGTAGCTTGCATTCTGCACAGAATGTTTCAATTCATCCAGCTCACGCAAGTTTTCTTTCCATGATTCGTCGATGACGTGCAGCAGGATAGACTTTTCAAAAGCTTTCACCACTTCCTTACATTCGCTTTCGTAAGCGGCTTTCAGGCTACAGGAGATGTTGTACATACGCTTACCATCCGTAATGGGGATAAGAATGTTTTCATACATATGTCCTTGAGTCTCATACACCTGCTTGATAACCGGATAAGCAACCTGTGCCATGCGGTCAGTCTTGCGCTTGAACAGATCCATGGCTACATTGAAAGCTTCTTCTGCAAGTTTCTCTTTCTTTTCGTTGCGGAACTGCTCTTCGCTGAACGGAGTTTCCATAGCGAGTGTTTGTAGGAAGTCCATTTTGCAGTTTTCGTAGTCGGGAGCTTCAACAGCAGCGGCAACACGATCCCAGATCATGTTCACGATGTCCATGCCGATACGTTCACCCATCAAGGCATGACGACGCTTGGTATACACAACGGTACGTTGTTTGTTCATTACGTCATCATATTCCAGCAAGCGTTTACGGATACCGAAGTTGTTTTCTTCCACCTTCTTCTGTGCACGTTCGATGGAGTTGGAAATCATCTTGTGTTCAATCATCTCACCTTCCTTGAAACCGAGGCGGTCCATCACACCGGCAATACGGTCGGAGGAGAACAGGCGCATCAATTCGTCTTCCAGTGATACGAAGAATACAGAAGAACCCGGGTCACCCTGACGTCCGGCACGTCCGCGCAACTGGCGGTCTACACGACGGGACTCATGGCGCTCCGTACCGATAATTGCCAAACCACCAGCAGCTTTCACTTCCGGGCTCAGCTTGATATCCGTACCACGACCGGCCATATTGGTAGCAATGGTAACTGTACCGCTCAAACCGGCTTTAGCTACGATGTCTGCTTCCTTCTGGTGCAGCTTGGCATTCAGTACGCTATGCTCAATCTTGCGCATAGACAACATCTTGCTCAGCATTTCAGAGATTTCTACAGAAGTAGTACCCACCAGTACAGGGCGTCCGGCTTGTACCAACTGTTCGATCTCTTCGATAACAGCTTTATATTTCTCGCGTTTCGTCTTATAAACGCGGTCGTTCATATCTTTACGGGAAATGGGGCGGTTGGTCGGGATCACTACTACATCCAGTTTGTAGATATCCCAAAACTCACCTGCTTCCGTTTCGGCAGTACCGGTCATACCCGATAGCTTGTGGTACATACGGAAGTAATTCTGCAACGTAATGGTAGCGAATGTCTGCGTAGCAGCTTCCACTTTCACGTTTTCCTTGGCTTCGATAGCTTGATGTAAACCGTCGGAATAGCGGCGACCTTCCATGATACGTCCGGTCTGTTCGTCCACAATCTTCACCTGTCCGTCGAGTACAACGTATTCATCATTGATCTCGAACATGGTGTATGCCTTCAACAATTGGTTGATGGTGTGCACTCGTTCGGATTTGATGGCATAATTTGTCATCAATTCGTCTTTCTTAGCCAGACGTTCTTCATCTGTCAACTGTGTTTCGTTTTCCAGTTCGGAAAGTTGTGCGGCGATGTCGGGCAATACGAAGAGGGTAGGATCTTCCGAGTTACCGGTAATCAAATCCACACCTTTATCTGTAAGGTCTACACTGTTCAGCTTTTCTTCGATGACGAAGTACAACGGGTCGGTTGCTTCGTGCATGCGTTTGTTGTTCTGCTCCATGTAGATTTCCTCAGTCTTCAGCATACCAGCCTTGATGCCCTGTTCACTCAGGAACTTGATCAATGCCTTATTTTTCGGCAAAGCTTTATGGCTGCGGAATAAGGCAAGGAAACCTTCTTCCTGTTCTTTCTTATCACTGGAAGCAATGAGGCGTTTGGCGTCGGCCAGATATTGGGTAGCCAGTTTCTTCTGTGCTTCTACCAAGCGCTCTACCAGCGGGCGAAGCTGTTCAAACAACTGCTCTTCACCTTTAGGGATAGGACCTGAAATAATCAACGGTGTACGGGCATCGTCAATCAATACGGAGTCCACCTCATCGACGATGGCATAATTGTGCTGGCGTTGTACAAGGTCTTTCGGGCTGATAGCCATGTTGTCACGCAGGTAGTCGAAACCGAATTCATTGTTTGTACCGAATGTGATATCTGCCAGATATGCCTTGCGACGTGCGTCAGAGTTTGGTTGATGCTTGTCGATACAGTCCACACTTAAACCGTGGAACATGTAAAGAGGCCCCATCCATTCGGAGTCACGTTTAGACAGGTAATCATTCACAGTTACCACATGCACACCGTTTCCGGTCAATGCATTCAGGAATACCGGGAGGGTAGCCACCAATGTCTTACCTTCACCCGTTGCCATTTCGGCGATCTTACCTTTGTGCAATACCACACCACCGAATAACTGCACATCGTAGTGTACCATGTTCCAGGTAACTTCCGCACCACCGGCCAACCAGTGATTCTGATAGATAGCCTTATCATCCTCAATACGTACGAAGTCCTTCGTAGCAGCCAGATGACGGTCGAATTCAGTAGCTGTCACTACAATTTCTTCGTTTTCAGAGAAACGTTTTGCTGTTTCTTTTACAATAGAGAAAGCTACAGGCAGTACTTCATCGAGTGCTTTTTCGTAGCATTCCAGTATTTCTTTCTCCAGTTTGTCTATCTGTGCGAAAACCTCTTCACGGTTTTCCAGTTCAATAGCTTCGATACCTGCCTTCAGTTCTTCTACCTTAGCGCGTTGCTCTGTAGCCGAATTGTGGATGTAGGTTTTCAGCTCTTCCGTCTTGGCGCGTAGAGCGTCGTTATCGAGTTTGGCAACTTCCGGGTAAGCGGCTTTGATCTTTTCCACCCACGGCTGAATTTCTTTCATGTCGCGCGTGGATTTATTGCCGAAAATCGAGCTTAAAAATTCATTAAATCCCATTATATATCTGTTTTTATTATTATTTGCTTAATTAGTTCGGGCGTAACTTTGCCTTAAATGCGGGTACAAAGTTACATTAAAATGCTGATTTACGAGAAGTTTACGAATTGTTTTTTGAGTAAAACACTCAACTTTCGATTCACTTCGTTAACATGTCACTTGATTTACCAAGTAAGATGTGTTTTCAGCTTAAAAGTTCAGTGGAGTAGCTGTACAAGCGTTCGGGGCGCGGATGCGCATCGCACTTGACAGGGTAGGGGCTATGCGGGTAATATTGACAGGAACCCGTATGTTTTCGGGTTTTATACCACCACCCAGAAAGATGAGTGGAGCAGGCACATCTGCATGACGTACTACGCGGCTATCTGTGACATTTTCTTCCACGATAGTCCAGCCGGGCAGCACGTCTATCAGCAGGTCACCGGAACGTTTACGATGGAAACCGTTGCGTGTCAGTTCAATCTGGGGTGACCAAGGACCTAATAATAAGCGATGGGCGGAATAAGCCTCATTCACTCCGCTGAACTGTATCAGGAAGTCGGCGGATTTATTTTGTATCTCCGCTAAATTCAGTTGCTTATTCTCTATTAACTTATGGTTAAGATAAATCTGCTGATTATAGTAGGTTTCTACGTATTGTCCTTCGCCATACGTAGCCATGAGATACATATTCAGCAAGGTAGCGCAGCGGTTCAGGTAGAATTCCCCGCCCGGGATGCGGTACAGGCCCAGGTCCGGTGCTTCCGGGTCGGCATATCCCGTAGATGCAATGCAGAAAATGACATTGTGCAAGCCTACTTTGCGGTCAATGAGGTCGAGTAGGGAGCCGATACTGCGGTCCAGGCGTACATAAGTATCCTGCATTTCCATGGCACACTCCTGTGTGCTCTTATGGTTGTAGTTTCCTGCGTAATAAGTCAGTGCCAGCAAGTCTGGTATCTCATCTTTGGCAATCGTACTCTTTTCCAGGAGTTCCTCTGTGAGTAAGTTTACCTCATCATTGATGAAGGGACTGGTAATCAGCCGGCGGAATTTATTGATCCGTTCGCTGTCGAACTTATATTTAAAGGGTTGATCCCGCCATTCGGGCAGGAACGTATATCTATTTATAGGATGTATCGGTTCCCACACCATATCGCGGATGCGAAAATCGGGTGATTGCCGTTCATTGTATTGGCTCACCCACCATGGGAATTCGCTGTAATATGTAGTACTGCACCACTTACCGGTGTTTTCATTCAACCAGAACGCACCGTTTCCGGAGTGTCCGGCGGCAAGGATAGCTGCATCGCGCGAGGGGGCAATGGCATATACCATACCTTTGTTGCGGGTGGCTACTTTCAGTTCATCGGCAATGGTGGAAGTCAGTAATTGGGAAGGAGAGGAACTCTCGTCGGTGAAGTTTCCCATAAAAGCGGGGTCGTCCACGCAATTCATCGGGCGCAATGTATTGGCATTCATCCATTGCTGGGAGATGATGCCGTTCATTGAGGGCGTCGTACCGCTGTAAATGGCGGCAATGGCAGAGGCGCGGTCTGTTCCGCTGAAGGGAAACTCGGTTTGATAGAAAACCTTGCCTTCGCGCATCAGTCTTTTGAACCCTTTTTCTCCGTATAGGGAAGAGAATGCTTCCATGTAGTCGGTGCGCAGCTGGTCAATCGTCAACGTTACCACTAATTTAGGAGTGGCAGGTAGCGGTTGGGCTTGCAGACCGGTGAAAGTTAATGCGAGTATGGAAGTTATCAGTCCCTTTTTCATTTATCTCTTTTTCGATGTCAAAATAAGATTGCTTGCTGAACGTACCAGCAAACAAAGTGCCAAAGGTAATACAGCTAAGTCAAATCTTTGCGGTATTATCGCCCAAAGCAGTATAAAAAGTGTTAAAACGATAAAATTAAGTACCATGTATCGACTTTTTTGTCGTTTTCTCACCTTATTTATCATCCACGGGAGGCAAAATAGGTGCAACGGGTGGAATACAAACAGTAAATAATTGGGGCTTACTGCCGGGTGTTGGGAAAACAAGGCCAGGAAAGCAAGGATACATCCGGCTATTCCGGCACAGAAGAACAAAATTAAATCCAGTCCCCAGAGGGTTTTCTGGCGTCGGATACCGTAGATGGTGGCGGCAGTTACCAGGATGAACAGCAGCAAGGCCGATTGCATCGGGGTAATACCACCGGAGCGGTGGTCGGCAGCTGTCAGTCCGGTTTCCACTATTTTCTCTTCAGAGGATACCAGCGGGCGTGCTTTTCCTTCTTTGTCTATGATTTGGGCTGTATTGAAGTACTCCTGTACATAGAAGGGGACGAACATCATCAGTCTTCGGTTGATAGGCTTGTCAGCTTCGCTACCCATACACATATCCATGCCAAAACGTGACCAAGGATGCCCCTCGCTGTATTTATGCAGTAAATCACGGAAAGAAACTCCCGTGTCATTGTCGGTCATATTGTCAGCATATCGCAGAGAGCCGTCGATGGCTTTCTCTATTTGGTCGCGCGGTCGGGTGGCGCAGTTGTCGTAGAAGAAGTTGTAACGATACTCACGGTTTTCCGGGCGATAGTTTTCCTGAAGCAGATTAAACAAATGTTCCTTTTCGTCCGGAGTAAGGTTCAGTGTTTGTTGCCATACGTCCCGCCCCAGGTAGTTGTATTCGGCTACAAAGTGCTCGTAATTGGTAGCTCCTAACTGGTAGTCCGTCTCTCCTAAAGCGAAGCGGAGAATGAAGTTGGGAGCATTGAAATTGAACATGCCATAGTTGAAAACAGCGTCGATATTCCGGGTAAAGTTTTCGTAGCGGATGGCAGTATGCCCGAAAAGAGAATATATTTCTCCACCCGAGGCGCAGGTCAGCAGGCTGATGCGGATCGAGTCGGATGTCTTTCCCTGCAACGTTTGCTCTTGAGCAGTGGTTATATGCGGGTAAAGAGAATAAAGTATGAAATATATGAAAATGAGTAGTTTTCGTTTCATGCTGCAAAATTAGGCAAAAAGACTGTAATCTTTTTCATTCTTATAGCAATTTCTTTAGTTTATCTTCGGCTGACGAGGTATTCCTTTATTTCTTAGGCATTTTTTTAGAGATTTATCTCTTTTCTGCTGACTCAATATCAGACCGGAAATTCAGGTGATTGGGGGGACGAGACATTTCTAAAGTGTTAAAACTATATGGTAATGAATGAATAGATACGCGGACGACACGGACAAGGCGGACGAACGCGGACTTTAATTTATTATTTATAATAGTATAGCGCAGCTTTTTAAATCCGCGTTCGTCCGCCTTGTCCGCGTACCCATTTAATTCATAACCGAAAAGATATGAATCAATTCAACTCCTGATTCGCATTACTTATTTATCTCTTTTTCTTCTGATTCACATAAAAAAGACCCAACGAAGATCGTATTTCATGGAAAAGTAGTATTTTTGGAGAGAGTTGTTTTATAACTTTTAAAAAAAAGAATCGACTATTATGATGGAGAAAACACTGGTCATTTTAAAACCATGTACCCTGCAAAGAGGCTTGGTAGGTGAGATCACAAATAGATTTGAACGCAAAGGCTTACGTTTAGCCGGTATGAAGATGGTGCAGCTGACGGATGAAATACTCAATGAGCATTATGCTCACTTAAGTGCAAAGCCGTTCTTTCAGCGCGTGAAGGATTCAATGATGGCATGCCCGGTCATTGTGTGTTGTTTTGAGGGAGTGGATGCGATTGAAGCTGTAAGAACACTGACAGGTCTCACCAACGGCAGGAAGGCTGCTCCCGGTACTATTCGTGGAGATTACAGCATGAGTTTTCAGGAGAATATAGTGCATGCCTCCGATTCGCTTGAAGCAGCAGAAGTGGAGTTGAAAAGATTTTTTAAACCAGAAGAAATATTTGAGTATAATCAAGCTACATTCGACTTCCTTTACGCTAATGACGAATATTGATAGAAAAAAGAAAACCAATTCAATTAAAATAGTATCTTTGCGCCCGGAAAAATAATCAGTATTCAGTGAATCTCGTTATTGATATTGGAAATACGGTAGCAAAAGTAGCTGTCTTTGACGGCTTTTCACTTTTAGAAGTGGTATATGACTCCAAGCAGAATTTGGAGCATTTGAAAGATGTTTATCATAAATATCACTTTGAAAAGGCGATTGTTGCAACCGTAATAGACCTGAGCGAACAGGTGCTGGCGCAGTTGGCATTACTTCCTATACCGGTGCTTTGGCTGAATGAAAAGACTCCGCTTCCGGTGGAAAACCTGTATGAGACTCCTCAGACATTGGGTTATGACCGCATGGCGGCTGTGGTAGCTGCTAACGAACAGTTCCCAGGTAGAGACATTCTGGTGATTGATGCCGGCACGTGTATTACGTACGAATTTGTGGATGCTGAAGGACGCTATCACGGCGGGAATATTTCACCCGGTTTGCAAATGCGTTTTCGTGCACTTCATCAGTTTACTGGACGTTTGCCGTTGGTGCAACGTGAAGGGTGTGAACTCCCGATGGGAAAGGATACTGAGACTGCCATCCGCGCTGGGGTGCTGAAAGGTATGGAATATGAAATTTTGGGTTACATAATGGCTATGAAACATAAATATCCTGAACTTTTGGTTTTTTTAACGGGCGGGGATGATTTTTCTTTTGATACAAACTTAAAAAGTATCATCTTTGCAGACAGATTTTTAGTGTTGAAAGGATTAAATCGAATTTTAAACTATAATAATGACAAGATTTAGACAAACACTTTTGGTGCTTTTGCTCACGATATTATCTGGGGCGACGGTCGCTCAAAATAATACAAATTCTCCCTATACACGATATGGATACGGACAGCTGGCAGACCAAGGGTCGGGTAATAGTAAGGCAATGGGTGGCATTGCTTATGGCTTACGTGACAAGTATCAGACTAATTTTGCGAATCCGGCATCCTATACGGCGGTCGATTCGTTGACTTTTATGTTTGATGGGGGTATTTCCATGCAGAATACCAACTTCAGTGATGGGACTGTTAAAAAGAATGCCAAAAACTCCAGTTTTGACTATATCACTATGCAATTCCGTCTTTCCAAATGGGGAGCGATGAGCATAGGGTTGTTGCCTTATTCTAACGTTGGCTATACAATGGCCAGTTATCAGGAAAACACGGAATATCCGGAGAATTCTGCCAGTACGACTTATGCCGGTGAAGGTGGCTTACATCAACTTTATTTGGGTGCAGGTTTTAAAATATTTAAAAATCTTTCTGTTGGTGCGAATATTTCGTATCTTTGGGGGGATATCACACATACCCGTAGTCAGTCATTTCCGTCTAATTCGACTGTAATGCCTTTGATTACAGCTACGGGCATGGAAATTACAAGTTATAAACTTGATTTCGGTGCACAGTATACACACCAATTCAGCAAGAAGCATGTTGCTACTTTAGGTGTTGTTTTTTCACCGGGACATGACTTGAATAATGAGGCGTATGTACAAAATCAGAAGGGTAATAGCTCAACAGGGTATACTACATCGCAAAAAGATACAATCTTGACAATGGGCATTCCTATGACATTGGGTGCCGGTGTGACATATGTATATGATGATCGCCTTACAGTGGGGGCGGATGTGATGTTTCAGAAATGGAGTAGTACGACGTTTATGAATAATCCGGATGCTTTCTGTAATCGTGCCAAGATTGCTGTGGGTGCAGAGTATGTTCCTAACTTGTTGGGAAGAAGCTATCTCTCACATATTAAATATCGTTTGGGAGCTTATTATTCCAAACCTTATTATAAGATAGATGGGGCACGTGCTGCGAATGAGTACGGAGTAACTGCCGGTTTTGGATTGCCTTTGCCACGTAGCCGTTCTGTATTGAGCATCTCAGCACAATATGTGAGAATGCAAGGTACGGAAAGTAAATTCTTGAATGAGAACACATTGCGTCTTTGTATTGGCGTGACATTCAATGAACAATGGTTCTGGAAACGTAAAGTGCAATAATGAAGAATAGACAATATAACAACTAAAATTTAAATACAATGAAGATTAAAACGCTTGTAGCTGTCTTGCTCCTTTCGGGTGGAGTAACCAGTGTCCTGGCACAGGAAGATTGTAACAAGAACAGTAGTATTTCTCATGAAGCGGTAAGAGCTAATAATTTTAAAGATGCTTATTTACCGTGGAAAGAGGTTCTCAAGGATTGTCCGACATTGAGATACTATACTTTTTCTGATGGTATTTCAATATTGCGTTCTTTTTTGAGTGATATAAAAGATCGTAATTCTGCTGATTACAAGAAGTATTTCGATGAATTAATGGAAGTATATGATTTGAGAGCACAGTATATACCGGAATTTGCAGCAAAGGGAATGAAAGTTCCGACTGTGGAAGCTGCATTGGGTACCAAGGCTCTGGATTATATGAGCTGGGCTCCTAACCCAGATGTAAATCAGGCATACGCGTGGCTTAAAGAATCTGTTGATGCAGAAAAAGGAAATTCAGCGGGTGCTGTTTTGCATTATTTCCTGGAGATGTCCTTGAATAAGCTGAAGATAGATCCTAATCATAAAGAACAATTTATCCAGGATTATCTGACAGATTCAGAATATGCTGATGCTGCTATTGCCGCAGAAGATGATGCGAAAAAGAAAGCTGCTTTGCAACAAGTAAAAGATAATCTTGTTGCCATGTTTATCAATAGTGGTACTGCTGATTGTGAGTCTTTGCAGGAAATTTATGGTCCTAAAATTGAAAGCAATCAAACGGATTCGGCTTATCTGAAGAAAGCCATTTCTATCTTGAAGATGATGAAATGTACTGAAAGCGAAGCATACTTCCAAGCTTCTTATTATATGTATAAGATCAATCCTACTGCTGACGCTGCTACAGGATGTGGATATATGGCATATAAGAAAGGTGACTTTGATACAGCTATCAAATACTTTGATGAGGCATTAAGTCTTGAAAGCGACTCTGAAAAGAAAGCTCAATTATGTTATATTGTTGCTGCATCTTTGTTTAATAGTAAGAAATTGTCACAGGCGAGAAGCTATTTGCAGAAAGCCATTGGTTTCAAGGAAAACTTTGGAGATGCTTACATCTTGCTTGCACAGCTTTATGCTTCCAGCCCGAACTGGAATGACGAGTCTGCTTTGAATAAGTGTACATACTTCGTTGTTATTGATAAGTTGCAACGTGCTAAAGCCGTAGATCCGAGTGTAGCTGATAAGGCAAACGAATTGATTTCAACGTATGCACGTTATACGCCGAAAGCTGAAGACCTCTTTATGTTAGGTATTAAAGCTGGAGACCGCGTTACAATAGGTGGTTGGATCGGTGAAAGCACAACGGTTCGATAAGAAATATTAATATGTTACCAAAACGAAGTAACGTTCTATTTTGTAGAAGTTTGAGCATAACCATTGCCTGTGGGGCAGTGGTTATGCTTCTTTTATTTTCCGCCTGTTCCGGACGTCATAAGGATATGGGAGATGCTATAACAGAGCGTGATTCATTGCCTGTGATGGATACGAAAGGAGTTATGACTTTGATCTCTGATTCGGGTGTCACCCGTTATCGTATCAATACGGAAGAGTGGCTGGTCTTCGACCGAAAAAATCCGCCCTATTGGGCATTTGAAAAAGGTGTTTATCTGGAGAAATTCGACTCGGTATTCAACGTGGAGGCGAGTGTAAAGGCAGATACAGCATATTATTATGAGAAGCAAAAGCTGTGGAAACTGATGAGTAATGTGGATATTCAGAATCTGAAAGGTGAAAGGTTTGAGACTGACCTGTTATATTGGGACCAGAATAAGCACACTATCTATTCCGACCAGTTTATCCGCATTGAGCAGCCTGACCGGATCATCACGGGACATGGCTTTGACTCCAATGAACAAATGACTATTTATACAATAAGAAAGCCGGAAGGCATTTTCTATGTGGATGATGATGCCACAGCGCCTGCAGATAGCTTGCAAACCGATAGTGTGCAAACTGGAAGTGTGCGAACCGATAGTATCAAACCATAATTATGGATACCTATATTTATTTATTGATTACTATGGCCTTCTCCGCCTTTTTTTCGGGTATGGAGATTGCTTTTGTTTCCGTAGATAAACTACGTTTTGAAATGGAGCGTAAGGACGGTGTGACTTCACGCATCCTTTCTTATTTCTTCCGTAATTCAAATAACTTCATATCTACCATGCTGGTAGGTAATAATATTGCGCTGGTTATTTATGGTATCCTCATGGCGCAAGTTATCAAAGTACATTTACTGGGAGATCTAATCTCCAATGATTTTGTAGAAGTATTGTTACAAACAGTCATCTCCACACTTATTATCCTGGTAACAGGTGAGTTCCTTCCTAAAACCTTATTCAAGATTAATCCCAATCTTGTGTTGAAAGTCTGTGCTTTCCCGTTACTCATCTGTTATGTCATTCTATATCCGATATCCCAACTGGCTTCCGGGCTGTCTTATCTTTTTTTGCGCATGTTTGGCATGAAGATCAACAAGGAGGCATCCGATAAGGCTTTTGGGAAAGTGGATCTGGATTATTTTGTTCAGAGCAGTATTGATAATGCTGAAGATGAAGAGGAACTGGATACCGAAGTGAAGATATTTCAGAATGCACTCGACTTCTCCAGCATTAAGATACGCGATTGCATTGTGCCACGTACAGAAGTTGTTGCTGTGGATCTGACGACTTCTCTGGAAGAATTAAAGACTCTTTTTGTGGAGTCCGGTATTTCTAAGATTATAGTCTATGACGGAAATATAGATAATGTAGTAGGATATATTCATTCATCTGAAATGTTCCGTAATCCTGCTGATTGGCGGAATAATGTAAAGGAGGTGCCCATTGTGCCCGAAACAATGGCAGCGCATAAGTTAATGAAGCTGTTTATGCAGCAGAAGAAAACCATTGCTGTGGTGGTGGATGAGTTTGGCGGTACGTCCGGCATTGTTTCGTTGGAAGACTTGGTGGAAGAAATATTCGGTGATATCGAAGATGAGCACGATAACACTTCGTATGTATGCAAACAGATAGGAGAAGATGAATATGTACTTTCCGGTCGTTTGGAAATAGAAAAGGTGAATGAGACATTCAATCTGGATCTACCGGAAGAAGATGATTATATGACGGTAGGCGGATTGATTCTGAATCGTTATCAGAGTTTCCCGAAATTGCATGAAGTAGTGACGATTGATAAATTTCAGTTTAAAATTATTAAGGTTACGGCCACAAAAATAGAGTTAGTACGCCTGAAAGTGGTGGAATAATAACAGAATGGCGTAATTTTTTAAAGAATAAATAGATGCGTATTAGCATTTTTTGTATCTTCGTGCGCTAAAATGAAGTTTGGAGAAAATAATAATAAACAAATAAATCATATTAACTAAAATGGCAACATTACAAAACATTCGGTCTAAAGGACCCTTATTGGTGATTGTTATTGGTTTGGCGCTGTTCGCTTTCATTGCAGGAGATGCTTGGAAGGTATTGCAGCCACACCAGTCACATGATGTAGGAGAGGTTAACGGAGAGGCACTTTCCGCTCAGGATTATCAGAACTTGGTAGAAGAATATACTGAAGTTGTGAAATTCTCGAGAGGTACAAGCGCACTTACCGATGAAGAAAACAATCAGATTAAAGATGAAGTTTGGAGAAACTACGTTAACAATAAGTTGATTGAAAACGAAGCGAAGAAACTTGGTATTTCAGTTTCTAAAGCAGAAATTCAGGCAATCATCGATGCAGGTGTACACCCGATGTTGCAACAAACTCCGTTCCGTAACCCGCAAACCGGTGCTTTTGATAAAGATATGTTGAAGAAGTTTTTGGTGGATTACTCTAAGATGAATACAGCCCAGATGCCGGCACAGTACGCTGAATATTATCAGTCTATGTACAAGTTCTGGTCTTTCCTGGAAAAACAACTGATTCAGACTCGTTTGGCAGAGAAATATCAGGCTCTGGTTTCCAAGTCTCTTTTCTCTAATCCGGTAGAGGCTCAGGATGCTTTCAATGCAAGAGTAGATCAATCAGATTTGTTGCTGGCTGCTATTCCTTATTCTTCTATTGAAGATTCAACTGTAACCATCACAGATGCAGACCTGAAAGCTGCTTACGACAAGAAGAAAGAACAATTCAGACAATATGTAGAAACTCGTAACATCAAGTTTATTGATGTACAGGTAACTGCAAGTCCTGAAGATAGAAATGCTATCCAAGAGGAAGTTATGGAATATACAGAACAACTTGCAGGTACTCCGGGTGATTATTCTACTCTGGTTCGTGCAGCAGGTTCGGAAGTTCCTTATATTGATTTGTATTATACTTCTAAGGCATTGCCTACTGATGTAGTTGCTCGTCTGGACTCTGTTTCCGTAGGTGGCGTATATGGTCCTTACTACAATGCAACAGATAATACAATCAATTCATTCAAGAAATTGGCTACAGCTTCTATGCCGGACTCTGTTCAGTATCGTCAGATACAGGTAGTGGCAGAAGATGCTGCTAAGACAAAGGTTTTGGCTGACAGTATCTATACTGCTATCAAGGGTGGTGCTGACTTTGCAGAGATTGCTAAGAAGTACGGTCAGACAGGTGAGTCTACCTGGATTTCTTCTGCTAACTATGAAGGTGCGCAGTTGGATGGTGACAATCTGAAGTATGTGAATACTGTTACTACTCTTGGTAAGAATGAAATGGCTAACCTTTCTTTGGCACAGGCAAACATTATCTTACAGGTAATGGACAAGAAAGCTGTTAAAGATAAATATAAGGTAGCTGTTATCAAACGTCCGGTAGAATTTAGCAAGGAAACTTATAGCAAAGCATACAATGATTTCAGTCAGTTCATTGCTTCCAATCCGACATTGGAGAAGATGACTGCTAATGCTGAAGATGCAGGATATAAACTGTTAGATAGAAATGACTTGTATAGCTCTGAACATGGTATCGGTAGTATCAGAGGTACTAAGGAAGCTTTGAGATGGGCTTTCTCTGCAAAACCAGGTGAAGTATCCGGTTTGTATGAATGTGGTGAAAGCGACCGTATGTTGGTTGTAGCTGTGTCTGCTGTTATTCCGGAAGGTTACCGTCCGTTGGCTTTGGTAAAAGACCAACTGAGACTGGAATTGATCCGTGATAAGAAGGCTGAGAAGATCATGGCTGATATGAAAGCTGCCGGTGCAACTTCATTCGACCAATATAAATCTATGGCTGAAGCAGTAAGCGACTCTGTGAAGCATGTAACTTTTGCAGCTCCTGCTTATGTTTCGGCATTACGTGCCAGCGAACCGTTGGTAGGTGCTTATGCATCTATTGCTGAACTGAATAAACTGAGTGCTCCGATTAAAGGTAATGGTGGTGTATTCGTTCTTCAGCCGTATGCTAAAGAAAAGCTGAATGAGACTTTCAACCAGGAAACTGAAGAAGCTACGTTGCAGAATATGCATGCCCGCATGGCAAGCCAGTTCCTCAACGACTTGTATCTGAAGGCTGATGTGAAAGACAGTCGTTATTTGTTCTTCTAAGAATTTACAGAATAATAATATAAGAAAAGCCGTCTGATGTAATGTCAGACGGCTTTTTCTTTAGGGGGTGTATCTCATTTTCTGTGTCTGTAATTGCCTTTATGCAACTTTATTCCTACCTTTGCAAAGATAAATTTGATAGATTGATAGATAATTATGCCGAAACAAACTCTTTTAGGACTAACACTCACTGAATTGCAAGCAGCGGTGAAGAGACTGGGAATGCCCGGATTTGCCGCTAAGCAGATAGCTTCATGGCTGTATGACAAGAAAGTGAATTCCATAGATGACATGACCAACTTGTCGTTAAAACACCGTGACCTCCTGAAAGATGTCTATGAAGTGGGAGCAGATGCACCAGTGGAAGCTATGCGCTCGGTGGATGGTACGGTGAAATACTTGTATCGGGCAGGGGATAAACATTTTGTTGAAGCGGTTTACATTCCGGATGAAGACCGTGCCACACTTTGTGTTTCGTCCCAGGTGGGATGCAAGATGAATTGCAAATTCTGTATGACAGGTAAGCAGGGCTTTACCGCTAACCTGACTGCCAACCAAATTATCAATCAGATCAATTCTCTCCCTGAACGGGACAAGCTGACCAATGTGGTAATGATGGGGATGGGAGAACCTCTGGATAATCTGGACGAGGTACTGAAAGCTTTGGAAATTATGACTGCTCCCTATGGGTATGGATGGAGTCCTAAACGGATTACTCTTTCTACTGTTGGTCTGCGCAAAGGCTTTCAACGCTTTATTGAGGAATCTGAATGCCATCTGGCTGTCAGCCTGCATTCTCCGGTTGCTTTGCAGCGCCGGGAATTGATGCCTGCCGAGAAGGCTTTCTCCATTACAGAAATGGTAGACTTGTTAAAAAACTATGATTTTAGTAAACAGCGTAGACTATCTTTTGAATATATTGTTTTTAAAGGCGTGAATGATTCGTTGCTCTATGCTAAAGAATTATTGAAACTCTTGCGCGGGCTGGATTGCCGTATCAATCTTATTCGTTTTCATGCCATTCCCGGGGTAGACCTGGAAGGGGCGGATATGGAAACGATGACTAAACTCCGTGATTACCTGACTTCCCACGGTTTGTTTACTACGATACGTGCTTCCAGGGGTGAAGATATATTCGCTGCCTGTGGTATGCTTTCTACTGCCAAACAGGAAGAGAATAAACAAGAATTAATATAAATTATTAACTTTGGCTCGGATGATATACGTATTCTTCGTAGTTTTGTAAAAACATTAACTGGTAAGTATATGAGAAAGCACCTGTTTTATCTAAGTTTAGCTCTTGTAGCAATAGCCTTTTCCGCATGTAGTAGCGGTAAGAAGGGCGTGTTTGGTGCGACTTCAAGTGGTCGTGCGTATGAAATCCTGGTAGTAGTAGATCCAGCTATGTGGGAACGTCCTGCCGGTAGGGCACTTTATGATGTACTTGATACGGATGTGCCGGGGCTTCCCCAATCTGAGCGTTCATTCCGCATGATGTATACTTCTCCTGCAAATTATGATGCTACATTAAAGCTGATTCGCAATATTATCATTGCTGATGTGCAGGATATTTATACTCAGCCTAAATTTAAATATGCGAAGGATGTATATGCATCTCCGCAGACTATCCTGACGATACAGGCGCCTGATGAAGCTTCATTCGAGACGTTTGTGACGGAAAACAAGCAGACCATTATTGATTTCTTTACACGTGCAGAGATGAACCGTCAGATTACACAGCTGGAAAAGAAACATAATGATTATGTGTCTACAAAGGTTAAGAGTATGTTTGATTGTGATGTATGGGTGCCGGCAGAGCTTTCTTCTACCAAGCAAGGAGAGAATTTCTTCTGGGCAGGTACGAATGCAGCTACCGCTGATCAGAACTTTGTCATTTACTCTTTCCCTTATAGAGACAAGAATACTTTTACTAAGGAATATTTTGTGCAGATGCGTGACTCTGTTATGAAAGCTAACATTCCGGGAGCTAAGGAAGGTATGTATATGGCTACTGATACCTTGATGACTGATGTACGTCCTCTTAATATTCAAGGAGAATATGCACTGGAAGCTCGTGGCTTGTGGCGTATGAAAGGTGATTTTATGGGTGGTCCGTATGTATCGCACATGCGTCTGGATCCGGTGAACCAGCGTATCATTGTTGTAGAAGCTTTCATTTATTCACCTGATAAGCTGAAACGTAATCTGATGCGTCAGATGGAAGCATCTCTTTATACATTGAGAGTTCCGGGTGACAAGCAAACAAGTGCAGAGATACCATTGGGGGTGAAGAAAGAGCAAGCTCAAATTGCTGATCAAGAAAAATAATATTGAGAATGTATAAGGAGAATCATTATTAAAGAAATATTTTTCATCCGCAGGTTACGTGGATAACGCAGATTGGGATTTTAATGAATCTGTGTAATCTGTGTAACCTGCGGATGAAAAGTTATCACTGGGACTCCTGACGCATTCTCATCTAAAAATGATATATATTGAAAAATGGAAGATAATAAAATAAGAGTCGGCATTACACAAGGTGATATAAACGGCGTGGGTTATGAGGTTATTTTGAAGACATTCTCTGACCCTGTTATGTTGGAACTGTGTACACCTATTATTTATGGTTCGCCTAAAGTGGCTGCTTATCATCGTAAGTCACTCGATTTGCCGACAAACTTCAGTATCGTGAACTCTGCTGCAGAAGCGGTTCATAATCGTCTGAGCGTAGTGAACTGTACGGATGATGAAGTGAAGGTGGAATTTTCGAAAGCAGATCCTGAAGCCGGAAAAGCTGCACTTGGAGCACTGGAAAGAGCTATTGAAGAATACAAGGAGGGACTGGTCGATGTGATTGTTACTGCTCCTATCAATAAGCATACCATTCAGTCGGAGACTTTTGCATTTCCCGGTCATACGGAATATATAGAAGAACGTCTGGGTAATGGTGCCAAGTCACTGATGATTCTGATGAAAGATGATTTCCGGGTGGCTTTGGTTACAGGTCATATTCCTGTCAGCCAGATTGCATCGACTATAACGAAAGAATTGATACAGGAGAAATTAGCTATCTTCAATCATTCATTAAAGCAGGATTTTGCTATCGGTGCACCGCGTATAGCTGTGCTTTCTCTGAACCCGCATGCGGGTGACGAAGGATTGTTGGGAAAAGAAGAGGAAGAGATTATTATTCCGGCATTGAAAGAAATGGCTGCAAGGGGCATATTGTGCTATGGTCCATATCCGGCTGACGGTTTTATGGGTTCAGGTAATTTTACTCATTTCGATGGAGTGCTTGCCATGTACCACGATCAGGGATTGGCTCCGTTCAAGGCGCTGGTAATGGATGAAGGTGTGAATTACACTGCTGGATTGCCTGTGATACGTACTTCACCGGCTCACGGCACTGCTTATGATATTGCTGGAAAAGGATTGGCCAGTGAGGATTCTTTCCGTCAGGCTATTTATGTGGCTATCGATGTATTCCGTAATCGCCTGCGCGATAAGGAAGCACATGCCAATCCCTTACGAAAACAATATTACGAAAAGCGTGATGACAGCGATAAGCTGAAACTTGACAGTGTGGAAGAAGATTTATAGAATGACAAAAGCGGAAATACAACAAGTAAAATTACGATTCGGCATCATTGGTAACAATGAAGCATTGATGCGTGCGATAGACGTTGCCATTCAGGTAGCGCCTACCGACCTGTCTGTACTGATAACCGGAGAAAGTGGTGTGGGTAAGGAGAGCTTTCCCCAGATTATTCACCAATACAGTAGACGTAAGCACGGTCAGTACATTGCAGTGAACTGTGGTGCCATTCCCGAAGGAACCATTGACTCGGAATTATTCGGTCACGAGAAAGGAGCCTTTACTGGTGCCATCGGTGAGCGGAAAGGATACTTTGGTGAGGCGGATGGTGGAACAATCTTCCTGGATGAAGTGGGAGAATTGCCTTTACCTACGCAGGCTCGACTGCTCCGGGTGCTCGAGAGTGGAGAGTTTCTAAAAGTCGGTTCGTCTAAGGTGCAGAAAACCAATGTGCGCATTGTGGCAGCTACTAATGTAAATTTGACACAGGCCATTTCCGAAGGACGTTTCCGTGAAGATTTGTATTACCGTTTGAATACTGTACCTATTCAGGTACCCCCTCTGCGTGAGCGTGGAGAGGATGCATTCCTGTTATTCCGCAAGTTTGCATCAGATTTTGCTGAAAAGTATCGTATGCCTGCCATTCAGTTGACAGAAGATGCTAAACAATTATTGATTTCTTATTCATGGCCCGGTAATGTACGGCAGTTGAAGAACATCACGGAACAGATTTCCATCATTGAAACTAACCGTGAAATCAATGCTGCCATTTTGAGTGGATACCTGCCGGCGCAGAATAGTATGCAACGCCTTCCCGCTTTGTTTGGTGTGAAGGAATCCAAGAGTTTTGAAAGTGAGCGGGAAATCCTGTATCAGGTTCTTTTCGATATGCGCCAGGATGTGACGGAATTGAAAAAGCTTGTGCATGAGATCATGACTGAACGTGGGAAAGCTGCTGCTCCGGCTGTGCCTGCTACTTATTTCGCCCAACCGCCTGCTGTGGTAACTCCGGTTTCTCAGAGTGTGCCTACCATCATTCATCCTTCCATAAAGTCGTCTCATGATATTGATGATGACATACAGGACACGGAAGAATATGTAGAAGAATCTCTCTCTCTGGATGAGGTGGAGAAAGAAATGATACGAAAAGCCCTGGAAAAACATCATGGTAAACGCAAGAGTGCGGCAAAGGATCTGAATATTTCCGAGCGTACCTTATACAGAAAGATTAAAGAATATGGATTGGATTAAAAAAATAGCTTCGACAGCATTGTTGTTGAGCGTGTTACTGATAGTAAATTCGTGTAGTATTAAAGTAGGACTGGCACCGATTAGTTCGATTGACTACTCCAAGGTAAAGACAGTCTCGATAGCTGATTTCCAGAATCGTGCAGAGTATGTTTATGCTCCGCTGGCTACTGAATTTAATCAGGGGCTGAAAGATTTGTTCATTCGTCAGACCCGTTTATCACTTGTGAATGGCAATGCTGATATTGAAATTGATGGCGAGATTACCGGTTATAACCAATATAACGAAGCGGTGGATGCCAGTGGGTATTCTTCAAAAGTAAAAGTCACCTTGACTGTGAAGGTTTCTTTTGTGAATAATACGGATCACAAAGACGATTTTACTGACCAACAATTCTCCGCTTTCCAGACTTATGACTCTTCCAAATTGCTGACCGAAGTACAGGATGAGTTAATTAAACTGATGGTGAAAGACATAACGGAACAAATATTTAACGCAACCGTAGCTAACTGGTAGAAGTAGGAATGACGCCTGTACATTTGCAACAATGGATACAGCATCCCGAGGCGTTGAATCGGGATACCTTATACGAACTTCGTACGTTGGTAACCCGCTATCCTTACTTTCAGTCGCTGCGTTTGCTCTATCTCAAGAACCTCTATGTGCTGCACGATATTAACTTCGGTGCAGAATTACGTAAGGCCGTACTGTATGTATCGGACCGCCGTGTATTGTTTTATCTGATTGAAGGTGACCGGTATGCCCTTCATCCTTATACTTCAGAATCTGTTGTCGGAAAGGAACTGGAGGAAGAGCCGAGTATCGACCGTACCCTCTCATTAATAGATGCTTTCCTTGCTACTGTGCCGGAAGAACATTCCCAAACGACAGAGTTGGATTATGCAATGGATTATACCACCTATCTGATGCAGGATGATGAAGATACAGACGAAGTGGATACATCATCGACTGTTTCGGTAGAAGTTCCCAAGTTGCGTGGACAGGATCTGATAGACGGATTTATCCGGCAGAGTGAAACCGAGGAAGGCATCAGCCTGAAGTTGCTGAAAGAGGAAAATCCGCTTCTACTTCCATTGATTGAGGAGGAAGAGGACGAAGTCGAAGAAGAAATATCGGTTATAGCCGAAGAGATTCCTCAGCCCACAGAGGTAGAAACAGAAGAGGAAGATGATTCCGAAGATACGGATACTGATGAAGAGACGACTCATCAATCAGCTTCGGATGAGCTGGATGACAGTTGTTTTACTGAAACTTTGGCGAAAATTTATATCAAACAGCGCCGATATGACAAGGCTCTTGAAATTATTAAAAAATTAAGTTTGAATTATCCAAAAAAAAATGCTTACTTTGCAGACCAAATCAGATTTTTGGAGAAATTGATTATTAACGCTAAATCAAAATAACAAAATGTATTTATTCTTAGTTATCTTAATGGTGGTTGCATCTTTGCTGATGTGCTTCATTGTATTGATTCAAAATTCCAAAGGAGGCGGTTTAGCATCCGGTTTTTCTTCTTCCAATCAGATTATGGGTGTGCGCAAGACTACTGACTTTCTGGAAAAAGGAACATGGTTCTTGGCAGGATTCATGGTCGTAATGAGTATTGCTACTGCTTATGTGGTTCCTACTTCTTCCGGTAAGGGAGGCGATGTGATTCTGGAGCAAGCTCAAAAAGAAGAAAAGACCAATCCGTATAACATGCCTACTGGTACAGCTGCTCCGCAGACAGAAGCTCCTGCTACAACAGAAACTCCTGCTACAACTGCTCCGGCTGCTGAAGATTCAGCTAACTAAAGCTAAGCGCGGATGAGCCCGCAAAAGAAATAAGAAAGAGGTTGATGCCGAAAAGGTGTCAGCCTTTTTTCTTTTTATGACGGATTTAACTACCTTTGTCGGGATTATGCAGTCTGACTAATAATTAATCTAAATAGTACAATGACAGAACAATTAAAACTTAAATTGAATGACTCCAAAGCTACCCGGTGGGGAGCATTGGTAATTGTTGCTTTCACCATGATGGCAGCTTACTATGTAAACGATGTGGTAGCACCACTGAAAACAATGTTGGAGTCGGATCTTGCTTGGACAAGTAGTGATTTTGGATTCTTTACAGGTGGATATAGTTTCCTGAATGTATTCTTCCTGATGCTGATTTGGGGTGGATTAATCCTTGACCGTTTTGGTATCCGTTTCACTGGTAAATTATCAACTATCTTGATGGTGGGAGGTACGGCACTTGAATATTATGCCATGACAGGGCTTGCCGGTCCGGATGCACAGATTTTCGGTCTTAACGAGATTTTCGGTTATAAAGCAGGCGTATTCGTTGCATTTGCCGGCTATTCTATTTTTGGTGTAGGTGCGGAAGTTGCTGGTATCACTGTTTCTAAAATTATAGCCAAGTGGTTCAGGGGTAAAGAACTGGCTACGGCTATGGGTGTACAGGTAGCACTGGCACGTATCGGTTCGCAAGCCGGTTATGCAGTGGCTATTCCTTTGGCACGTGCTTTCGGTATCACTACTCCGGTATTGGTAGGGTTGATTCTTCTCTTAGGTGGTCTGGTTGCTTTCTTTATTTTCTCAGTAATGGATAAGAAGCTTGACAGACAGATGGAAGCAGAAGCCATAGCAGCAGGTACAGAAGGGGAGGAAGAGAAATTCTCTTTCAAAGATGTGAAGAATATCCTCGTAAACCCGGGCTTCTGGTTGATAGCTTTGCTGTGCGTATTATTCTATTCTTGTGTATTCCCTTTCCAGAAGTTTGCTTCCGAGTTGATGATTATCAAATATGGTATTAATGAGAATGTAGCGGGTACTTTTGCCGGATTGCCGGCTTTGGGTGCTTTGATTCTTACTCCAATATTCGGTGGATTTATAGATAAACGCGGTAAGTCAGCTTCTATTATGATACTGGGTGCTGCAATGCTGATAGGTGTGCACTTTATTTATGCCATTCCTGCCATTAATTACTGGTTAGTGGCTATTGGTTTGATGATTATTCTGGGTATTGCTTTTTCGTTGGTACCTTCTGCTATGTGGCCTGCGGTTGCTAAGATATTCCCTGTAAGCCAGTTGGGTACAGCTTATGCATTGATTTTCTTTATTCAGAATATTGGTTTGTGGGGTATTCCTACGCTGATTGGTAAGGTACTTGATCTTTATTGTATCGTGGGCAAGAAGGCGGATGGAACGAATTTGTATGACTATACGATACCTATGTGTATATTTACAGGTATTGCCTGCTTGTCTCTTGTGGTAGCCTTTATGCTGAAGAGGGCCGATAAAAAGTTTGGTTATCAACTAGAAGAACCCAATATTCAGAAGTAAGTATAAACTGATGCGAGTATGGAAACACCAGAAGGAAAAGTCAGTCTGTTGGATGCTGTTCCGGTTCGTTGTGACCACATCTTGACCGAATGGGAGGGAGATTACGCTGTAATCTCCTATCCCCGGTTCAAGTATGAGTGGATGCGCCGGCTTTTGTTACCGAAAAGCATGTCTCCTGATATTCATGTCCGCCTTGAAGAACACGGCAGTGCAGTGTGGCGTCTGATAGACGGGCGGCGTACGGTACGGGAGATTGTTTCCCAGCTTGCCGATCATTTCCATCCTGATGAGAATTATGCTTCACGAGTCACGACTTATGTGATGCAATTACGAAAGGATGGATTTATAAAATTACTCTCTGTCAACCTTTAATAAAGCCCCTGTTTCAGGATCGAATAATACCTTTATTGTGGAATTCTTATTGAACAGTACAGGAGCGAGATATTCGACTACACCAAATTGTGTGACAGGGATTTCTGAATTATACAATTCTTTATTGTTATAACTTAATGTAACGTGAGCTCTGCCCGGTACATTGTAGGCAACCCCTTCATTCACCTTCTTCTTTGGATCGACTTCAGGGATTTTTATGCTTTTAAGGTCAGTTACCGTGATATAAATAGGTTCGCCTGCCAAGTCATTGTTAGCTACAATACCCAACTTCTTAGAGAAACGGAAAGCAACTTCATTCTTCATCTCTTTGGGGACGATGCGTATAGTATATATTTTCTCTTCATCGGTCACTTTACCTGCAAACATTTCGGTCATAGCATTTTCCTGCAAGGTCAGGTTATCCAGCATAAGCTTTAGTTGTGCACCGTCTTTGGGCATGTTGTCCGATTCACCGCGCAACAGGGCATTTTTGCTTTCACGGATGTTATAGATTTCTTTTGCAACCAGTTCCGCCATTTTTGCCGTTGAATTTGCCATCAGGATTTCTTCTGTCAAGAAGCTACGGGGATTGACGTTAGGAGTATTGTCTGCTGCCTTGGGAGTGGCAGGAGTTGCTTTCTTTTGTCCGCTGCCCAACGGCATGTTGATGGAGTAGACGATGCCGTCTTTGCTCAATTCGATAAGAGGAGCCACGGTTTTGTCTTTCATCTTCACGAAATATATATTCTCTTTATCAGGTATACCGACTACTGCTGTTTGTATCTTGTCCAATGTCCAGTAAGTTTCCGGTTCGGAAGAGACATTATTCAATCGCAGATAACGGTCAGCATACTTGGAAAATTCTCCGGGAGTATAGATATGTTTAGTGGCTTGCACGGTAAGTTCGATTTCTGTTTTCGGAAGTACATAAGTAACGCCGTAGTCTTTGCCACGCATGATACCTATTGTCACTTCTGTTTGCGCTATGGCAGAAACGGAGAACAACAGTGCTGAGAGTAATACTATATTTTTTTTCTTCATAAGTCGCGTTGTTTAAACAATTTCGGTTGAGGGACAAAGTTAATGAAGTTATTTTTGTCAAGAGTAAGATTATAGAATATTAACAGAATAGGCTGTCTGGGTGAGTTAGCGGCTCTTTTCGCTCCATGAGATGGTGTGTTTTGTCCCAATAGATCATTTCTTTTGTATCATTAGATGGTATGTTTCATCTCGATAGATGGTTTGTTTTACCTCAATAGATGATGTATTTTGCCTCAAAGTATCTTATCTTTCGCCTGAAAAGGTATCGGATATAAAAAAACAGGGAGAAGCAAATGCTTTTCCCTGTTACTATCTGTGAACCCGAATCTAAATCAGGATTACGATGCCAAATATACGAAATTAAAAACCGGAAGTCAAGCTTTTACCCGGTTATTTTACGAATTGGATGCAAACGGGTTTATCGATGCTGATGTCTTGATGCGTATCTGATAACAAACCTGTTACGGAATCCCGTTGGAATACCTGAATGACATGACTGTCGCGGCAGGCGGCCAACAGATATTTCCCGTTCGGGGTGATAATAAAGTTACGCGGATGAATTCCCGTCAACTGGTAGCCTACTTTTGCCAACATGCCGTTTTCCGGATTTACTTCGAAGATGGCAAGGCCGTCACCTTTCAGGCGATTGCTGGCATACAGGTATTTCCCGTCGGGACTGAGATGTATATCGGCACTGCCACGTGCACGGAGTGTGTCGGCTGCAATGGTCTGTATCTTTTCCAGTTTGCCGTCCAAGTAACTGAAAGCGGTGATGTTGCCGGATAATTCGCTGATAAGATACGCGTACTTGCCGTTCGGGCTGAAGGTGAGATGACGTGGACCGGAATTAGGATCTACGTCAATGGCTTCGGCAGAAGGGTGGGGGATAATGCTCTTCGGATGTATGACAAAGCGCAGGATGCGGTCGGCACTGAAGTCAGTGGCAAAGATATATTTTCCATCCGGAGAGAAGACAGTGCAATGCACGTGGGGTGTTGCCTGCCTTTCAGTGTCCGGTCCGCCGGTACTGCCTTCAAAAAGCGTATCGACAGGTTCTAATGAACCGTTCTTTTTCAGCGGGAAGATGGACATGCTACCTCCGCTATAGTTGGCTGTGAGTACTTCTTTTCCATTGGTGGCAACGTAGCAGGGATCGGCTCCCATAGTGGGCTGGCGGTTCAATAAGCTGAGTTTCCCTGTTTCCTTATCGAAGGAGAAAGCATTGAGAGCAGCTGTTGTGTCGTTCATTTCGCTGACGGCATAGACAAACTTTCCATCTTCCGAAGGGATGAGATAAGACGGGTTGAGCACTTCGATGGAACTGAGCGAAGTGGCAAGTCCCGTTTCCTGGTTGAAGCGGAAGGTGTAAATACCTTTGCTGTTTCCATCGGTGTACGTACCTACCAGCATGGCAAGTTCGTCACTTCCGTTGTTTACGTTTCCCGCTTTGCGGGGTGCGCAGGCTGTCATTGCTAATCCAAGCATACAGAAAAGAAGAGATTTCATTAGTGATTAGTGTTTAGTGATTAGTGATTAGTATTTGGTGATAAGTGATAATTGGTTGGCTCCGTTTTGTACACGGTACTAATCACTTATCACTAATCACTAATCACTTATCTGTTAATTTTCACTTCTGCCACTCCTACACGATCGTCATTCAGCACAATGCGCAAGTCGCTGGCAGTAGTTCCTTTGAACGTATATGAAATCAGCTTTCCGTACTCGCTGACTGTACCCGAATAAACTGTCAGGAATTGTCCGCCGCCACTTGAAAGCTGGATTTCAAACTCCGCGGGCAGACCGTTGCCTCTGCTGAATGCAATGGAAACACCGTCTACTTTGGAGCCGTTCTCCAAGGCAAAGGTAATATAATCTCCTTTATTTCCTTCCCAAACAGTATTCATTTTTTTATCGAGCACGTTCATTGCACTTTCCGGATTGGTGCTGGCAGTTACGGGAGCATCCGTTTTTGCCTGTGCTTGCATGGGGGCGTTGGGATCTTCTACTGTCAATTTTCCACTCAGTCGGATGTCTTCGGAAGAAGCACCTATCATAATGCTGAAGTCTCCCGGTTCCACCACCCATTCCATGTGCTTATCCAGTAATTCCAGTTGTTTGCGGTCGAGGGTGAAGACTACCTCTTTCGTTTCTCCCGGTTGCAGGTAGATACGCTCAAAGCCTGCCAGATTCTTTTCGTAAGTGGTAACGCTGCTCAGGATGTCGCGAACATACAGCTGAATCACTTCATCGCCTGCACGTTTTCCGGTATTTGTTACTTTGCAGCGTACAGTTGCCTTTTGGTTTGGTGTAATCACTTTCGGGCTGATTTCGATGTCGGAATACTCAAAGGTGGTGTAACTCAGACCGTAGCCGAATGAATAGAGTGGTCCGTTGACGCGTGACATGTTTCCATCCGGTCCCGGATTCTTTCCACCATCAATCTGTGAAGAGGGTTTGCAGGGGAAGTTGAACGGGATTTGTCCAACGCTTTTCGGGAAAGTGACTGTCAGTTTTCCGCCCGGATTATAATCTCCGAAGAGCACATCGGCTACTGCTGTTCCACCTTTGGAGCCCGGATACCATGCTTCTAAAATAGCGGGAACGAACTTGTCTGCCCAATTGATGGATAGCGGGCGACCGTTAATCAGCACCAGTACGACGGGCTTTCCGGTTGCCTGTACGGCTTGAAGCAGTTTCAGTTGTCGTCCCGGAAGGTCAAGGCTGCTGCGCGATTTGTTTTCACCGCAGGTACGTTGTCCGCCTCCTAATACGACTACGGCTACATCTGCCTGGCGTGCGTTTTCTACTGCTTTATCGATTTCAGCTTGTTCGCTATCTGTCATCGGATAGTCGATAAGTTCACTTTCCGGCCAGTTGGCATCTACAAGGTCACAGCCTTTGGTATAGAGCACTTCTGCTTTGCCTTCAGTTTTTTGGCGAATGCCTTCCAGTACTGTGGTTACTTCTACTGCCAAAGGACCGTAGTGTGTCAGTGCATATCCCTCTTCGTCTGCATTGGGGCCGCAAACTGCTATCTTCTTCACGTTGTTGATATCCAATGGCAACACGTTGTTTTCATTCTTCAACAAGACGAGGCTTTCGCGTGAGGCTTGCAGTGCAAGAGCTTCATTCTCGGCTTTCTCTACTTCTTTATCGGCTCCTGCAAGGTCAGTCTGATAGGGAGCATCGAACAGCCCTACGAGGAATTTTACACGCAGAATGTCGCGTACACGGTCGTTAATCACTTCTTCGCTTAGTCCGCCCTCTTTAACCAATTCGCGCAAAGGCAATACATATGAATCCGGTGACCGGAAGGTGCAACGTACATTCAGACCGGCTTCTACACTTTGGCGCACGGCTTCTTTCATATCTTTGGCGGTGCTGTGTTTGGTATAGAGATATTCAACGGCGTCACTGTCCGAAACCACATATCCCCGGAAACCCATCTCGCCACGCAGGCGTGTAGTCAGCCAATAATAACTGCCTTGTATGGGGACACCGTCGTAATCATTGTACGAACTCATCACTCCCAATAGTCCCGCTTCCTTTATCACCCGTTTGAAAGGGTAGACGTGTATCATTTCCACTTCGCGTGGTGACATTTGCGGGTCTACACGTGCCATACCTTCGCGGGCGCCCTTGTTGTTACTGTAGGCAACGAAATGTTTTCCGGTTGCTGCTACCTGATGGTTATGTTGCATGCCGCGTACCATTTCAATACCCAGTTCGGCAACGAGGTAAGGAGATTCTCCATATACTTCCTCATAGCGTCCCCAACGCTGGTCACGACCGACATCGAGGATGGGAGCATACACATTGGTATATCCCAACATACGGGCTTCCCGTCCGGTGATTAATCCTATCTGGCGTATCAGTTCGCGGTTCCAGGTATGTCCCAATCCCAGTTGTGTGGGGAAATTGGTGGCACGGTAACTTTCTACTCCGCGGATGCCTTCGTTTGTAAAATCTACGGGGATGCCGAGGCGCGTTTCTTCTATAAAGAAGCGTTGTACTTCATTCAGTGCCCAAGCATGGCGGGATGCCGGCCATACATAGGGATTATCCGATGGGGGAAGTCCCCATTGTTGGAAACCGTTCAGGTGTTCGTCGATGGCACCGATGCCGTCTTTCCAAAGCATTTGTTTCCATTCGGGGGTGGGGAGGTCGTCCTTCAGCACACGTTTGTAACCGTAGAGGGTTACCATCTGGCAAGTCTTTTCTTCCAGCGTCATCTGGCTGAGCAGATCTTCGATACGTGCATCCAGTGAGGCATTCGGATCTTCGTATACATCCTTCACTCCGTTTTTGTTGAAATCAATCCAGCCTTTCTTGTACATCTCGCTTTTGACGGGTTTGTACACAGCTGGTATCTTCACGGTCTTTTGTGCGCAGAGCAGAGTACTGCCTCCGAGCAGCAGTGTCATTGCAATCAGCTTCTTCATGATATTTATATTTTTGTGTATATTATCTTCTGTTGCCAAAGGTACGGTTTTTGTCTAAGGCGAGAGGGTAATATTGTTCATTACAATGGCCCTTATTGTCCGGACGGCTTGTCTTATTTTAAAAAAGACTTGTGAAGTTTCTATTTATGGAAACATTTGCTACCTTTGCGGTGTTCAATCATAAACACATGAAAGAAATGAAATTTTATACGCAAGAGGAGATTGAGGATGAGTTGATAGGCAAAAGAGGTACTCCGGAGCGTGACAGGTATGAGGAACAGCTGGATCTATTCCTCATCGGAGAAGCCATTAAGCAAGCGAGACAAGCCAAGAACTTAACTCAAGAAGATTTAGGTAAACTTGTTGGTGTACAGAAAGCCCAAATATCAAGGATTGAAAATGGTAAGAACTTAACTTTTGCTACAGTAATAAAGCTTTTCAAGGCAATGGGATTGAGTGCCAGGTTAGAAGTAGATAGCTTGGGAAAGATAGCTTTGTGTTAAGGCTTTAATATTTGCAAAGAAAAAGCATTCGATAAAAAAAGAATTCTTATCTTTGCCCCACGATTTCTAAAAACCGTATGTATTCTGGGGTTGACTGGATTTGACAGCGGGTAGAAATAGTAAGTAAGCATGCAGTGCGTCGTTGATTTGCACTTTAATCTCAGTCTTCAAAATTTTATCTGGCGAAAGACAATACGCTCTTGCTGCTTAATCGAATCATAGTAGATTAGCTTAATCCCGGCACTAGGTGCTGGGACGAGACATCACTCGGAAGCTGTTGCTCCGAAGCATTCCGATCCAGTGGTGCAGTTACATCGGGGATAGTTCTTGTCGGCCTTGAGGCGAGAATGAAACTTTAAAGGATAAGGCAATGGTTGATGGCTTTGGTTCTGCCGTTGCTCGAAAAATTAGGCAAAGATAAGCATGTAGAAAGCTTATGATTTCCTCGTTTGGACGAGGGTTCGATTCCCTCCAGCTCCACAAAAAAAGAATTAGAAGAGTCCTCGTACAACAGGGGGCTCTTTTTCTTTGTATACTGACCGGTACATCTTTATATGAATAACATATAAGAACTATTTACGTAAAGGTTTACGTACCTTTTCCGACCACATCCTTATTCTTCATCCGCATAATTCTCCTATTTTTGGCAGTATAAACAGATTTGAAACTATGAATATGCAAAAGAATCTATTTAAACTAACCTTGATGGGAGTTATGCTTCTAATGAGTAATTTCATGTTCTCACAAGTCACAGAACGTGAGCGTCCTAAGGAATGGAATCAACTGACAGAAGGAGCCCGCTTTATGGATCGCTTTCTGCCCATGAAAGGCAAAGTGCTTTCATCGGATACTTGGGGGGCCGGCTGTGTGCGTCCGCGCTACGTTGATAATGGCATCGAAGATGGTATCTGGTCCTATTGGGGTGGAAACATCAGAAAAGGTGAAGACGGTAAATATCACTTGTTTGTATGCGGTTGGCTGGGATGTTCCCCAAAAGGACATATGGAATGGCCCAACTCTTATGTATTTAATGCCGTAAGCGATAATCTGACGGGTCCTTTCAAACCTGTCAATATAATCGGTAAAGGGCATAATCCTGAAATATTCCGGGCAAAGGACGGGCGGTATGTTGTCTATGTGATTGGCGGACGTTATGTCTCCGATGATCTGAACGGGAAATGGAAATACGGGAAGTTCGATTTCAATGCACGCGACCGCCGTATCATCGAAGGTTTGTCCAACCTTTCGTTTGCCCAGCGCGAAGACAGCTCGTATGTGATGGTTTGTCGTGGTGGTGGCATCTGGATCAGTCAGGACGGATTATCAGAATATAACCAGCTGACTGACCAACGCGTTTATCCGGATGTGGACGGACGTTTTGAAGATCCCGTAATCTGGCGCGATCATATTCAGTATCACATGATTGTAAACGACTGGCTGGGGCGTATCGCTTTCTATCTTCGTTCAAAAGACGGGGTGAACTGGGTGGTTGATCCGGGTGAAGCCTATATGCCTGGAATCGCTATACACGAGGATGGACATGCGGAAGACTGGTTTAAATATGAACGCCTTAAAGTGTACCAGGATCAATACGGACGTGCCATTCAGGCCAACTTTGCAGTAATTGATACGCTTAAACACGAAGATAAACCTTTTGATCACCATAGTTCGAAGAATATCAGCATCCCCTTGAATCCGGGATTGTTACTGACTATTCTGGATAAAAAGCCCATTACTGCCGGTACCAAAACCATTCGTGTGAGAGTACAGGCAGAGGAAGGCTTTCATCCGCAGACGGATATGGACATAAATTCATTGCGTTTTGGCGCTTCTGAAGAAGTTAATTATGGTAGAGGAAGCAAAGTACTGAAAACGGAGAATGATGGTAATGACTTGATTGTAACTTTTGAAGGTAAAGGGAATGGCATTACCGAGAATGAATTTGCCCCGAAACTGATTGGGAAGTATAAAAATGGAAAGATGCTTTACGGATATGCGCGTTTGCCATACATTGATTATATAGAACCCATCCTTTCTGCTCGTGCACCTGTCTTCTCTGCATCTGGTAAAGGCTTAATTTGCGATATAGAAGTGCAGAACTTTGGGCAGGTCAGTTCGCAAAAGGCTTCGATAACAATAGGATATAAAAAGAATGGGAAAACGATAAAAGTAGCTTCCGGCATTGTTCCGCCTTTGAAACCTTATGAGAAAATGACTTTGCAACTTTCCGGTAAGGGTGTATTTGAACAAGGAAAAGAGTATGAACAAGTGGTGACAATATACTCCGGCAAAAAAAATATATCTACATTTTATCAGAAAAAGAAGGTCGTTGAATAGTTTGGAAGAAGTATGTGTGGGAGGATATCAACTTTCTCTCAACACGGTCTTAACTTCCTGCTCACAAGAAGTTAAGACTTTGTTGACAAGAAGTTAAGACCGTGTAATGTGTTGATTAATAATCCCTTTCTTAAACAGACAGTTCGTCTATGAAAGATCTTTCTTTTTTGCGGACATATAATTAGAGAGGGGATTATTACTTATAGTTTAGCCAAGTTGTGGCTGTAGTATTCTTATTGGTAAAGAAACGTATCCAGCGGGCATGGAATGTTTTAGGGAAAGTATAGTTCAATGTTTTGCCCGGTGCGACATTAAAAGATTTATATTCCATGTAGTCACCATTTCCTGTAGCATCTACTTCTATAGTAAACTTCACGATATCGTTTCCTCTATGTGATAGTGAGAGTTCTTTTCTGTCATAGTGGCTGATGAGATAGGGGTCTGATTTCTCCCAAGCTTTCACATCAGTGTCTATCCAAGGACCACCAGAACCGATTGGTTTTCCCATTTTCCATAGATCATCAATAGCACCGGCCCAAATGGCAGCTTTCTTGTCATTCGAAACAATGATATGTTTGTTACCTTTTGCCTTTTTGATGTCTATTCCGGTCATAACTAACAGTCCGCGATACGATGCGTAATCATGAATACGGAAAGAATGGCTGGCTATAGGCCTGATTTTAGCATATCCGTCGGCATTCTCGGCAGGGAGTTCATAAAATGTGCCATGGCAATTGAATAAATCTCTTTCTGTTGCCACTTCCCGACAAATGCGGAGAGTGAGAGATCCTGTCAACTCTGTGTATGCTTTATGGCCCAAAGGAAGCCTCCAACGTCTTTTTTGTTCATCAACAATTAGAATAGAGCCTTTTTCCACGGTGACTACTTGTTGGGGAATGGGTACTTTCATTTTTATTTCAGCACTCATATTCTGATTTTCTTTGCGTACTAATCGGAAAGAGTCGGCCATTTCATAATAGCCATTTTCTATTACTTTATCATCTGCAAAAGACTGTGAAACAATGCCCAATGAACGCTTGTTCTCGCCTAAACTGTACATCAGCCCTCCTATCGGGTCACTCTTTTCCACAAGGGCTAATCCTTTGAACATTTTGTGAGTTTTTGTGCTTCGTTTTTCCTTGGCACTATAATTAAAACTGACGGTAGCTATTGTTGCTTTATCGGACTTAACGCGAATCCACTCTCCCTTTTCTGAAGAGCTAAACTCTATGAAAGCAGTATTTCCTGCCGTTACGTTTATCTGCTTCAATTCTTTCCACTGGTTCTTTCCTTCTTTATCTATTTCGAAAGTAAAGGTAACATCTTGTTCTCCATCATTTTTCAACCAGCTTGTACGGTAGTTCCAACCGGCAAAGAGAAAAGGTTCTGAGTAAGTATTGCCTGGGATGCTTTCTTTAATCCATACGGCTCCATTGGCTGTGGTCGGCCCCAATTCATCAGGAGTAGCCAATGAGGTAAACCATAGATTTGAATTAGACTGTCCAGGTCCGACGATTTCTCCTTTTGCCTGCCGTTTATTCAAAAATTCTTTTTGAGCAGAATCGTCGCACCCGAAAACAAGCCGGTCTTGCCAGCGGGTAAAGTCACCTATAACTTTCAGATAAGCAGACCGTGGACGTATACCGGCTGTATGATCAATGGAAAAGTCATTCGGGAACCGCCAGAACATGCCATGCATAGTCATCAGATAATCTTTCTTGTCTTCAGTACCAATATTCCTGATGCGTGGCCATTCTGTATTCCACCCATGTGCTCCGTCGTAGGTGTTGCTGGCTTTGGGCAGGCGATAGAATGACCAGCCTTTCTTGGCATCACGTGTGCCGAGAATGACGGATTTATGATCCCAACCGGTAGCCCAGAGCGGGTCTGTTGCCGGATTGGGATTTCCATAAATGCCTCCGGGACCAGTCACTTCCGTAAATTGGTTACGGCGGACTACTTTCCAGTTTTTTCCATCCCATTCGGCCAAAACTCCGGCTGGTATGTCAAATTTCTCCAGTGCTTCTTTAGTACCTTCTCCATTATTGGTAAACAACATAACTCCTTGCCCGGAATAGAGCCCTTTGCCGTGTACACCGGGAAGCAGCGGATTTTGTGGACCTGCCGCTTGCCTGTCCGAGTTTTTGGGTAATAAATTTCCATCAGTGTAGAGTGTTTTTACGGATAATGTATGTACATCTACTTCATAGAATCCTTCCTCCATGGTTCCGTAGTAAATTTTGTTAGCGGGATCAGTCAGATGACGTGCATTACCCGTATGGCGGCCGGGCATGATGGTATGAGGGATAGTTCTGACTTTTCTATCTCCGTCAATGGCATACGGACCTATGAAAAGCTGGTTACTTTCTTGATGTATCATACGGTTGGCTGGAGTTCCCCCAATACTTTCTTTATGAACTTTCAAAATCAATTCAGGACTGATTTCATATAACTTGTCTGATGAGCCATTGGGCAAGTGGGGCCCATAGGTTATTATCCATAAATGCCCTGACCAGGGAACGACAGCTCCTGTGCCACATTCACCTTCATTATTATAATAGGCAAGATGTGGGTAGATGCCGGATAAGGAAGCCGGAATTGTTTTCTTTTCATTATCAGATTTCCATAGATATGGCCTTGCGGACATAGAAGTTGATAGACATAGCTGGAAACTTGCGGTAATAAGCAGTGTTTTGATAAAATTATAATCTTTCATATCTAGTTTTATTGCTTTGGGGATTTATCGAATACTTATTTGAATCTGACTCTCGTTCAAGTGTTCGGAAGTGGCAACTATATTTATAGGTTTCCCTGAACGATCGGATCTGATGATTAATTGTGCATATCCAGAAAAAGCACTCCTTTCTACCAGTACTCCCTGTGGAAAGACGTCGGGTTCATGACAGGAAGGATTACCATTGCCTACGCCCAGTACAATGCCATTTTCTACTTTGAAGCAAATGCGATGATTGGCAGTAGGAACTAAACGCTTTTTTGAGTCGACAATTTTTACTGTAATGATAGCTATGTCGTTGCCGTCTCCCTTTATGGAGTTTCCGGTTTCGCTGGTTAGTTGTAATGATGTCGCTTTTCCTGTTGTTTCTACAGTTGTTACATACTTTTTGCTGCCCATTTTACCTTTGGCAGTAAGTTTTCCCGGTGTATATTTCACCCGCCATGTGGGTATATCATATTTACCTATTGTTTTCTTTCCGAGGCTTTTATTATTAAGAAATAGTTCAACTTCATTCATGTTGGTATATAGTTGTACATCCACTGAATCGGTACCTATTCCGTTCCAATGAGGTAATATATGTAATACAGGTTCATTTGTCCACCAGGCTTTATAGTACCAAAATGCATCTTTTGGATAACCACAATAGTCTAGAATGCCAAAATTGGAGACGACGCCCGGCCAATAGTGCATCAAGGCTTCGCCACCATAGTCAAAGCCTGTCCAGACAAATGCACCTCCGATATATTTGCGCGTATCTACGTAACGCATCCATTCTTGTGCAGTAGCTCCCCAGTTAGGCCGGTCATGATCATAAGACTGATGATGATCCTTTTCTTTTATTGTACTATAAATTCCCCGAGTAGTTAGTGTACTGGCTTCTTCGGTTAGTATACAGGGAAGTTGGGGTAGTTTTTTGTGTACATCATCTAAGTTTCCTATTTTGAAATAGTTGGCCCCCTGTACATCTACGGCTAAAGAGAAGCCGCTTCCCCAGCCGCCGTTCATGGCTGCTGTGCACATGCGGGTCGGGTCGAGTTTATGTTGTATGTTTTTCATACGTTCGGCTATCATTCTTCCTTTTTCTGTTTTTTGGATAGCTGGCTCTTCGTTCCCTAAGCTCCAAAGGATGATAGAAGGATGGTTCCGGTCACGTCGGATAATGGTTTTCATCTGCTGAAGTCCCTCATTGCTGGAACTCATCATACGCATTTCATCTATTACCATCATTCCTAAACTGTCACATGCATCCAACAGGGAAACTGTAGGAGGATTGTGGGAAGTACGATAAGCATTGGTACCGAACTCTTTTAATTTCTGAATGCGCCAGGCATTTAAGCGGTTTGGAACTGCTATGCCTACTCCGGCATGGTCTTGATGGCAGCATACTCCTTGCAATTGTACGCGTTTGCCGTTCAGAAGGAAACCTTGGTCGGGACTAAAAGCAATGGTGCGGATTCCGAAGCGGGTAATATAGCTGTCAATAACCGTATTGCCTATTTCTATTTCTGTGCGTAGTGTATAGAGATGGGGTGTTTCCGGTGACCACAGGTGTGCATTATTTACCTGCATTTGAGTTTTTATCTCATTTTTTTCGAGCGAATGAATGTTTAGATGTTTTTCTGTATAAGCTATTTGTTTCCCTTCTGTGTCTGTAATGCTGTTTTTTATGCAAACATCTACGGTCTTGTCTGATTCATTGGCAACTTCAATTGATGCTTTTATAACAGCTTGTCGTTTTGTGAGGTCTACATCACTGGTGACGAAGGTGCCCCATTGAGGGATATATACCGAGGACGTTTGGGTCAACCATACATTACGATAAATACCGGCTCCTTCGTAAGACCATAGTTCCGACTGAGTGGCATCTACTCGCACGGTTATCACATTCTCCTTTTCCGGTTCATAGTTTAAGCACTCTGTTATGTCGAATAACAGAGGTGTGTAGCCGCTTTCGTTTCTTCCAAGGTAGATGCCGTTCATCCATACTTGTGCATCTCTGAATATGCCTTCAAATTCCAGGTGATAACGGCAGCCTTTAACGAGTGGAAGCTTCAAGTTTTTCCGATACCAGCCCACACTGTTTTCCGGCGAAAGTCCTCCCAGTTTACGATAGCCTTTTACTTTTAATTGATCTTGAGCAAAGCCCAGTGTCATTCCCCAATCGTGAGGTAAGGATATTTTTTCCCATTGGCTATCGTCATAAATCTCGGTGTGAGGAATCGTAAAACGAGCTTTCTGATCGGCTTGAAGCAAAGTAGCTTCTTGCAGGAAATTTATTTTTGAAAAAGAGAGTGCTCGCCCGTAATTGAAATCTTTTTCGGGATTGGCAGCATGTCCTTTGGCGAAGCGCCAGTCCGAATTAAGCGAAATTCTTTTTCGCATGTTTTGCGCATTGGCAAGAGATACGCATAACAATAAAGTTATTAGATAAAATGTTCTCATATTCATATTACCGGTTAAGTTTTTATCACCGGCAAAGGAATGAAAACATTCTTATGGAGACGTGTATTCACTATACATGAAACATGCTTGTTGAGTACATATTACTCTTCTTCTCCGTTTTCTACATCCTTTTCGTCACCGGGCGTTTTATTCTTTCGGTATGCTTGTGGGATGATGTGGTATTTAGCCTTAAAGCATTTGGTGAATTGCCTGGGTGAAGAGAAACCTAAATGGTCTGCAATTTCCGATATGTTTAGTTCCGGATTATTTTTCAGCATGAGTGCTGCCCGTTTCAGGCGAACGGTGATTATGAAGTCGTAAGGCGTTTGCCCGGTAATGTCTTTTAATTTATTGAATAGTTTGGTGCGGGCGATTCCCATTTCGCGTGCAAAGACATCTACATTGAAATTGGTGTCATCGAGATGTATTTCTATGATACTCATAGCTTTGTCTATGAGTGCTTTGTCCAAAGGGTTTGTCGCCAGCATCTGCGGCATTGCTTGAAGCTGTTTACTGAATTTCTCTTGCAGCATAATCCGGTTGTTGACAAGATTGTTGCAGCGGGATAGCAGGATGTTAATGTTGAATGGCTTGGTAATATAGTCGTCCGCTCCAATGCGTAGTCCTTCCAGATTGTGTTCGACAGCAGTTTGCGCAGTCAGCAGGACAACCGGGATGTGGCAGGTATCGATGTTCTCTTTGATCAGTTTGCACAGTTCCGTTCCTGACAAAATAGGCATCACTACATCGCTTAATACAAGGTTAGGGTGCTCTGCTTGAACAATAGTCCAACCTTCCGCTCCGTTAGAAGCCGTCATTACGTTATAGAATGTTTCAAATAGTTTCTTAAGCATTTCACGTAAGGAGGCATTATCTTCTATGATCAATATTTTGGCTTCTTTGTTCTTTTCGATGGCCGACTCTGTATTCAGTATGTCAAATTCATGTTCATCCAGAAAAAAAGCCGGATTAGTGTCGTTTGGTAAAGTAAGTTGCAAGTCACTTTTCTTTTCGTTCATTTGCTCAGGCGTCAGATGTTCTTTGCCACTGGGCAGATGTACACTAAAAGTTGTTATTTCTCCCGGATCGCTATAAACCTCTATTGTACCATGGTGTAGCTCCACAATGCCCTTAGTCAGTGAAAGACCGATTCCGGTTCCTGTGTAAGTGGGCGATTCTATTTGCTCGGTTTGGTAGAAACGGTTAAAAATCTTATCGATGTCCTGAGGCAGGATTCCGGTTCCATTATCAGTTACTTCAATGATGGCTTCATGATTTCCTTTTCTTACAGATACCGAAATGCAACCACCTTCCTTCGTGTGCTTGAACGCATTTGAGAGAAGGTTGTTCATCACTTTTTGCATCTGTTTCGGGTCATACCAGATAGGGATATTGTCATGTGTCTTGTGGAAATGGAAGGATGTTTTGTGCTGTATGGCATACTCTTGAAAAAGTAGGAAGTTTTCGTATACGAAATCGACAAGGTTTGATTCACTGGCTTTTATTGTCATATAGCCTTGTTCTTGTTTGCGGAAATCAAGTAACTCGGTAATCAACTCTCTTAGCTGCAGGCTACTCTTGTAGACTCCTAATATCCTGTTGTAGACAGTTGGGACAAAAGACCGCATTTGTAACAGCATTTCCATTTGTCCGATAATTAGCGTGAGTGGGGTACGGAATTCATGTGAAATGTTGGTAAAGAAGCGCAGTTTAATTTGGTTGAGCCTTTCTATATCTTCAGCATGCCTCTTTTCATATTTCAGAGATTCCTGTAGTTTGATGCGGTTATTATACATGCGGATCAGGTAATAGAGGATGCTGCATATGCATAGTGTATATAATAGATAGGCCCATGCCGTGCGATAAAAAGGGGGAAGAATTTCAATATCCAACCTGCTCTCTGAAACAATCGGGTTACCCTTGGCGCGTACAATGAGTGTATATTTACCTGGATTCAGGTTTGTATACGTGATAGCCTGTTGATTACGCATCTGAGTCCAGTTTTGTGAGAATCCTTTTAGGAAATACTCTATTTTATCTTGGTTGAAAGGTATATAATTTGTAGTGGTATATTCAATACTGAACATGGATTGACTGGATTTCAATGTAATTTTGGGTGAATACGTTAAATCTTTATTGAGTATTTGACTCTTGTCATTTACTTGGACTACTTCACCGTTTACTAATAAACGGAAGGGATAAATATCATAACTTTGTGGGATGTAGTTAATAGCTTCGGCTTTAAATGAGATCATACCATCTACACCTCCAATAAATATGTTTCCATTACTTGCTTTATAAACGGAACGTTCATTAGGTGCTGATAGCGGTATACCGTTTTTCTTATTGTAATTCTGGAATTTGCGGGTGGGATAATCCAATATGGAAAAACCGGAATCGGTAATGAATAGCAGTTTGTCAGGTGAGAGTTCGCATACATCATATACATAATTACTCCCTAATCCATGATGTTGCTCATCAAAATTTTCGAAATCATCTGTTTCATATCGATATAAGTCTATGCCACTTTCATTAGTGCAGAACCATAAGCGTTTCTGGCTATCTTCATAGATTCGGTTGACGCTATTGCTACTGATGCTTTGCTTTAAAGCATGATTATGCTTGTAGGTTTGTAAAGCTTTATTAGTGAATGAATATCTGTATACAGCTTTTCCATCACCGCCAATCCAAAGAGTGTTGTGATGATCCACACATACAGAAGTGGCAAAATGAATTTTATTGGATTTATCTTGAAAAAGAGGCTTGTATTGGCCGGTCTTCGTGTTAAATATGCTTATTCCACCGTGTGTAGCTAGAATAAGCTTGTCCTTATAAGGTATAATATCTCGAATTGTCCTTGAAAGAGAGGATTCCGATTGAGTATTCTCGAAAGGATAGTAGGTGAAGCGTTCGTTTTGAATATTTAATTTGTTGAGTCCTCCCATGTGAGTGCCTATCCATAAAGCTTCCTTGTTCTTGTCATAATATATGGCTTTTACATTGTCGTGCGAGATGCTGTTTGAATGTTCAGTATGTTTGTACCATTGAAATTTATCGCTTTTGGGGTCGTATTTGTTTATTCCTCCTCCTTCTGTTGAAATCCACAAGTTCTGTTGACTGTCTTCGGTAATACTGCCTACAATAGGAGAGCTGAGTCCTTCTCCTTCTCGAAATGAAATCTGGTAATGACGGTATACCTGATTTTCCGGATGAAAATAGTTAATGCCTCCGAAATAGGTTCCAATCCAAATGCTACCCTGCTTATCGCATAGTAAAGCCCAGATGGAAGAGTGGGTAAGACTTCTTTCTTTATTTTGTTTTTGATAGTTGGTGAACGTCTGGCTGGAAGCATTATATCTATTGAGCCCATTGAATGTGCCAATCCACACGTTGCCCTGCTTGTCTTCGCAAAAGCATCGGATGAAGTTGGAGCTGATGCTGGAAGGGTCATCCTGTTTATGTTGGAAGTTGGTAAATGAATCTTCTTTCATTATATAAATGCCATGGTTCATGGTGCCAATCCAGAACTTACCGGTAGAGTCTTTAAATATATCTTCAACATAAATTTCCGGTAAGAGCCTGCTAAGCTTTTGATTGTGGCAATCTAAGCGGAAGAGTCCTTGATTTACAGTACCTATCAGCATGAATTCATCACAAATGTACAAAGAAGTGATATAGCTATCTAATTCTTTTATTTTATAGTACTCCTTGAATTGCTTGCCATCATAGCGGTAGATTATATTATTCAGGGTAATGTAGAGTTGCTTATGATAATACATGGAACGCACAGTTCCCTGAATCAGGGTTGATATCTGGTTCTTTGTTAGCTGAAGAACAGATATACCTTTGGAAGTCATGAAGTAAATCTCATCCTCACCATTGCCGGTGATTTGAGAGATGTTATTGTAAATAAGGCTGTTGGGGGTGTCTTTACGATATTTGTATGTGGTAAACTCTTTGCCATTGTATGAACAGACCCCATTGCGTGTGCCAATCCATATAAATCCTTTTGGATCTTGATAAATGGACATGACGGAGTTATGTGCCAATCCTTCGTTTATGGTCAGATGATTGAAAGAAATATCTTGTGCTTTGCTGCCGGATAGAGCTAAAATGCAACAGCAAATTAGAAGAAAGAAGCTTTTTAATTTCATCATGTATTTTTTGAGTATTAGACAATAATGCAAATGTACTTCTTTTTAATTAAAAATAAAGATGTCGCAGCTGTCGTTTATGTACAAAATAGGTGCTTCCTGAGTACATTATTTGTATTGAGGGCGCATGTACTGACAATGTATGTTTTCTGTATAGCGGCTACGGTTCTGTTTTTTACGAGTGATCTACTTTTGCAGCAGCATTTAATTAATAATTTGTATATGAGAAACTCTTTGTTAACATTAGTCGGATTTCTGCTATTTGTGTTAGGGGGATGTAGACCGACCCCCGTTGCAGTAAGCGATATTATTTCTGATAATATCGGAAATGCAGTAGCGCAGTACTCTTCGCAAGTTAAATTAATAGAGAATACTAAAGAGATTTTGAATCCCCGTACGCTGGATAAGGAAGGAAACATAGTGTATGTCTCTTATAGTGACTGGACCAGCGGTTTCTTTCCGGGTAGTATATGGCATTTATATAATCTGACAGAAGATGAGGAGTGGAAAACTCTGGCAGTGAAGTATACTGAAGCTTTGGATTCTGCTCAATACCTGACCTGGCATCATGATGTAGGGTTTATGATAGGATGCAGCTTTTTGAATGGTATGAGGGTAGGAGGAATGGATTATCGTTCGGTAATTGTGCAGGCGGCAAAATCGCTTTCCACTCGCTTTCGTGGAAAAGCAGGGGTATTTCAATCATGGGATGCGGATAAGGGCTGGCAAGCCAAGCGGGGCTGGAAATGTCCGGTTATCATTGATAATATGATGAACCTGGAAATCCTGTTTGAAGCGGCACGACTGACTGGGGATTCCATCTATTATACTATGGCGGTCAGTCATGCAGATAAGACTCTACAGAATCATTTTCGTGCCGACTACAGTAGTTACCATGTAGTTGATTATGACCCGGAAACCGGTGAAGTGAGAAGCAAACAAACTGCGCAGGGATATGCAGATGAATCTGCTTGGGCCAGAGGACAGGCTTGGGCTCTTTATGGCTACACGATGTGTTATCGCTATACATATAACACTGAATACCTGATGCAAGCACAGAATATCTACAATTTTATTTTCACTAATAAAAATCTGCCGACGGATTTAATACCCTATTGGGATTATGACGCATTGAATATCCCCAATGAACCTCGTGATGTTTCAGCAGCGGCAATCACAGCTTCTGCCCTCTATGAACTGGACACCTATCTTCCCGGTACGAAATACAAAGAAACCGCCGATCTGATAATAGAAACGTTGAGTACTTCCGCTTATCGGGCTGAAGAAGGGACGAATGGTTTCTTTCTATTGAAACATTCAGTAGGAAGCATCCCTCATGGGCAAGAGATAGATGTTCCCTTGAATTATGCAGATTATTATTTTTTGGAAGCATTGATGAGAAAGCGTGATCTGGAAAAGTGAAAAATTGATCTTAATACTAACCGTGTCTATTGCATAAGCGGTAGATACATAATCTAATTTTATGATGCAAAAAATGATTCTTAAATGGGTCTGGTTACTGATTCTACTCAGTATCGGACTTGTAGGACATGCTCAGGTTACTACAGTACAAGGTATTGTATACGATGAAAGTGGTTTGGAAGTAATAGGAGCAAACGTAAGATTAAAAGACTCCTCTATAGGAGTAATTACTGACCTTGACGGGAAATTCAGACTGAGTGTCCCTAACCCGGAGAAGGCGGTTTTGGTGATTTCCTTTATTGGCTATCAAACGCAGGAAGTGGCTTTGAAAGGCAAGAAAGATGTAAAAGTGACTTTACTTGAAGTTGCGAATGAATTGAATGAAGTAACTGTTGTTGCTTATGGCGTGCAGAAAAAGGAAACATTGACCGGAGCCATTTCATCTGTAAAGAATGAAGCTTTGTTACGTTCGCCCAATGCAAGTGTCGCCAATGCATTGGCTGGTCAGATCACCGGTCTTTCTTCAGTGTCTACAAGCGGGCAACCGGGTGCGGAAGATCCTTCCATTTATGTACGTGGAGTAGGTTCGTTGACCGAAGCCGGTTCGCAGCCATTGATATTGGTAGATGGCGTAGAGCGTTCTTTCTTCCAGATGGATCCTAATGAGATAGAAAGTGTCAGCGTTTTGAAAGATGCTTCGGCTACAGCCGTGTTTGGCGTGCGTGGCGCTAATGGAGTAGTGCTTGTAACCACTAAACGAGGGGCAGAGGGAAAAGCGAAAATATCTCTGTCTTCTTCTTTTGGTTTGACACAACCTACGCGCTTGTTGGAGATGGCGGATAGTTATACGTATGCTTTATGCCATAATGAAATGAAAGCACATGACGGAAAATCACCTTCATTTGATGATTATGTATTAGAGAGATTTCGCTTAAATGATGAACCTATCATGTATCCCAATGTGAATTGGAGGAATTATTTGCTGAATAAGACATCCATTCAGACACAGCATAATCTCAATATCTCAGGGGGGACGGAGAGAGTACGCTATTTTATTTCATTGGGATTCCTGTACCAGAATGGTCTGTTCCGTCAATTTGAGGAACTGGACTACAAGAATAATTATACCTATAACCGTTATAATTATCTGGCTAATCTGGATTTGGACTTGACGAAGTCTACTGTTTTAAAGTTGGGGCTTGGTGGAATTGTTGGTATGACTCATGAACCTAAGGGAGCAGGTTTTGGCAATTTGTCACAGCCTTTCTGTAGCCCGGGAGTTATTGATGGGAAATTGATTGTGATGAATTCTCAAAAATATGAAGGGGTTTTGATGAATAACAATGTATTAAAGGGTTTTTATGATTTAGGTTATAAAGATAAGACGGCCAACACCATGAATATGGACTTGACACTGGTTCAGAAACTGGATATGGTAACCAAAGGGCTTTCTGTTGAAGTAAAAGGGGCCTATAATACATCCTACTCTTATTCGAAGAGCAGAACACGTTCGCAAACCATTCGATATGAACCCCATTACCAGTCAGAGTTGGAGGGATATCAGCCGGGAGCTGACCACCCGCTGACTGATGATCCCAATTATAATAAGACTGTTGTTTATAGAGTGCTGAATGATTATGCTACTCCGTTTCTGGCCTTTGACGAAGAGACAACAAGAGGGCGTAACTGGTATCTGGAGGCAAGTCTGCGTTACAATCGTAAATTTGGTAATCATAATGTAGGCGGATTATTGCTGTATAATCAAAGTAAGAAATACTATCCGGCTCAATACTCTGATGTTCCTGCTGCTTACGTAGGACTTGTCGGACGTTTGACATATGATTATAAGTCGCGCTATATGGCAGAGTTTAATTTCGGTTACAACGGTTCGGAGAATTTTGCTCCGGACAAACGTTTCGGTGCTTTTCCTGCCGGTTCTATTGGTTATATAATTTCGGAAGAACCTTTTATGAAGAAACAAAAGGTGGTTGATTATTTAAAATTGCGTGCTTCTGTTGGATTGGTCGGAAATGACAATATGAATAATAACCGTTTTCTTTATCTGTCGGATGCCTATTTGGTGGACCAGCAAGGTAGTCAAACGGCGTGGAAAGGATATCCTCATGGTTATAATTTTGGTTATAATTCGACCTATTGGACGCCCGCTGCGATAGAAAGACGCCTTGGAAACCGGAACGTGACTTGGGAAACAGCTTTGAAGCAAAACTACGGTATTGATGTTCACTTTCTGAAGAGCCGTCTTAAAGTTACGGCCGATATATTCTTTGAAGATCGTAAGGACATCTTAATCAGTCGTTCCACTATTCCTATGATCTCTAGTTTAACATCAAGCATTTTGCCGGTAGTGAACATGGGACGTGTGAAGAATCATGGTTATGAAGTAGAAGTGAAATGGGAAGATAGAATTAATGATTTTCGTTATTGGGCCAATGGTAATGTATCTTATTCAAAGAATAAAATTATAGAACAAGATGAGGTAGAACCCAATGAACCTTATTTATGGCGTACCGGAAAATCTGTAGGTGCCATTTTCGGTTATGTATCCGAAGGCTTTTATTCGGCTGCTGATTTTAAAGAAGATGGAAAGACACTGATTGATGGATTGCCGGATCCAAAAGTACCTGTATATCCAGGCGATGTGAAATATAAAGATTTGAACGGCGATGATGTGATTGATACGGACGATCAATGCGAAATAGGATATCCGACCCGTCCCACTTATACATTCGGTTTGAATTACGGAGTGAATTACAAAGGATGGTTCCTCACAATGAACTGGTTGGGAGTTACGGACCGTTCGCTGGTGCTGGCCAATGAGTTCAGAACACCTTTCGGTAACGGAGGCGGACAATCATTAGGCTTATTCTCTTATCATGTAGAAAATCGTTGGACACCCGAAACGGCAGAGACGGCAACTATGCCCCGTTTCTCAGAGAATAGCTTGTCGCATAATAGTAAGCAATCTACTTTGTGGGTCAAAGATGGTTCTTATTTAAGATTAAAATCTGTGACAATTGGGTATGAGTTTACAGATATACAAGTATTGAAGAAAATAGGTATCAGTAAACTGGGACTTAAGCTGTCGGGGTATAATCTGCTGACTTTCGATAAATTTGGTATCATGGACCCGGAATGTAAACCCAATAATCAAGATACTTATCCTATTACCAAGACTTATAATTTAGGTGTTAATATTACTTTCTAAATAAATGAATAACATGAAATTGAAATTTAAATATATAGGACTTCTTCCTGCTTGTTTCTTATCCATATTAGCAGGATGTGAAGATTTGAAGTTTGGTAATGCTTTCCTGGAAAAGCCTATTAGTACGGATGTGACTATTGATACGGTCTTTTCTTCCAAGAAGTATGCAGAACAAGCTTTGGCAGAAGTATATCACTCATTACCGGACTATTTGCCTACCGATGGTAGATTATCATGGGGTACTTTGGAAACAATAACCGACTTGGGAGAAAACACAAAGGCAGCTGGTGCACAAGGATATTATAATGGTACGTTGACTGCGATAGACACCGGTCAGTTTCCTTATCGCCTAGATCCGGCGGGCACTACTGAGGAAGCCGCTGCATGTTCGCCCATGTATGGCATTCGCAAAGCATGGATTTATTTGGAAAATGTGGATAAAGTACCGGATATGTCTGCTCAGGAGAAAGAAGTCCGTAAGGCTGAGGCAGCCCTTATTATAGCATTTCATTATTCTCAAATGCTACGCTACTATGGAGGAATGCCATGGATTGATCATGCTTTTAAAGCAGATGATGATATGACTTGTACTCGTATGACTGTTGAAGAAACGGTTGCCAAAATAGATTCAATAGCGGATGCCACGGCTCAAGTTCTTCCGTGGAGTGTGGAAGAGGCTGACGAAGGCCGTATGACTGCCGCCGCCGCTCTGGCTCTAAAATCACGGACTCGATTGTTTGCCGCAAGCCCGTTGTTTAATTTTGCAACTCCTTTCAGGGAAGGAGAAGCGTCTGATAAGTTGTATACCTGGTATGGTAATTATGATGCTTCACGCTGGAAAGATGCTTTAGATGCAGGATTGGCTTTTTTGGAAGCAAACCAAGCTAAGGGTAATTATTATCGTTTAGTCGATACAGGTAATCCGAGAGATGATTTTGCGGCGGCATACTTCAATCGCTGCAATAGAGAGTGCATTATTGTTTCCCATCGTTTCGTCACATATGATGCTAACAGTAAGTCTTTCCAGCAAATTAAGTTTGGAACAAGCGGAGTTACTGGAAATTATGCGGATATGTTTGAGATGGCAGATGGAACTCCATTCAGTTGGGATAATCCGGTGCATAGAGCACATCCGTTTTTTGATGATAACGGAAAGCCGGTTCGAGACATCCGGATGTATGAAACTTTGATTGTAAATGGTGATAAATGGCAATCGCGTACAGCTGAAGTTTGGTTGGGTGGTCGTGAATCATGTGAAGGCTCCAAGGTTTCTTCTTTCCAGAAAAATGCATATAACGGGTATGGCATGCGTAAATTTCAGCGTGATTTGAGCACTGAAATGAGGAAGAAATTCTATTCCTGTCCATTGTTGCGCTTGCCTGAAATTTACTTGAATATAGCCGAAGCGATGAACGAATTAGGACTTGCCACAACTCCGGATAAATTCGGAAGAACTGCCTATGATTATGTGAAACTGGTACGTAATCGTGTGGATATGCCGGGACTGGATGAAAGCATCGTTACGCCGGGTGAGAAGTTGCGCGAAGCTATTCTGCATGAACGTGCCGTTGAGTTTGGATTTGAGGAAATACGTTATTTTGATATAAACCGGTGGAAGAGAGACGACTATCTGAAAGCCAAACTTCATAGATTAAGAATTACCAAAGAAAATGATAAGCTTTCGTATGAGGTGAGATATGATATGTTGCATAAACGTGTATATATAGAACGCTGGGATAATCGTTATTTTCTGATTCCTATTCCTCAAGGTGAAATAAACAAGAAGTATGGACTCGTGCAGAATCCGGGTTGGGAATAAGAATAAATCTAATTAGAAACATTGAAAACTTATGAATAGGAAAAATGTATATATAGTCGGAATAGCTTTATTGTATGCTGTTTCGGCAATGGCTGATGGCGATATTAAAACAAAATCAAATATTGACGAACGTCAGACGTCGGCTGTTTCTACTGTGACATCAGAAGAATTGGAAAAGAATTCTACTCCTAATCCTTATAATACATTATATGGTTTATTACCGGGATTGAGTGTACTGCAACAGACTGGTTGGACTGATAATGCTAAATTGATTGTACGTGGCAGAGGCTCGCTGAATGGGGCAGAGCCATTGATAATAGTCGATGGATTTCCCCGTCCGTTAGAGTATCTGAATGTAGCGGAAATAGAGTCTGTTTCCGTATTGAAGGATGGTGCGGCTACAGCGGTATGGGGACCGCGCGGAGCGAATGGAGTGGTCGTTATTACCACAAAGCGTGGAAAAGAAGCTAAAATGAGTATTGATGTGAACTATCGGTTTGGTATGGGACTTCCTATAAATCAGCCCAAGTTTGTCGATGCTTATACTTACGCTCAGGCTAAGAATGAAGCGCTGTTGCTGGATGGGTTGCAACCACAGTATACCGATGCTCATTTAGAGGCTTTTAGGAATGGGAGTAACCGCGATCTCTATGCTGATACGGATTGGCTGAGTGAGGGATTGAGAAACCAGTCTTTTAACAACCAGGCGGATTTTACGTTTCAGGGAGGAGGTAAACGCCTCCGGTATTTCACAATGCTGAGTTATAAAAACGATTATGGCATACTAAATTCGGCTTATACTGATTATTCTGATCGTTATAATACACAAATGAAGAAGTATAATCTGAATTTTCGGATGAATCTGGATGTGGAGGTCACTTCCACAACAATGGTTAAGTTGACTATGCTGGGAATGCTATATGAGCGAAAACGTCCCAATACGGCAGAAGATAAGATTTTTTCAGGTTTATATAAAACCCCTTCTGCTGCTTTTCCCGTCAGAACAAGTAATGGTTATTGGGGTAGTAACACTGTGTATAATGATAATCCGATTGCGCGTATTGCCGATGTCGGATATTATAAAGAGAATCAGCGTATGTTGCAGGCTGATTTGCGGATTATACAGAATTTGTCGGCAATAACGAAAGGATTGAGTGCAGAGATAGCTGTTTCTTATGATAATAGTGCAACTTATCAGGAAACCGGAAGCAAGAACTTTCTCTACGAGATAAATTCCTCGGTATTGAATCCGGAAACTGGCGAATACCAGATTAATACAGAACGTTTCGGAGATGATAAGGCTTTGACAGTTGATAATAAAGGACTGGCTGACCAATACATACGTGCTAATCTGGAAACTAAAGTTGCTTATGACCGTACTTTTGGGAAACATGCTGTTACTATATCAGGTCTGTACCGTCAGGAGTCGTTGACGCCTACAGGTAAGGCACAATCCCGTTATCGTCAGTATATTACAGCTGCTGCAGGTTATAGCTATGACAATCGCTACTTATTGGATGTGGTAGTGAATCATAGTGGAACCAGCGTATTACCTAAAGGAGATCGTTTTCGTACTTATCCGGCAGTTTCGGCCGGTTGGCTTCTTTCAAACGAATCATTCATGGAGTCTGCGTCTTTCATCGATTTGCTAAAACTCCGTGCATCGTGGGGGCGATCCGGTTATGATGGTTTTGATTATTACTTAGACCGTCAGTACTGGGTAGGTGGTGCCGGTTTTGTGACGAATGATGCAGGAGGTACGCAAAGTGGTTTGAAAGAAGGTCGGTTGGCCATTTCGGATATGTCATGCGAGGTTTCTGACAAATACAATGTAGGTTTGGACATGCGTCTGTTTAAGAACTTGACTTTCACAGCCGATTATTTTATGGATCGTAGAAGGAATATTCTGGTTGACGGTGCCAATATGGTATCTTCGGCATTGGGTATAGAAATTGCCAAGACTTTTACGGGAGCTGTCGATACCAAGGGATTTGAATTGGCACTGAACTGGAATGGTGCAAAGAAAGATTTCAGCTATCATGCTGGAGCCAATTTGTCTTATGCCAAAACGGAAATAGTGGAAAATGGAGAAGGATATAAACCTTATTCTTATTTATCCGCTAAGGGCTATCCTGTCGGCCAGATATTTGGCTTGGAAGCAATTGGATACTTTCGCGATGCAGAGGATATAGCGAAGAGCCCTACACAAACATTCTCGGATGTGCGTCCCGGTGACATCAAGTATAAAGATCAGAACAATGACCAGAAGATAGATGATAATGACCGGATTGCCATCGGGCACTCTTCTACGATTCCTAAATTATATTATGGCATCAATTTGGGTTTCGAATATAAGGGTTTTGGCGTGGATATGCTGTTTCAGGGTGTTGGCGGATATAGCAAAATGCTGAATACGGCAAATGTATATTGGCCTTTGCGCAATAATACCAATATTTCCACCTGGTATATGGACGACAATATACGCTGGACGGAAGAGACGAAAGATATAGCCAATCTTCCCCGTCTGACAACTCTGAATACAAGTAATAATTTTCAGAACAGTACTCAGTGGTTGGTTAATGGCTCATACTTGAAGCTACGTAATCTGAATGTATATTATAACTTGCCGCAACAGTGGATAAAGAAGGCGAAGATGGAAGCCTGTCAGATATTTGCACGTGCTAACAATGTGTTTTCATTGGATCATGTGAAGTACTCGAATTGTGAGGATCTGAGTGTTAACTATCCGGATATGCTTTCTGTCTATTTCGGATTTAATGTAAAATTCTAAAAAGTACATGATTATGTTTAAGAAATATATTGCTTTTATATGTATATCACTTTCGCTGTCCGGCTGTGATTTCTTAGATTTGGAAGAAGCTACGGACATCACGAAGGAAGGGGCTTATACGTATGATTTTAATAATGTAAATAAATTGGTGGCTTATGTTTATTCTTTCTTGCCACAGGACTTTGGAGTAATGGGAGGTGGCGCTTTACGCGAAGCAGCAACGGACAATGCTGTGTTCACTTGGAGCAATAGCAAGATTTATGATATCTATGATAACGCGTGGGGACCGCTTAACACCATAGATGATGTGTGGGGCGATTTTTATACTGCCATCCGTTCTGCCAACTCATTTCTGGAAAATTACTCCTTGGAAAAGCTTGAATACTTTAAATGGAATGAGGACTATGAAGAAAACCTGAGACGTGCCAAACGCTACGTATATGAGGTACGCGCACTTCGTGCTTTTTATTTTTTTGAGTTATGCAAAAGATACGGAGATATTCCTCTCCTGACTCGTACTTATACGATTGAGGAAATCAACTCTGTAGAGAAGGCGAGATTTGCGGATGTGATTGACTTCATTATCAGGGAGTGTGACGACGTTGCTCCTGAGCTTCCTATTACACAGGATGCACCGGGGACTACTGTCCCCGAATCCGAATGGAATGATTATGGTCTGGGCGAAACAGGACGTGTAACCCGTGGGATGGTGAGAGCCTTAAAATCACGTGCCCTTTTGTATGCAGCAAGTAAGTTACATAATCCAGAAGGGGATAAAAGCAAATGGGAGAAAGCTGCTACGGCAGCCTATGACATTATCAAAGAGAATTGGTACTCATTGCCGAATATAGAAGACGATCCATTATACGATGTCCGAGGTGGTCATGATGTACTTAAGTCTAAGCAACTCATATTTGTGAAACGCAATGGAAACACCAGTTCTTTTGAGGGGTACAACTTACCCATTGGTTTTGAGGGGGGAAACAGTGGAAACACTCCAACCCAGAATTTAGTGGATGCATTTGAAATGGCAGATGGAACACCTTTTGATTGGAACAATCCGGAACATGTTCAGAATATGTATATGGATGCGGAAGGACAAAAGACCCGTGATCCTCGTTTGTATACAACCATACTCTACAATGGTTCTGTTTTCATGAAGAATGCGATAGAAACTTTTATAGGCGGAAAGAATGCATATCCTATCGAAGGTGCTTCTTTGACCGGGTACTATTTACGAAAATATATGAATGAGACTGTGTCATTGTCACCTGCCAAACCGATTTCGCAACCCCATCATTTTGTTATATTCCGCTACGCTGAAATATTACTTAATTATGCTGAGGCCATGAATGAATGGCAAGGTCCGGACTATACAGACGGCGCACATCCTATATCGGCACGTGAAGTTATCAATCAGATACGTTTTGCTGCTAATATGCCATCTGTAACGGAGCAAGGGGAGGCTTTTACACAACGTATTCGTAGTGAGCGCCGTGTAGAACTGGCATTTGAGGATCATCGTTTCTGGGACATTCGCCGGTGGAAAACAGGAGAAGTGGTTAAAGATATTTATGGAGTAACCATACAGAAGGTAGCAGACGGATTCTTGTACAAGAAGAGCAAAGTACAAGAGCGCAAATGGGAAGATAAGATGTATCTATATCCCATATCTCAGGAAGAAGTCTTTAAGAATTCTAATTTGAAACAAAATACAGGATGGTAGAAAGAATGGATAACATGTAGTTCTTAATTAGATTCAGGTAGTATTTATTATGCCTGGATCTAATTTTCGTAAAAAAGAAATTGTATTTTTGTCTCTTGTACGCTTCGTGCGGGTAGGTTTCGTGAATGACGTTTAAATGCTATTTAAGGCCTTTCAAAGCTATCCGCACGATTCGTTATAGAGTTTAAATTAATGGATAAAATAATGAGGAATTATTATAAATTATTGCTTGCACATGCGTTGAGCTGTCTGATGCTACTTCAACTTTCTGCTGGAGAGCGGAGTTATGTGATACCTCAGTTAGCACCGGGAATGGAGCAAATAGAAACATTATTGAATGGAGCTTGGAATTTCAAGCCTTCTTTGAAAAGCGGGTGGACTACCATTCAGGTTCCCGGAGAAGTGGTGATGCAAGGTTATGCCATTGAGCACGACCAGGCTTTTCGGTATCGTAAATCGTTTGTATTGCCGGATAGTTATAGGAATAAAAGGGTTATACTCCGTTTTGACGGAGTATACAGTCATGCTTGTCTGGCGGTGAATGGAAAGAAAGTCAGAGAACATTTTGGAGGATTTACTCGTTGGGAGACGGATATAACTTCTTATGTAAAAATAGGAAAGAAGAACGAAATAGAACTGGAAGTGACTGATCGCTTGGATGACATATCTTATGCTTCCGGTTATGCTCACCACCCCATTGGAGGCATCTTGCGGGATGTTACTATATTTGCTCTGCCGGAAACTCATATCTTTGATTTTTATGCTGAGACTGTTTTAGATGCTTCTTATAAGAATGCTGTGCTTAAACTCGGTTATTCGGCGTTTGCAAGTGAGGAGGCGGAGATCAGATATACGCTTTTATCTCCGCAGGGAAAACGTGTAGAATTGCCTGTATCGGTCTTTCCATTAAAAAAAGGAGAAAATATGGAAGTTATGGACGAACTTCCTGTCAGTAATGTATTGAAATGGGATGCGGAACATCCTAATCTTTATTCATTGACTGTTTCTATTTGGCAGAAGGGGAGGGAGATAAGCCGTTTTTGCAAAAAAATAGGTTTCCGTGAGGTGAGGATAGTAAAAGAGCGTATGTTGGTGAACGGTATGCCAATAAAGCTGCGCGGTGCTTGCCGGCATGATATACATCCCACTTTGGGACGGACAACGACTGAAGAACTGGACAGTCTGGATGCTGTTTTGTTTAAGCGTGCGAATATGAATTTTGTACGTACTTCGCATTATCCTCCCACTGAAAGGTTCTTGGAATATTGTGACAAACTGGGACTTTATGTGGAATGTGAAACGGCTGTTTGCTTTGTAGATACCTATCGTCAGAAGAACTATAAACCGGGAAAATCTCAGGATGATGCTGATTTTACTCATCGTTATTTATCGCAATGTATGGAAATGGTGAAATCCTTGCGGTCACACTCTTCCATTATATTTTGGTCGATAGGGAATGAGAGCAGATATGGCGATAATTTCAGAGCAAGCTGGGATTGGATGAAGAAGACTGATCCGGCGCGTCCTGTTATTTTCAGCTGGCCGGGTACTGTGAAAGGAGAAGATAAGATCTATGACATATTGAGCATGCACTATCCAAACGTAAACGGAAGTTTAAATCAGTTCGGGATGACTGTACAGAACTTTGAAGGATATGGGGTGCCTGCCTTGTTTGATGAATGGGCACATCCGGCATGCTATACGTATGAAACTTTAAGGGAAGATCCTAATATCAGAGAATTTTGGGGAGCTTCATTGGATAAAATGTGGAGTAAATTATTTAATACTTCCGGCGGACTTGGAGGAGCTATTTGGGGATATATTGATGAAACCTTTATGGTTCCTGAACTGAAAGTAGGAGAACCCTACTGGAAGACTTTTGCAAGAACGGCAAAGCCGGAAGAGTTTCAGGGTAATTGTGTCGGTTATGGAGAATGGGGAATTGTAGATGTGTGGCGACGTGAAAAACCGGAATTCTGGTCTACGAAAAAAGCATATTCTCCGGTCAGATTGTCGGTTGAACCGATTTCCAGTATCACTTCCGGAGAACGGTTGATAATTCCCGTTCATAATCGTTTTGACCACACCAACCTGAGTGAAATAAATATCCGTTATACTCGTAATGGTAATGTCCCGAAAACGATTTCTCTGAATTTGGCTCCACATGAGAAGGGGAATTTAATCTTACCGGATGAAGATTGGCAGGATGGTGATCGGATTTTGGTGGAGTTCTATACTGCCGGTGACCAATTAATCGATGCCAATCTGATAACTATAGGAGAGAAGAAAGTTCCGCTTCCCTACAATAGTGGTCACAAAAGAGCGTTGCGGGTGACAGAAACGGATGAGTTTGTCATTGTTGAAGGTGATAATTTTACAATCCCATTCAGTAGGCATACAGGGCTTATCTGTAATGCCGTTTCTGCCGGCAAGGTAGTATTGGAATCAGGACCTTTTCTGAATTTGAATACAAATTTAAATCACCTGACCGGTGCCGAGGTACGAAAAGCCGCGAAGAAATTCATTCTTCCAAAAGAGAACTGGGTCAAAAGGGATTTTGTGTGTCAATTGAAAGATGGTAAAGCGGAGATCGCATTGTCCGGAGAATATGGTGGAGTTAAGATTGACTTCCAAATGCTAATTCTTCCGGAGGGACAAATAGAGATGAACTATATTGTATCGGATGCTCCCAATGGCTATGTACGTGAGTCCGGACTTTCTTTCCTTCTTCCTGACATTTACAATTATCTGAGATGGGAACGTAAGGGATATTGGGACTACTACCAAGAAGGGGCTTTTGCAGGTAATAATGGTTGTGCGCCTCTATACAATAACCATCGCGTAGCCTATCGGGAAAATCCACAGCAGGCGTGGCAACTGGATACTCATAATTATTATTACTGGGCTGATGCTGGTGCTAATTGTCACCAACCATTGACGCAGATAGCTAAGGGACTGAAGGAGAATATCTATTATTATACACTATCTCAACAGAAAGATAGTTCCGGTCTTCATCTGTCTGTGATATCTCCTGATGCTTCATTGGCCTGCAGAACGAGTAAAGGGGCAGATGAGCGGTTGGTTTTGTATATAATGAGTAAGTGGGATTATCCGGAAATAGCTTGGGGAAATTATTGCAAAACTTTGGAGGCATCTCCCTGCTTTGGAAAACTAACAATTGTCTTATAAATATAATTAAATATGATTTGGAGAAGAATAGTCTATGTTTTGTTGTTCAGCTGGATTGCTTTATCAACTGAAGCGCAGAGTAGCACCTCGCGTATGGATTGGTGGCGTGAGGCCCGTTTTGGAATGTTTATCCACTTGGGATTATACTCTGCAGCTGCCGGAGAATGGAATGGGAAAGAAGTGGAAGGAATTGGTGAGTGGATACAGAATTTTGCAAAGGTGCCGAATCGTGAATATGAAAAATTATTGTCTGATTTTACTTTAAGTAAATGCAAGCCTGAAACTTGGGTGCAGATAGCCAAGCAAGCTGGTGCAAAATATATTGTTTTCACGGCTAAGCATCATGAAGGCTTTTGCCTTTATCCGAGTGATGTCACTGATTTTGATATTGAGAGCACACCTTACAAAGGTGATCCGCTGAGAGAACTGATAGAGGCCTGTCACAAGTATGGCCTAAAAGTAGGAATTTATTATTCGCACCGCCAAGATTGGCGGGAAGAAGATGCTGCCGTAATGAAAAATGAATATGACGGGCATTATGGGAAAGATAAATCGGAGGTAAAGCCCGATTTGGACCGATATATTCAAAACAAAGCGTTGCCGCAGGTGCGTGAGTTGCTCACTAATTATGGAAAAATTGATTTACTATGGTATGATACTCCTTTTGATTTGTCAAAAGAGCAGAGCCAGCTTTTTGTCAATGTGGTTAGAGAGTTGCAACCGGATTGTTTAATCAATGGTCGTGTGGGGTATAATCTTGGTGATTACGGGGCATTGGGTGATAATGAAATGCCTTGTGCTTATGCTTCAACGGATTTGGAGATGGTGGCTACCTTGAATCATACTTGGGGATACAAAAAGAATGATCATGCTTGGAAAGGAAAGAAAGCGATTCTTTGCTCATTGATAGAGGCTGTGAGTAGGAATGTTAATTACGTGATTAATATAGGTCCGCGTGCAGATGGGGTGGTCCCTCAGCCAAGTGTTGATGTGTTGAGTTTTGTAGGAAACTGGTTGAATGCAAATTCGGAAGCTATTTATGGTGCTGCCGGAAATCCGTTTAATGATAACTTTCCGTGGGGGTATGTTACTCGAAAGGAGAATAATCTGTATTTGCATTTAGTTCGTCAACCACATAATAATCAGATTGTACTGAAAGGACTACAGTCCGTTATTTTATCGGCAGGAGTATTGTCATCCGGTCAGAAACTGACAGTGAACCATAATATGGTTTCTATCCCTGAAGGATTGGATTATGAGTGCGTACCGGTTCTTAAACTTACTTGCCAAACTCCTTTGAATATAAGCACAGTGAATTTCCCTAATGAAGGGATTGTAAGTATGCCGGCCGCATCCGGGAGGAGGATACCTGGGAAGAAAGGATGTTTTAGAATAGCCGAAGGGGGGAATACGGAAAATTTCAATTCTGAAACGGGAAAACTATTGCTGGAATGTGTGATTGACGAACCCGGAGAATATGACGTGAGGCTATATACGAGCAGACATTGGAGGCGATCATTTACGGAAGGCACTAAAGTTTCTTTGAAGATAGGAGATGAAAAACAACTCAAAGCTTGTTTGCTGAGAAAAGATGAGGAATTGGTAAACGTCAGGCAGAATTCTTATCCTGAGACATGGAGTTATATAGGTACAGTAACCTTTGAGGGAGTGGGAAACAGGACATTGGAGCTTTCAATAGATACGATTGGTACATATAGCCGTCTTGGATTTTTTGGCGAGGATATTCAGAATGAAAGCGAGAACAATGTTCGTGTCATGCGGATAGAACTGATAAAAAGAAACCGGGAAGATATAGAACGTAAGTTGAGTGATTTGGAAGATTTACGTAAATCAAATCCATTACCATTACCTCAGGCTACTTCAGAAGAGTTGGCGGAAGCTCTGAAGCTGATAAAACGATATCAATTGAAACGTATGCAGAATGGGCGGGTAACGGGACTGCCATTGTCCAATGAAGAAAAGCTTGCTTTGGTACAGGCTCAGGAATTAAGCACGGCAACTCGTGCTTTAGCTTATGCTGTATTAGAAAAATATCCTAATGCAGAAGACGATTTTACTCTATTTATAGATTATTTGATTGCGCAAAAAGCTATTGAACGTATTGTCTTTCGCTATAGCAATTATCAGGCTGTCCGCAAAATACCTGCCGACTTCCTGAGTGCTTTATCGGTTTGTGACGATACCCGAAAATTGCAATTGATTGGGGAAGTGAAAAGCTTGTTAGAGTTTGAGCAACTGTATCTATCCTCCTCCCAGTTAGCTCCCAGAATAAACTCGGATTATATTTATAATGTGCCTCCTCACTTGCTTATTTGCATATTGCATAATCCGGACGACCAGCAGGCCTTAATTGATTTGGAGTCTTTCTCCCATTTCCTTTCTGCCTGTACTCAGTATGTTCCAGGAGGGAATGACTGGCTGAAACCTGATGGAACAGGTTTTCATCATCGGACACATTATAATGGGTATATGTATTCTTATAAGACTTTGGTTGAGTACGCGGCTCGGTTGAAAGGTACTTCTTTTCGGATAGATAGCGGTGCTTATCAACGTATCCGTAAAGCGATAATCTCTTTATATTTAATGGCTACCCGTTCTGCATCAGACGATAATCATTATTATGCCAATAGCCTGGCAGGGCGTCATCCGTTTACGGGTATTGGTCTTAGTTTTACGCAACAGCTTTTTGAACAGTTGATAGAAGTAGGAGGAGACATAAATGGGGAGGTTGCCGACTTGGAACTGGCTTCCTTTTATAATTACTTTTTTATGACAAAGAAGTATAAGAATGCTCCTGAACTGAATTTAGAAGGCTTTTACCAGTTCAATTATAGTCCGTTGGGAATTTATCGGTTTGATAATTGGGTAGCTACCATGCGCTGTCCGACGACGAATTTCTGGGGTGCTGAGATATATGCAGGAACAAACCGTTTCGGAAGATATCAAAGTCACGGAACGCTGGAGATTCTGTATGACGGACCGCTGGAACGTTCTGGATATCCGGGCAATGAAGGGCATAAAGGATGGGACTGGAACGTGATACCGGGTAGTACAACTGTGCATTATACCTCTTGGAAAGAAATGATGCCAGGGGGCAATGAAACGGATCGTTTTGACCAGAAGTCCTTGACTACAAATTTTTCCGGAGCCCTATCATGGAAAGACTGTGGCTTGTTTGCTGCTGCATTCGATCAGGGAGACAGTTGGGGAAAACAACGCTTTGAACCGACCAATTTGAAATTTTGCAAATCTGTTTTTGCTTTTGATGGTATGTTGATTAGTTTGGGCAGTGACATTTCTGCTGTAGGCAATTATGACGATAATTATTTAACAGCAACTAATCTTTTTCAGACGGTAGGTCAAGCTGGAAGTAGTGTTTTAGTAGTTAATGGAAAAGAGATTAAACGAAATGGGATGAGGGTTTTGAATTTGAAGGAAGAAGATGCGTGGCTGATTGCTCCTAATACTACAGGTTATTATCTCCCTGCTGGTAATGATTCATTAATAGTGCAGAATGTGGAGCAGGAGGTTCCGGCTTCATCGGGTTTTCAGAATGGTTTGAAGAGAATTAGAACAGCCAAGGCTTATATTAATCATGGAGTTAAACCTGAAAATAAGAGGTATTGTTTTGTAGCTGTTCCTAATACTACTGCACGGAAGATGGCAATGTTAGCGAAGCAGTTACAAAAGAAAGAAGGATTGTTTGAAGTCTTGTCAGCGGGGGATTCGGCTCATATACTTAAGCATCACTCTTCCGGTACCATAGCATATTCCTTATTTGCTCCGGCTCCACATTTGTCATATGGGTGTTTGCGTTCTTCTGATACAGAACTATTGCTTATGGAAAAGATGGATAAGAAAAAAGATACGCTTGACATCGCATTATGTAATCCCAATCTTCGGCCTCAACCATCCAAAGTGTATGGATGGATAGCTACCCCTACTTATGCGTCGCTTGTGTTGGATGGAGAGTGGGTATTGGCTGACGGAGAATCCCCGGAGAAAGTTCTTTTAATCGAATCGAAACCTGTTGGTACTACAATAAAAGTAACACTTTCTGAAGGAGAACCATTTTATTTAAAGTTGAAAAGGAAGACCTCGAATGGTTTTTCTTCTGTAAATTAAAAGAGTCCTATAGATATAAATAAGTGAAACAATGAAGTCAGTTATATATTCTTGCATAGTACTTCTATGTATATTATTAAGTTTAGAATCTTGCAATTCTTCTGATAAACCGCTGAAGTTTGCAATCGTATCAGATTTGCATGCTTCGGCTATGCCTGATGGAAAGGAGCGTGTGCAGGCAGTTGTGGATGCTGCAAATAAAGAAAATGTGGATTTCCTGATTCAATTAGGGGATTTTATACGTCTTGATAGTATAAGCAGGTCTTTAGATTCTATTTGGAATGAGTACGAGGGAGAAAAGTATCACGTACTGGGCAATCATGATCTGGATGCTTATACAAAAGAAGAATTCTTGAAAGGATTTGGAATCCCTAACCGTTATTACTCATTTGATAAAGGTGATTTTCATTTTATCGTGTTGGATGGTAATAACCTTTACGATGGCAAAGAATATCGCCATTATGCTAAATCTAACTATTTAAAGGCTAAGTCCGATATGCGTGCCTTTGTTGATCCGGAACAATTGGAATGGTTGATAAATGATTTGGCTGCAACTGATAAAAAGTGCATTCTGTTTTCTCATCAAAGTATAGACAGTTTTATGAATAATGGTGATGAAGTGCGTGCAGTATTGGAAAATGCAAACAAACATGCAGGTTTTAAAAAGGTGGTATTGGCTTTTAGCGGACATAATCATAGTAACTATACGAAAGAAATAAATGGGATTACCTATATGCAGATTAACAGTGCATCTTATGTATGGGTTGGCAAGCCGACAATGACTGAAAAGCGCTATCCCAAAGCTATTAATGAAAAATACCGCTTATTGCGTTATTCGATTACTTATGATAAACCTTTGTATGCCATTGTAACATTGGCAAAAGATAGAATTGATATTAAAGGTACGCAAGCAGATTTTATGCCTCCTACTCCCCGGGACCTGGGACTCAAGGATTCAATAGATATTTATCCGCTTGTTTCCACTATAGCAGATGCACAGATTGATTTAGATTGATATATGTAGATTGATTTAGATTGGTAAGCATTATCTTTGTGAAAATCATTATCTTCGGTTGTCCGATTGCCTCTTTATGATAGAGCAGAACGGTCAATGTATAGTTTCCTTTGCTATAATGAAAGAGATTAACCGTCAAGGTATCTTGGCATGAACCAGGGACAGATTTCATTCCATCGGTGTATATAATGAACAGGAAGATATATCGATAGCTGTGAGTGTCAATGGAAGTACTATTCCTTTCAGTGAATTTTTGTTGGGGATATTTGATTCTATTTATGGAAAGTAGTATAAAGAGTCAACAATAACAGGTGGGTAGTCGTTATTAGGTTATAGTTAAATTTCATTTTATGAAACATTTCGTTCTTTTTGCCTGCGTGGCTGTTGGTTTGATTTTTGCCGGATGTCGTAACCGGCAGGAACCACTTGTGCCGGTAGTTGTGCAGGAGGCTGAACCTAAAGATACGGCTGTACTGGAATTTCCGCATCCTATAGAGAAACAGTTGACCGCTGCCGATATTTCTCTTACCAAAGAATTGCTCTATGACCAGCATACCCTCGAAGATACCTATCTGTATAAGGATACGGTACGCTCTTTCAAATGGGATGTCATCCGGAATTGTCTGGCTTATATTGAGAATATGCAGCGCGATACTACTGCAAGGTGGGTGGTGTTGCAGAATTATAAGAATCTGAATAAAGAAGCTCCCCTGGTACGTAAGTTCGTGCGGAATGTGTACCGCCGTGTATCTGATACATTGGGCGTGGAGCGCTATCAATCGGTGCCGCTGTATCTGCCCGCTGATACTTTGGCGCCCGAACGTTATGGTAGAGACGGTACTATCGCTTATCTGAAAGGTGAGGAAGGAAGTTTTTACCGGATATTACCCGCCACTTTTGAAGAAGAATGGCTGGCGCCACGCAGTTATCTGAAACAATTGCCGGATAGCACCGTCTTTAATCATGTGATTTTTGTCGACCGCCTGGATCAGAATATTACTACCTTGGAACATGTCTCGGAAGGTGAGTGGAAGATACGCAGCATGAATCCTGCCACTACCGGAATGCATGCTCCACCTTATGCTCAGGAAACCCCACTGGGGATGTATCTGCTTCAACAGAAGAAAACGCGTATGGTGTTCCTGAAAGACGGTTCGGCGGAGACAGGAGGCTATGCCCCCTATGCCAGTCGTTTTACGAACGGAGCTTATATTCACGGAGTGCCGGTGAATGCACCGCGTACAAGTATGATTGAGTATAGCTGGTCGTTGGGAACCACTCCACGTTCGCACATGTGTGTGCGCAATGCCACTTCACATTCCAAGTTCGTTTTTGATTGGGCACCTACCGAACGCTCTTTGGTTGTGGTGATTGAATAGTAAATCCTCATTTTTAACTATCTGTGTGATAGGTGTCTGGAGAAAAAACAGTAATTTAGCCGCCGTTATTTCTCTGGCTAAAGTTTTATGTTGCGATTTATTGTATTCATTTTATTCTTATTTCTTCCTTGTACCTTGTTTCTGGGCGGCAAGTCGTCAGATAGCACTCCTGACTCTGCTGAAAGGGCTGCTGCATCTGATGTTGAGGCTTATGCGAGCTTATACCGTTCCATGCAGTTGGAAGGAGTCGTTAACTGGAAAGCTTTCCGGCAGGCTGTAGCAGGTTATTATAAAATAGACAATCGCAAACGGGAGGTGTTGACGTTGATAGACTTTTCCCGTCCTTCTACCGCCAAACGTCTTTTTGTATTTGATATGAGGGAGCGTAAAGTACTTTTTTCATCGGTTGTTTCCCACGGAAAGAATAGCGGTGATAATTATGCCACTTCCTTCTCCAACGAATATGGTTCCTACAAAAGTTCACTGGGGTTCTATCTTACAGAATCTACTTATCAGGGAAAGAATGGGTATTCGCTTATTTTGAATGGTTTGGAAAAAGGAATCAACGACCGGGCTCGTGAGCGTGCCATTGTGATGCATGGGGCGGCTTATGCCGATCCTTCGGTAGTCAGCAGAGGGGGGCGTTTGGGAAGAAGCTTTGGCTGTCCGGCTGTTCCGCCAAAACTTTCCCGTCCTATCATTGATGCCATCAAAGGAGGAAGTGTGATGTATATCTATGCTGAAACTCCCGAATACCTGGCACACAGTTCAGTCTTGAAAGGTGCGGACGGACTGTAGTTTAATTCTTTTCATGGCGAAGCATATTTTTGATGTTTGTCAATTCCTTTAATCTTATCTTTTTCTACCTTTGCGTGCAATTTTCAGAGGATTAATTTATGGCAACATCAAGAGAAATGACGGCAGGACGCGCATTGCCGTTGATATTCAATTTCACTATGCCTCTGTTGATGGGAAACCTGCTACAACAGACATACTCTCTGGTCGACGCGGCAATCGTAGGTAAATTCTTGGGCATTAATGCATTGGCCTCGGTTGGAGCAAGTACCTCGGTAGTTTTCCTTATTCTTGGTTTCTGCAATGGATGTTGTGGAGGTTTCGGTATTCCTGTGGCACAGAAGTTCGGAGCGCGGGATTATAGCACGATGCGTCGTTATATATCGGTCAGTTTGCAACTGGCGGGGGTGATGTCGGTAGTGATTGCAGTGGTTACGAGTATTCTGTGTGGGGATATCCTGCTGATGATGCGTACACCGGATATCATATTCCAGAATGCTTACTATTATTTATTGATAACGTTTATCGGAGTTCCCTGTACTTTCTTTTATAATTTGTTGTCCAGTATCATTCGTGCTTTGGGCGATAGTAAGACGCCTTTCTGGTTTCTGCTGTTCTCTGCTGCACTTAATATTTTGCTTGATTTGTTCTGTATCCTGGTGTTGGATTGGGGAGTGGCGGGAGCTGCCATCGCTACGGTCTTTTCACAAGGCGTGTCGGCTGTGTTGTGTTATGGATATATGATGCGCCGTTTTGATATATTGCGGGGAACACCGGATGAACGGAAGTTCAACGGTGCTCTGGCACGGAGATTGATGTATATCGGTGTACCTATGGGATTACAATTTTCGATTACCGCTATCGGAAGCATCATGTTGCAAAGCGCCAACAATGCATTGGGAACTGCTTGTGTAGCAGCTTTTACGGCTGCCATGCGCATCAAGATGTTCTTTATGTGCCCGCTTGAGAGTCTGGGCATTGCTATGGCTACTTATACCGGACAGAATTATGGTGCAGGCAAGCCCGAACGCATTTGGATGGGAGTAAAGGTAAGTGCGTTAATGATGATTATTTACTGGGCATTTACGTTCTGCATATTGATGCTTGGGGCACGTACGTTTGCCTTGCTTTTTGTGGAAGCGTCTGAACTGGAAATATTGAAGGACACGGAGTTGTTCCTGCATATTTCCGTGTCCTTTTTCCCGGTTTTGGGATTGCTTTGTATTTTGCGATATACCATCCAAGGAGCGGGATATACCAATCTTGCTATGCTTTCCGGAGTTTCCGAAATGATAGCACGTGTGCTGGTCAGTATTTATGCAGTGCCCGCTTTCGGCTATCTCGCGGTCTGCTTCGGTGATCCGACGGCATGGATTGCGGCTGTCCTGTTCCTGGTGCCGGCATTTATTTTTGTATATCGGAGGTTGCTTCGGATGAGGAGAGAACAGTGAGTATAATTCCCGTACCTCCTCCCGGTGCCTGTGCTATTTGCAGGGCCGATTCACCGGTTACTTCCTGTTCTTCTATTATCACCGGATATGGGTTGGTACGATAATCAGCCTTATCTCCATCTCTATAGATAACAGCCTTATATCGTTTTCCTTTATCCAGAAAGGAGAGGGGAAGTTGCATCTCCCGAGGTTGTTCATTAGTGATGCTTCCTATAAACCAACGTCCGCTGCTTCCGCGTTCTTTACGGGCAATTGTCACATATTTGCCTATTTTTGCTTCGGGTACTATGGTTTGTTCCCAAGTAGTAGGGCAGGTGGTGATAAATGAAAACGGTTCAGGGTTCCGTTCGTAGTTTTCTATTTCATCGGAGGCCATTTGCAGGGGACTGTATAACACAACGGATAAAGCCAATTGTTTGGCAAGTGTTGTTTGTACACGCGTCTGAGGCAACACCGGATTTTCGAAGCGGAAAGTGCCGGGGGTGAAATCCATGGGACCTGCCAGTCCACGGGTGAAGGGGATAATGGTAGTGTGTATGGGAGGATTGCCGCCATCTTTGTCCCAGGCATCCCATTCCTGCCCTCGTACGCCTTCTTGCGTCATCAGGTTGGGGAAGGTGCGTTGCAGTCCGGTGGGCATCACGGGTTCGTGATTGTCAATCATAATATGCTTGTCGGCTGCAAGTTCAATAACTTTCCGGTAGTGGCGCACACCAAACTGGCTGCTGTGTCGCTCTTTGCCATCCAGCAGTTTGCCTACATAGCCTGTTTTGACTATTTGCACGTCGTGATCTTTATATAAATTGAAGGCTGCTTCTATTTGGTTTTCATAATCAGATACCCAGCCGTCCGTTTCATGATGGCCGATAAGCGTCACGCCTTTGGAAGCGGCATAGTCGGTGATCTGTTTCAGGTCAAAGTCAGGATAAGGTTCGGTAAAGTTGAAATGATAAGTGTCCCAACCTTTGTTCCAACCTTCAATAAGTACCCCCTGAAAACCCTGTTGGGCGGCAAAGTCTATATGCCGCAATGCATTGGAGGTGGTAGCGCCGTGGCGTGGACCCGTGTGCCAGGTGTGTTTATGCATGTGGTAAGTCCACCAGATGCCGATGTATCTTCCGGGTTGTATCCAGGATGTATCCTGAATTCGGCAAGGCTCGTTCAGATTCAGCATAAGGCGTGACAGGAGTAAATCACCTGCGCTTTCAGCAACAATCATCGTGCGCCAGGGAGTGACACCGGGGGCTTTCATAAATACTTTTTCTCCCGTAGCCCATGGAGTGAGATTGGCTTTCAGGGTCATTCTACCTTCTTTAGGGATAAGATTCATGGCTGCATAATCTGTCAGATTGGCTTCATGGATGCTCAGGAAAAGTCCGTCATTGGTTTCCATAGTGAGCGGTGTGCTTATCCAACCGAGTTTACTGACAGGAGATGCCTCGTAGAGTGCTTCATAAAAATGTGCTTCGTAAGGTATGGACCAGGCTTTATGATCACCGGTCAATGCAAACTCTGTAAGTTCATCCATGATCACAAAGTCTTTTAATGCTTCCTGTTCCGGAAATTCGTAGCGGAAGCCAAACCCGTCATTGAACAGCCGGAAGACGACATTGAACTTTCGTTTGTGTGCGGATCTTTCCTGTACACGAATGGTCATCTCATGATAGTTGTTTTCCACAATCCGGTCTTCTCCCCAGATTTGTTCCCATGTCCCGCTGAATGAATGATGAAGAACTTCAATTATTTCCAGATGGTCAGCAAGTGTATCTTCTTTCAGGATAAACCCGAGGCGTGACTTATCGAGTATGGGCTTTCCATTCCGTGAGAGTTTATAATAGAGTTTTCCGTTTTCTGTTTCTACATGCAGGCTGAGATTACCATCGGGAGAATTTACAGAGAGTTGCGATGCCAGATTGCAACTTGTGCAGAGGAAAATGATAAAGATTACCCATAACAGGGAATAATTAGGAAGTCTTTTCATGATTTCTTTCTTGTTTTTATATAGTCCAGTTCAAAGCATCCGCCTTTGGACGTACAGTTCTGAATGGTTATATAATTAATACCGTTTTGCAGGGATATTTCTGTCTCCGCAGTTTGCCAGGCTGTTTTGTCAGCCTGTACAGGAAGTTGCAACAATTTCTCTATCGCCACATCATTGACGATAATCAAAGCCACTGCTTCTGCTGTTCCTGTATTTCGATATCTGATTTCCAGCGGATAGCCCCCCGCTTGGGGAACTTCCATTGCAAAGAGTACATTGGCGCCGGAGTTTTCAAGTCCTGTGACGTAGCCGGCACCACTGTAAGTATTCTCTTGTTTGCCATCGTTATCATGTCCGGAATCGGATTCCTTGCAGGATAACAGGAGACAAGCCATTAGTAATAGATTGTAGTACTTCATTGTTGATTGAATTCTGTAAATGATAATTTAGGGAACTGAATACCTGAAATCAAGACAGGCTGAAAGCCTGATATTACATAGCGTAGGGCAACGCCCTACGTGATTATGTATATCTTTAATTTAAGCCCTGAAAGGGCGCAATTAAGCATCAACCTTTATATCGCCCTTTCAGGGCTTAGAAATGGGGATGCACATTACGTAGGGCGATGCCCTACGCTATATAATGCAAGCCTTTCAGGCTTAAAATTCAGCCCGCTAAATTATCATTTACTTGATTGATTTTGCTCCACCCCTTACGGAAGCTGTTTCTGCTTCCATTTTCAGGGTGTTGTGTTGAATACGGATTACTTTACATTCATGGGGTCGCAATTCTACGGTGTATGTTCCCGACATACCTCCTAAGTCTTTGCGTTCCCATAAATCCCGTACATTGACGGCTTGCCCGTCTTCAATGCCCAGTTCACGATGGAAGTCAATGCTGCGTGTTTGTGGAGTACTTTCACGGTTGAATAATCCTACCACCCAGTCCCCGTTAGGCAACTGTCCGATCCATCGGGAACTGTTCGCAGCATCCCGAAAGTCGTAACTCAATGGTTTGGCGGCAAAACCGAGACTGTTCAACTCGTTCATTTCCGGATTCTGGTAAACCCAGGCGTGATCTCCAATCGTATCATACTGGTCGGCAATGGCAAGTGCAGAACCTCCCATAATCATCAGCGAGAAAAGGAAGCGGCGTTCGTTGTCATTTGCCAGTTTATTCATACGCATAAAGTCACCGTCCAGTATCATTTGCCCTCGTGCACCGACATCGGCAAAACCAATGAATCCGTCGAAAGCATTACCGAATTGCGGCCAATGGTCTTTCTGCTGCCCGCGGCGGCGGTTGCTGACAAAGTCCCAGTCACCGTCGAAGCAGTCATCGTCAATGCGTATCATATCCCCGTATTTCAATTCCGTCTTGGCATGATTATAACAGTGAGGCATCACAAGACTGAGGAAAAGATCATCTCCGGCAGCTTCGGCAATCCATGCCAATGCTTGTTCGTAGCGGCGGGTTCCATAGTTGGTTTCATAGTTTTCCAGAAAATCTATGCGGAGATAGGTGACACCCATCTCCTTGAAATAGTGGACATAATTCTGAATCCATTCTTTGGCTCCCGGCTTATCCACATCCACCCAATACAGAGGATCGTTGAATGATTTGTAGCCCACAATGTCTCGGGTACGGTAAGAAGTTCCTTTTACAGGCAGGTTCTGTTCATAGGCGGCACGGGTCAGCCACATGGGGTTGTAATAGACTCCCATCTTCATGTCCCGTTCTTGCAGGTATTTAGTCCAGTAGCTGAAACCGTTTTTCCAGTTGCTGTTGTACTTGGTGATATAGCCGTTCTCATTGACGGTTTGTGCAGCTTCTATCCATCCGTCGTTGCAGATCATGTCGTAACCGTAGGGTTTGAAAGTCTTCTCCATCCAGTCGATGTTTGCTTTCCAGCGCTCCTCACTGAGAGGAACGTTGGTTACAAAACACTCTTCGTAGGCAATCCAGTATCTGGGTCCCGTACCGTGACGGGTGAAGGGACTGTCACGAGCTATGGAAGACTGGGGAAAGGATAATAAGAATAAGGTTGCAAAACCTAATAGTAACTTCAAATGGTTCATAATGGTAAAGTTTGGGGGTTAATTAACTTTTTCTACTTTCAGTTTCAGAGTTTGGGTATTTACGGTTAACTTGTATTTGCCGTCCGTTCCTTCGGGAATACCCCAGAAGTGGTCGCGCAGGTTACCTTCCATTTCTGAACATTTAAACATGGGATATTCACCGGGTGTCACAATCTTGACGTTTCCGTTATGATCTACACTTTCAGGCACCAGATAATTAACTTTATCCCAATCTCCCTTTTCAAGGCAGAATTTGAATTGCTTGTTTTCGTCACTGTAGATGAGGTTTACCTCTGCCGTATAGATTCCTTCTTCATCCGGATCGGGTGTTAATCCGGTCGGATTGCCGGAGTCCCATCCGAATGCACTTCCTAAACCATAAATTGTCTTAATCTCCGGTTCCGGTTCTTCTGTTTCATCGCTGATTTTTTCGAGGGTTAGTTTCAGCTTCTTTACGTTTACTGTAATCCGATAGGTGCCATCGCTTCCTTCGGGTATTCCCCAGAAGTGGTCGCGCAGGTCGCCTGTCATTTCGGAGCACATCAGCATATCGTATTCTCCGGGAGTGATGACTTTCACGGCGGTACCATCATCGGTTGAAGTAGGTACCAGATAACGCACTTTGTCCCAGTCTCCCTTTTCGAGGATAAATTTGAATTGCTTGTTCTCTTCGGAGTATTTGATGACTTTATCTATGGTGAACGTATTCTGCTCAATCAACTTCAGTTCTGTGGGGACATTGGAATCCCAACTGAATATAGTGCCGAGTCCGTACAGTTGCGTGTAGTTTTCAACGGGTTCCACTACAACAATTTCTTTATCTTTCTCGCATCCTGCCAGTAGAGGGAGGAAGGCAAAGATGAATATAAGCTTATTGATTATTTTCTTCATGGTTATCTGATTTTAAATTGTAAGTTGTTATATCCGAGAGCCTTTCATCGGCGTTTGAGTTTCCTTTGAGGGAACAGTTTGTTTCCCGGCGTGAAACTCTTTGTTTCAAGGCATGAAACTGGTAGTTTCAAGCAATGAAACAGTTTGTTTCTCGGTGTGAAACTGGTAGTTTCAAACGATGAAACTATCGTTCACCTAAAGAGATGCTTTTTACCGGTTCGTATTAATTATATCCCGGGTTCTGTTTCAGTGTATGATCCGCTCCCATCATATCCCGTGGGATAGGGAAGATATCCCAGTGTGAGTCTGCATCGGGTTTCTTGTCCCACCATTCTTCCGTACAGTACAATCCCCAGCGGATAAGGTCGGTCCGGCGGCGTCCTTCGGCAAGGAACTCACGTCCCCATTCATCGTAAAGCTCATCTTGCGTCAGGGTTACTGTACCTTCGGGCTTGTACAGGCATTCTGCCCATGTATCTTGCGGATAGTTACGTTTGCGTACCGCATTCAGCAGTTTTGCCGCTCCGTCCACATCGTTTGCTTTGAACTTGCATTCAGCCAGTGAGTAATAGATTTCCGCCAGACGAATTTCATTGTAATCGGCTTCACGTTTACCTTCGTCATCATCCCTGTAGATGGGATACTTCACGAAATGCCATCCGGAGTTATGGTCGCCGGTATTCATGTTTGAAGTGCGGTCAGCGGGAAGTTCGTCCGGAGCGAGTTCGTGAAATACTCCTACCTGGTCGCGGATGTAGATTTCATATCCTCCTACGGGGGAAGTTACTTTCTTTTCGGTGCCGTCATCGGCGATATAAGGCAGGTAGCCGTAAAGGAACATACCTTCACGGGTACTGTTGCCCAGATTCCGGTACATGGTCAGGCGGTAATCTTTCGGATATTTCTTGAATTTGCTGACAAACTTGCCGAGTTTGAAGCTGTATTCATTATTGTTCAGGTCGAGACTGGGCTGCAAGGCATATTTGGTATTGAAGTCTCCTTGTTTGAAAGCGCCGAAGTAGAAACGTGCATTGACAGGGACGGCCCACCAGTATGTATCACCCGAATAGTGCCAGTAGCTACGCCCGTAGGACGACGGGAAAGCAAAGATGGTTTCGTTGCATTTATCGTTTGTCCAGTCGAACACTTCGTCCCAAGTCTTTCCCAGTTCGTAGAAGCCATAGTCACCGTCCAGAATATTTTGGGCATAGGTGGCGCATTCCGTATATTTAGAAGTACCGGTCCATTTTTCTGCGTTCAGATAGAGGCGTACTAACAATGCGGCTGCGCCGGCTTTGGTCCATTGACCTTGTGCTATCCCGTTTCCGGCATTACCATTCTTGGCAGGCAATGCTTCGATAGATGTTTTCAGTTCCGTTTCGATAAAGCTGAACAGTTCCTGCGGCGTCACTTGTCCGACGGAGTTCTTGCTCTGATCCAGGCTGACAGCTAACGGTACATTGCGGAAAGCATCCAGCAGGCGAATGTAGAACCATGCACGTAATGCCTTGTTCTGCGCGATGAAGTTATCCATTTCCGGCTGTGACATGTTGAATTTGGCAGGGTCCAGCTTTTGCAGGTCATCTATGACGGAATTGGCCTGCATAATTCCGGTGAAACAGTTTTCCCATTCACTTTTGATGGATTCATTGTCGGCAGCCCAGGTATGGTAGTGCAGATATTGCCATTTGGCATTGTCATACCACCAGCCATCGCGTGCCCAGGTACCCAATTGATCGGCACAACACTCTTGCAAAACTTGGCGCGGCCCGATACTGTAGAATCCATGTTCGAAGGGGCGGAATGTGGCTTTGATAATATCATCCTTTGTATTGTAATAGTTGGTAGACATGATTTGGTCGTATACCGTTTCCGTAAGGTCGGTGCATGCGCTGAGGGAGCCGAGAAGCAATACTCCTGCCAGCGAACCGGTTAATATATTCTTGAGTTTCATATTTCTATTGTTTTTAAGGTTATACATTTAGAAGTCTAATTGAACACCGAACATGACCTGTGTAGTGGAGGGATAGTATCGGCGGGTACCTTCCGTACCGTTCAGGTTCACACCCGGAGTCAATCCGTTGGTCTGGTAAGTCGAAGGATCCACACCATTGAAACCTGTAATGGTGGCAAGATTCTTTCCGGTGATGTAGAGGCGGGCACTGTCCAGCCATTTGTTATTGATCTGGAAAGTGTAGCTCAGGGTTACCATATCGAGCTTCACATAGTCACCGCGTTCAATGAAATAGTCGGTCAGCACATTCTTACCTTTCTTAATGGCTGCGTTCTTGGTATATGCCTTTTTCAGCACATTGCTTTGCATACTGGGAATGCCCCAGTAGAAGTCGTGTACATTGAAGAGGTCGAAGCCGAAAGCACCACGCAGGAAGATGGTCAGTCCCCAGTTCTTATACGTCAAGGTATTGGTCATGGAAGCTGTGAATTTGGGAAGTCCGTTACCGGTTACCCGTTTGTCTTCTTCTTTGGCATCAGATATTTTAATCATCTCCGTATTGTCTTTGTTCCATACTACCCAGTCTCCATCGGCATCAATACCGGCATACTTCCAGGTGTAATAGTTACCCAGGCGTTGTCCTTCTTCTATGCGTTGCAACTTGCCCGGTTGATTCGGACTTTCCATATTCGCCAAATCGTAATAGTTCTGTCCGGTGAACTCGTTGTTGGAGAATTTGAGGAACTTGTTCTCATTGGTGGCGCCTACCAGATTGATGGTATAGCTGAAATCTTTCATCTTCACCGCCTGGATATTCAGATCGACTTCAATACCGGTGTTGCGCATGGTGCCTACGTTGACAAAAGTGGTAGAGAACAAGTATGGAGGAACGGGCACATTGTAGTCGCCCAGCAAATCCTGTTGCTTACGGTTGTAGTAATTGACCGAACCGCTCAATATTCCTTTGAACATGCTGAAGTCCATGCCGATGTTCCAGTTTTTACCTTTTTCCCATTTCAGCCCCGGATTAGGATTCTTACCTGCACCCCATACGGTGAAGTACTGACCGTTGTAGTAGTAACTGCCGAAACTGCTCATAGTAGACAAAGACAGGTAATTGCTGAAATCCTGATTACCGGTTACACCGTAGTCACCACGTATTTTCAGGTCATCAATCCATGTGATGTCTTTCATGAAAGCTTCTTCGCTGATACGCCAACCGGCAGATACAGCGGGGAAATAACCCCATTTATTGTCATCTCCGAAGCGGGAAGAACCTTCGTATCTCAAAGAAGCGGTCATCAGGTAGCGGTTTTTGTAGTCATAGCTCAGGCGGCCGAAGAAAGCAATCAGTTTAGAATCGCTTTTGTTGGTACCCATTTCGTTGCGTCCTTCTTCCTTGGCCCATTCACCGGAACCGAGGTTGTTGTACAGAAGTCCGTCGGAAGAGAAATCCTTATTGGCGGCATTCAGACCTGAATTCTGGAAGTATTGGTACGAGTAGCCTACCATGGCGCGGGCACGGTGTCCCTTCAGTTCCATAGCGTAGTTGCCCAACCATTCAAGACTATGCTGGCGGTACTTGCTGTAAGTGCGGCTGGCTTCTCCTTTATAGTCGTTCTTCATAGCCAGGCGGCTTGTGGAAGGACGGAACCAGTAATCGAAATTATCTGATTGCTGGTCGGCAAAAGTCAGTTGCGTACTGAGGGAATGAATGGAATGACCATCTTTGGCGAGTAGGGGAAGTAAGTTTAGCTTCACAGTGGCATCCCAGTCCAATAGTTTGGTTTCACCACCGTTTTGTTCCAGCTTCAGTTCCTCTACAGGATTCCATAAGGCTTCCTGGCCGGTGAAGTCAGAATAAAGATTCGGATTTTCCGGATCAAACAGTGGGGTAGTGGGGTTGGCATCCATGGCTATCTTGAATGCATCCCAGGAGGAATTTTCACGGTAAGCGATACGCGGTGCGATATTTACGGAGAAATCTAACAGTCCGTTTTTAGTGGTATGGTTGATAGAGGCGCGTGCACCATACTCTTCGCGACTGGAACGTATATCGATACCGGTTGCATTGCGGTAATCCACGCTGACGCGGTAATTACTCTGGCTGGTGCCGCCGGATAATGTGACGGTATGCTGGTGGGTGAAACCGGTACGGGTAATCTCGTCAATCCAATTGGTAGCTCCACCCAGGTCACTGGTCGGATTGTTGGGAACACGGTATTCGCGGAACTCTTCGGCAGTCAGTGGGTCGAGTTCATGCAGAGGAATACTGGCGGTCAGCATACCATTATAGGTAGCATGGAATTTACCGTCGCGTGATCCCTTCTTGGTTGTGATGACGATTACACCGTTGCTACCCCGTGTGCCGTAGATGGCGGAGGCTGCACCGTCTTTCAGAATATCCATGGAGGCGATATCGTTGGGATTGATATTCGTCAGGTTACCACCGGGAATGCCGTCGATTACGATCAGCGGGCCCAATCCGGCAGCGCGTGAGGAAATGCCGCGAATCTGGATACTTGCCTGGTTGTTAGGGTCGGCGGCAGCTGTGTTGGTTACGGATACTCCGGCCACTTTTCCCTGTATCATCATGGAAGGGTCCAGACTGCTGATATGGAGAAAATCCTTACTGGAGATATGTGATACGGCAGAAGTAAGTTCTTTCTTATCCAGCGTTCCGTACCCGATAACGACTACTTCGTTCAGAGCCTGCACATCGTCTTCCATACGAATATTGATAGTCTTACGCCCGTCTACTTTCACTTCCTGCGTTTTGTAACTGATGAAGGAGAAGCGTAGGGTACTTGTGGGACGGACGGTCAGCGAATATTTACCGTCGACATCAGTTATGGCTCCGTTAGTGGTTCCTTTTTCTGCAACGGATACACCGATCAGAGGTTCATTGTTGGTGTCCGTCACTATTCCTGATACTTTGACTGTTGCATTTTGGGCATTCAGTAATGCAGGGAGCAGGAAGAACATTCCAAGGAGTACATGAAAGTACATTTTCCAAGGATAAATCTTAGTTTTCTTTTTCATGGTACAATGATTTAAATGAGTTAATAGGTTCAAAGAATTTTTTTCCTTGGGACAAAGGTATTTCGGATGGGAGGGAGAAAAAAGCAATGAAGACGGGATATAGAATGATAAAAGGAAGAATACGCTGATATTCAAATCAATGCATTCCTCCTTTCAACAGAAAATTAAGGTCTGTTTTAGAGCCTTTTCAGATATATTCGGGGCTAAATTCCTTTCTTTATTTGCATAATGTATTCTTCGAACTCTTCTTTCGGCACAATTGTCTTTCCTTTTACCCGTGCCTTATATACATATATGGTATTAATAGATAAGTTGAGGAACTTGGCAATCCGCTCGTTCTCGGTTACTCCCAAACGAATCAGGGCAAAGATGCGCAACTCTGGTGGCAGGTTGCCTGCCTCATCCAGAATCACCTGGTCGTCCGGGCGGAAGAACTTATTGTATTCCGTCAGGAAATTCGGGAAGAGTTTCAGGAAAGTCTGGTCGAAGGATGAGAACATATTTTCCCGTTCGGACTTTATATCGAACTCCTTATGCGTGATTTGTAAATCATTGAATTGGCGTGCTTTCAATTTACGATCCTGCTTTTTCAGCAGATTCTCGACTTTGTCCAGGTAATCGGACTTGCCATAAAGAGACTGGAAGATATACTGGTCTTTGATTTCATTAGTCTCCTGCAACTTTCCATTTACTTCTGATATCTCATTGAATTGCTGCTGGATGGACTGCTTGGCTGTCCGCAACTTTTTCATCTGTTTATAAATGATGGACAGGGTGACTAAAAGTGAGATGACCAGCAGGCTCATTACTGCCAATGATATTGTAACTTCCTTTTTCCTCTCCTCTATCATGGTGAGGCGTTGCTTCTCAATGATGGGGAGTATAGTGTTTATTTCCATCTTACGGTGTCGGGCATTGTAGAAGTTTGTTTCCTCCAGGGCAATCTGAATATATCTGCTGGCACGTAATACGTCTCCCTTTCCGTACAGATAACTTGAAAGTTCTTTTTTAGCAGTCGTTTCCCGGGTGGCAGAGCGTATATCCTGTATAGCTGATAGTGCCATGTAGTAAATGGCGTGTTCAAAATCTCCCATTCCTATGTACATGCGTCCCAGCATGGAGTAGATGATTGCTTTTTCATGCGGACAAACATCGTAATCATTCAGCATTTGCTTGTACATCTGTATCTTCTTCTCATTGTCGCCTACACTGAATTTGAAAGCTTCTATTTTCTGGTGGTAGAAAGTATGGTCGGGGGTATACAGTAGGGCAGAGTCACAGTAGAGGGTTATCTTTTTGTTGTAATCAGCATTGAAAGGTGTGCCTTCATTGTAACTGCTCATATCAGAATACAGTCTCATACAGAGCTGGTAGTATTCTGACTTAATGGAGTCCGGGGCATTTGTGACATGAATGGATCGCATCATATCATATGCTTCTTTGAATAAACCGGTGGAAAGATAGCAGTAGAACAGGTTGCAATCTGCCTGAATAGATAGGTTCGTGTCGGTCAGGCGGTGTGATATTTCCTCTGTTTGTATGGCGTAGGAGTAAGCTGAATCGTATTGATAAGTGATGTATTCATTGAACAGACGGTTGCAGAGATTATACTTTTCCTGTTGGCTCTTGACGTATCGGAATTGCTGTTTGATGTCTTCCAGCTTCTTTTCTTTCTGCTGGTAGTAGATTTCACGGTGTTCTATCTCGCTATCGAGGACAGAGAGTATAGAATCTGTACGTTCTTTGGCGGATAATCCAATAACCTGATATAGGAACAAGAGGATGAATAGATATTTCATAATATGTACGTGGGTTAAGAAAGTACTGCAAATTTAGAAATTTATTTTAAATATTGCTTGTGAGTAAGAAAAAATAGTCGTTAACTTGTTTGTAGGAACTGATATAAAGTAAGAGCATATGTGAATATGTAATTTTGTTGATGGGGCAATAAGAGTGTCATTGGGAAAAACGTTATCTTTGGGTCATAAAAGTAAAAGGTATGAGCCGTAACTTAAGAGCAATAACTATGTACGAATGGGCTAATGAAATGAACTGTGCCGTGACCGTATGTGACACAGAAGGAGTCATCCTTTATATGAATGAGAAAGCATGTCGCACGTTTGCCAAACATGGCAGTCTGATAGGCAAGAATCTATTTGATTGTCATAATCTGCAATCGCAGGACAAGATACGCGAACTGCTTGAAACGGGAGGTGTCAATGCTTATACCATTGAGAAGAATGGGGTCAGGAAGATGATTTATCAGACGGCATGGAAACAAGATGGTGTGGTGAGAGGCCTGGTAGAGATTTCTATGGAGATACCCGGAGAGATGCCCCACCATGTGAGGAAATGAATTGTAAAATGGAAAGGTGATCATGCATGATGTGTTGCGAAGGCACTGAACGAAAAATCATACATATAGATATGGATGCGTTTTACGCATCCGTAGAACAGCGTGACAATCCCGAGTTGCGCGGAAAACCTATTGCAGTGGGGTATGCGGAAGAACGTGGTGTAGTGGCGGCTGCCAGCTATGAGGCACGTCGCTACGGAGTGCGTTCGGCTATGGCGTCGACGAAGGCAAAGCGGATGTGCCCACAACTTATCTTTGTTCCCGGACGGATGGGGGTGTATAAAGAAGTCTCCCGACAAATCCATGAAATTTTTCACGAATATACAGATATCATTGAGCCGTTGTCACTGGATGAGGCTTTTCTGGATGTTACAGAGAATAAGCCCGGTATTTTGTTGGCTGTAGATATTGCCAAGGAAATCAAGCAGAAGATACGGAATGAACTGAATCTGGTGGCGTCTGCCGGTATATCTTACAATAAGTTTTTAGCAAAGATAGCTTCCGATTATCGTAAGCCGGACGGGCTGTGTACCATCCATCCCGATCAGGCAATGGATTTTATTGCGCGTCTGCCTATCGAGAGTTTCTGGGGCGTAGGCCCGGTGACGGCAAAAAAGATGCACTCATTGGGTATTCATAACGGCGAGCAGTTGCGTGCATGCTCGCAGGCTATGCTGCTGCGTGAGTTCGGAAAGGTAGGAGCGCTGTATTATGATTGTGCCCGGGGAATCGATCTTCGTCCGGTGGAGGCGGTGCGTATCCGCAAGTCCATTGGGTGCGAACATACCTTGGAGAAGGATATTTCGCAACGCTCATCGGTTATTATCGAATTGTATCATGTGGCGGTGGAACTGGTAGGGCGTCTGGAACATAAAGATTTCAAAGGAAATACACTGACGTTGAAAATCAAATTCCATGATTTTAGTCAGATAACCCGGAGTATTACCCAATCCAAAGAACTAATAACTCTTGATGTGATCCTGCCTCTGGCAAAACAACTGCTGAAAGAGGTGGATTATGAACATCATCCCATCCGGTTGATAGGGCTTTCCGTTTCCAATCCACGGGAAGATACCGGGGAAAAAGGCGTTTGGGAACAGTTGAGCTTTGAATTTAGTGATTGGAAGTAGACGGGCGTTAATTAATTTAATTCTCAGTTTACATTATAGTATCTCGTAGTTCGCTGATATTTAGTGGAATTTATATGATGCAACGCAACGGTTGTTACTGTAACAACTGTTGTGTTAATGCAAAAGTATTTTCTTTCATGAATAAAACAAGATACAAATGGATGATTTTGTACCCAACTACGGATAATCGCATACCACCGTTTTACTGTAACTTGTGTATCTTTGCCTCATCACAAAAAAGAAAATCTAACTTTTTAATATCATGAAGAGAAACACGTTTTACCGTATTTTTATTTCCTTCTGCCTGCTTTTCATGGCAGGTATCTCCGCACATGCATATACAGAACGAAATCTTTTGCAAAAAGCTGCCGGTAGTGAAGAACAACTGAAAGAAGCATTGGTGATGAATCAGAAGTGGGTACCTTATCCTGCTTATAACGACCGTGCCGGCTGGGACGAATTGCTGGGTACCAATAAAGAAAATCTGATCCGTGCCGGAGAGAAAATGCTTAATTACGAATGGAAAGTAATCCGTGCTACCGATTATCTGGAATATGAACGCAGCGGTGAACGTAACATTATGCAAACCCCCTATGAAGCCAACCGGAAAGCAATCAATGCCCTGATGCTTGCCGAACTTGCCGAAGGAAAAGGACGGTTTATCGACCAGTTGATAAATGGAGCATTTTACAGTTGCGAGATGACTTCCTGGGTACTTTCTGCCCATCTGGTACGACAGACCACCAAACGCTCTCTGCCCGATTATCGCGAACAGGTGATTGATCTGGGTTCGGGAAATTTCGGTTCCATGCTGTCGTGGGTATATTATTTTTTCCATGATTCTTTCGATAAAATAGATCCTGTAATCTCTCAGCGCTTGCGTCACACTTTGCAAGAGCGCATTCTCGATCCTTATATGAACAATGACCGGGAATGGTGGATGGCTTTCCAATGGAAACCGGGAATGATTATCAATAACTGGAATCCATGGTGCAACTCCAATGTATTGCAATGCTATCTTTTGTTAGAGAATGACCGTGATCGTCTGGCAAAGGCTGTTTGGCGCAGCATGCAGTCGGTGGATAAGTTCATCAATTTTGTAAAGGCTGACGGTGCTTGTGAAGAAGGTCCTTCTTATTGGGGACATGCAGCCGGGAAAATGTATGATTATCTTCAGATACTTTCGGATGGAACAGATGGAAAGGTATCTCTTTTCAAGGAACCGATGATTCGCCGGATGGGAGAATATATCAGTCGTACGTATGTAGGAAACGGTTGGGTAGTGAACTTTGCGGATGCTTCTGCTAAGGGTGGAGGCGATGCACCGTTGATTTACCGTTATGGCCGTGCGGTCGGCAGCGAGGAAATGATGCAGTTTGCAGCCTATCTGCTGGATGGCAAGCGTCCTTCTGTGCCTTTGGGCAATGATACTTTCCGTTCCTTGCAGTCCATTTTATGGAATGGAGAACTGGAAAAGACGGCCGCTGCCCATACCATCCCTGCTTGTACCTGGTATTCCGAAACGGAATTCTGCTATCTGACCAATAAGTCCGGTTGGTTCCTGGCTACGAAAGGTGGATTCAACAATGAAAGTCATAATCATAATGATGTAGGTACATTTTCATTATACGTCAATACGATACCTGTGCTGATTGATGCGGGGGTAGGAACTTATACACGTCAGACATTCAGTAGTGAACGTTATACCATCTGGACCATGCAAAGTAATTACCATAACCTGCCGATGATTAACGGAGTACCCCAGAGTTTCGGTCAGAATTATAAGGCTACGGATGTTGTCTGCCAACCGAAGAAACGTTTCTTCTCAGCGAACATCGCCACTGCTTATCCGAAAGAAGCTGAAGTAAATAACTGGACACGTGCCTATTCATTAGCTGATAAGCAACTGACAATTACCGATAACTTCTCCCTGAAATCAGCGAAAGAACCTAATCAGGTGAATTTCCTTACTTGGGGGAAAGTAGATATCTCCGTACCCGGGAAGGTGACGATAGAAGTGCAGGGACAGAAAGTAACTTTGGAGTACCCCGGTGAATTCACAGCAACCGTTGAAACAATCAATTTGCCTGATACACGCCTTTCTAATGTTTGGGGGCCGGAGATTTACCGTGTTGCCCTGAAAGATAAAGATGTGCGATTAACCGGTAAGTATAAGTTTGTTATTAAATAAAAAAACTATATTTGCGTATTAGAATACAAGAAACGCAAAATTATGGGATGTTTTATGAATTTATTATGGCTGGTGTTCGGAGGTATTTTTACCGCTATGGAATACCTTGTTGCCAGTTTATTGATGATGATTACCATTATCGGTATTCCGTTCGGTATGCAAACTCTGAAAATGGCTTCACTAGCATTGTGGCCTTTCGGTAAAACGGTGCGGAGTGGTGAACGTTCGGGTGGTTGCCTGTATATACTGATGAATGTGTTGTGGATACTTCTGGGCGGTATCTGGATTTGCCTTTCTCATCTGGCATTCGGTGCTGTGCTGTGCATCACCATTATTGGTATTCCCTTCGGGCTACAGCATTTCAAACTGGCAGGATTGGCTTTGACACCTTTTGGAAAGGACATTGTAAGCGACTGATAAAAGAAGAGGGCGAAAAACCTTTCGGTTTTCCGCCCTCATTCATTTTATTTAAAGGAGTTATTTACATGGTAGCCTGCTTTGCGAGCAGTTTTTGAAGTTTGCCATTCAAAGCCTGGCACATAGTTCCGTTTCCCATTGCTTGATAGCGTTTAATACGGTACTGTAACATAAAAATTTCATTTGCATTCTTTTTCATAATTGTCATCTTTTTGTGCTTTCCGCGTTTCGGAAAGCGGGTTTTACATCTTTTCTTTTATCTTATTAACGCTGCAAAGATACGAATTGTTCACGATAAATATGTTTTAAAACATAAAATAATGCACTTTCTCCTCGTTTTTCTTTAGAAACGCCCGTTTTTGCTATATGCATATTGCAAAAGTGTGACTAAAAATGGAATAAATGACCTATGTACGATCTATTAATAATTTATATACCTTTGTAGCATCTTACACATAATCAACCCTTACAAACAGGAAGTCATAATGATAAATAAACTGTTGACACTTTTACGAAGCCCTTATCCATCATTGGTGAAGAGATGGAAAAGCGTGATAATACCTTCACTTATAGTGTTTTTGATCCTTTTTGTGTTGCAGCCTTTTGGCATTTCTATGATGGGAGGCTATAAATTCTGGGTAGTGTTAGGTTATGGAGTGGTTTCTTCATTGGCACTGAGTATCTCCACGTATTTGTTTCCTGCTTTGTTTCCCCGTTATCATAGTGAGAAGAACTGGACATTAGGGCGCGAATTGTTAGGAACTTTAGGAGCTTGTTTGCTGATTGCGATAGGTAACTGTTTCTATACGGCTTGGGTATTTGGTTCATTCATACTGAGCTGGAAAGGATTTCTGATAAGTTTGGCTTGGGTGGCGGTTCTTGCTCCTTTCCCTATTGTCTTCTTTTTGATGTGGAATCGTAATTTGCAGCTGGTACGTAATCTGAAGGAGGCAACGGAGATCAACTACGCTCTTGCGAAAAGAGAGAATACCCAGAAGGAGAAGATTCGGACAAGGAATGAGGAACAGATAGAAGAGGGTAGGGCAGCAGAAGAAGTAGCAGAAGAAGAAACTCCTATGCAATTGGTTTTCTCCGGCGGAACGAAAGAAATGCTGGAAGTGGATGCCCATACCTTATTTTATGTAGAAGCAGAAGGGAATTATATAAGAGTAGCTTACAGTAGTGCGGATAAGATGCAGCAAAAGTTAGTGCGGGCTACTATGAAGCAGGCAGAAGAAGCAGTTGCTGCCTGTTCGTTCATTGTCCGTTGTCACCGGGCCTTTCTGGTGAACATACGCACTGTGGTAAAAGTAGATGGAAACTCACAAGGATACCGTTTGAAACTGGAAGGATGTACGGAAGAAGTTCCGGTCTCCAGAGGCTATGCAAAAGAGATAAAAACGCTGATAGAAGGGGGTACGGAAGGGTAGTCATTCGTCACAGAATAAAGAAAAATACAGCCATTCGTCACAGGAGGAGTGCTGTTTGTCACATATCCGGGCAGTCTGTCCCGGATATTTTTTTGCCTGAAATTCTTAGTCTATGTTTGCTGACGGAAATCGTAAAGAACATAGATTAAATGAAAAGATTGATTCTACTTTTTAGTGTAAGTGTATTGCTGATAGTGCAGCACTTGGAAGCGCAGACAGCTGTGACGGATACCGTTTTCTTGCAACTATACAATGATAGTGTAGATTTAAAGGAAGTAGTTGTGAAAGGTAAAAGAACACCTGTTGCCAACAGTCGTTGGAGTGATATGAGTCCGGTGGAACTGGTGACCGTGGGAGGTGCAAACGGTGATTTGTATCAGGCATTGCAGACACTGCCGGGCACGCAGGTACAAGGAGAAAGTGGCCGTCTGCTGGTGCGCGGCGGAAGTAGTGATGAAACACAGACATACATTGACGGAATGCACGTCTTGAATCCTTATACGGCTACAGGCATAAACTCACCTGCACGCGGACGTTATTCCACTTTTATGTTCAGTGGTGTCAATCTGGAATCGGGCGGGGCTCCGTTGGAATATGGGGATGCACTCTCGGCTGTGTTACCGTTGGAAACAAAGGATAAGAGCCCTATCAATAAGTTAGGCATCAATGCCTCTACGGTAGGCTTCGGTGGAGGAGGTACACGGGCTTTCGATAAAGGTTCGCTTTCGGTGAACCTGGATTATCAGGACTTGTGTGTCTATGATCATATCTATTCAGGACGTACGGATTTTGAAGATCCCTACCGGATGATGACCGGATCGGCACAATTCCGCTATCATCCCGATGATGCTACGCTTTTCAAGATTTATGGCGGCTATGATCATACTGACTTTTCCAATTATGAAGGTGCTGAACGTAGACTGTTTGATTTGAATGAGAATAATTTCTATCTTAATACAACTTTCCGTAAGCGTACTTCCGGTGGATGGAACTGGTTTGCAGGTGCAGCATTCTCTTTCTTTGAACAGAAGATAGGTAATGTATCACTTTTGGCAGATCATTGGATGGAACAACAACAGGAACTTCATGCAAAGGCAAAAGTGTTCAAGCGTATTTCTCCGGCTTTTCGTCTGGATATGGGAGTGGAGAGTTTTATCCGCCGGTATGAGAATCGTTATCAATATCAGATGAAAGAGGCGGAGGGAATAGATAGCCATCATGAAATCAATCCGACGATCAGTGCAGGCTTTCTTTCGGCAACTTACTATCCGGTGGAGCAACTGAAGGCGGAACTTTCTGTCCGTACGGAATACACTTCATTAAATGAGAAAGTGAATTTCTCACCCCGTCTGGCTGTTAATTACTATTTGGGAGATGTAGTGCTCTCTGCTATGGCAGGACGATATACACAGTTGCCGGTTAGCAGATTGCTGGCTCAGGAAAACAAGTTGAAATCGGAATCATGCATTCAGTATAATGTGGGTGCACAGTATGAGGGTGATGGACGTTTCTACAAGGCTGAACTTTATTATAAGAAATATGACCGTCTGGCATTGGTGGAAAAGGGTACGATAGATGCAGCGGAAGTACTGACTTCCGGTGGTTATGGTTACAGTAAAGGTTTCGACTTATTCTTTAATGACCGTGTCCTGCTGAAGAATCTGGAATACCAGCTTTCCTATACATATAATATTGCCAAGCGGAAGTTTCAGGAATATACGGAACTGACTACTCCGCAATATGCCACTCGGCACAATGCATCTGTAGTGCTGAAATATTTCATTCCGCGAATCGGCACGATAGTCGGTCTGACGAACCGTTTCAGCAGTGGGCGCCCCTATCATAATCCGGATTTGCCGGGCTTGATGAATGATCATGTGAAACCTTATAACAGCCTTGATCTCGGACTGACATTCCTGCCCAGTAAGAAAGTGATTATCCATGCCTCTGCTACCAATATCCTTTGTCGGAAAAATGAGTTTGGGCGGGTGAATAATAAAGCTATTCTGGCTTCAAACGATCATTTCTTCTATATCGGGGTGTTTATCACACTTGGGAAGAAGGCGGCTTATGATGTTTCTAATTTCTAATATTGATACGCGGACGACGCAGATAAGACGGACGAACGCGGATTAAAAACTATATTAATTAAAAAAGAAAGGTCCGCGTCCGTCCGCCTAATCCGTGTCGTCCGCGTATCTATTTATAAACTCTTTAAAAACAATTCAAATGAAAGCAATGATTATTAGTTTCGTATGTGTTTTGACTTTTGCAACTCAAAGTCTGTCTGCACAAAATCTTACTTTGGAAGTACGTGGTATCGAAAATGTAGTTGGTAAACTCTATGTCGCCATCTACAACTCTCAGGAAACATTCATGAAGAAGCCGCTTGCCGGTTTTGCAATAGAGGTGAAGGACAAAGTTGTGTCTATCCCCTGTAAAGGGCTTCCGGCAGGAACTTATGCTTTCTCCATGTATCAGGATGAGAATGGAAATGGCAAATTGGATACCGGCGCTTTCGGTATTCCTGTGGAGAAGTTTGGTTTCAGTAATGATGCCGAAGGCGTTATGGGCCCCCCTTCCTACGAAAAATGCAGTTTTACCTTCTCTGAAGATACAACTTTAGTGGTACATCTGAAATAAACTTCAGATTATTCTTTAACTTTGTAGCTCACACCTTAATATATAAGTATTATGAGACGAGCTACACAACTTTTCGGAATATGCTGGCTACTTTGTCTGCTTGCTGCCTGTGGAGAATCCCATTTCATGACCGATGCCTCGTATCGTTCGCGCGTGGAGCAGGACTTGCAGCAAAAGAAGGCTTTGATGCCGCAGGGAGAACTATTTGCGATACTGGATGATGCTTCGCTGAGCACTTATGAGCAGGAAGCCCTGGAATTCCTTTATGCCTATATGCCGTTGGCGGATATTACTGATTATCCCGGTGAATTTCACTTAATGAATATCCGCGCATCCCAGCGTGCCGCAGAGGAAATGCCTTGGGGAAAGACCATTCCCGAAGATTTGTTCCGCCATTTTGTACTTCCGGTGCGGGTGAACAACGAACAACTGGATAGTGCGCGGGTAGTGTTCTATAAGGAGTTGAAAGACCGTGTGAAGTCCCTTTCTTTATACGATGCCATCCTGGAAGTGAACCATTGGTGTCATGAGAAAGCTGTCTATATGCCTTCCGATGCCCGTACCAGTTCACCATTGGCAACAGTGAGTACTGCTTACGGGCGTTGTGGCGAAGAATCTACCTTGCTGGTGGCGGCACTTCGCTCGGTAGGTATTCCGGCACGGCAGGTTTATACACCACGATGGGCACATACGGACGATAACCATGCATGGGTGGAAGCCTGGGCAGATGGTAAATGGCATTTTCTGGGTGCCTGCGAACCGGAACCGGTACTGGATCTTGGTTGGTTCAATGCACCTGCCAGTCGCGGAATGTTGATGCACACAAAGGTTTTCGGACGGTATGAAGGAAAAGAAGAAGTAATGTCCGTTAACCCCACGTATACGGAAATCAATGTGATTGATAATTATGCGCCTACAGCACAAGCTAAGGTTATGGTGAAAGATGAGGCGGGAAATCCGGTTCCTGACGCCTGCGTGGAGTTCAAACTCTACAATTATGCGGAATTCTATACCGTAGCAACGAAACATACCGACGACAGTGGTGTGTGCGGACTGACTGCCGGAAAAGGGGATATGCTTGTCTGGGCCTCCAAAGATGGCCGTTTCGGTTTCTCCCAACTTTCCTTTGGCAAGCAAGCGGAACTGACCGTAACCCTTGATAAGCAAGCGGGTGACAGCTTCACGGTAGATGTTGATATTGTGCCTCCCGCAGAAAGTGCCAACTTACCCGAAGTGACGCCGGAACAGCGGGCGGAAAATGACCGCAGACTGGCAATAGAAGACTCTATCCGTAACGCTTATGTCGGCAAGTTTATCTCGGAAGAGGCGGCACGCAATTTTGCGAGAGATTATAAGTTAGATCGGGATGCAGTAGCCAAGATTCTGATTGCCGCCCGTGGAAATTACAGAGTGATTCGTGAGTTCATGACTCGTTTGCGTTCTGATAACTCCAGGAAAGGAGGGATAGACCTTTTGCAGCAGATTTCGGCAAAAGACCTTCGTGATGTTCGTCTGGATGTCTTGATAGATCACATGCAGTCTCGTGTACGCACGACGAACGTCGGATATTTCCGCAAATACGTGCGCAATCCGCGTGTAAGCAATGAAATGTTGACTCCGTATAAGACTTTCTTTGGCAAGGTGATTTCGAAAGAAGATATTGAGGCTTATGTAGCGGAGCCTATGAAGATGGTTGCATGGGTAGCGAAAAACATTCAGGTGAACAAGGAATGTAATCTGGGGGCACCTCCTGTATCTCCCGAAGGTGTGTGGAAAGCACGTTTGGCCGATGCCCACAGTCGTGATATCTTCTTCGTGTCCATGGCACGCAGCATGGGAGTTCCTGCACGCATTGATGAGGTGACGGGTAAAGTGCAGCTGATAACTGATGACGGAGCCATAGATGTGAACTTCGAAGCAGCCGGGCAGGCACCTGCACAGAGAGGCAGGCTTTCAGCTAAATATACACCGATTCAGTCACTGGACAATCCGAAATATTATTCTCATTTCACTATTTCCAAAGTAACTCCGCAAGGTAATTTGCAGTTGTTGTCTTACGATGAGGGTGACACAGACATGGGGGGCGGCGTTACATGGAGCAGTTTGCTGAAGGAGGGAACGTCTCTGGATGCCGGAGATTATATTCTGGTAACCGGTACCCGCCTGGCAAGTGGCGGTGTATTGGCGCAAATGACATCATTGAATGTGAAAGCAGGCGGACGTACAGAAACGAGACTGGTGATGCGTGAAAATAAAGATGAGGTACAGGTTATCGGAAACTTCAATTCGGAGAGCTTGTTCACAACATTGGAAGGCGGCAACAAGCAAAGTCTGCTTCAAGCCTGTGGTCGTGGTTACTTCGTTGTCGGTATTCTTGGGGTGAACCAGGAACCTACAAATCATGCCTTGCGGGATATCTCTGCTTTGAAAGCCGACCTGGAGAAATGGGGTAGAAAGCTTGTATTACTCTTCCCGAATCAGGAACAGGCCGGCAAATATCGTGCTGCTGATTTCCCCGGTTTACCCAATACTGTGATTTATGGAATCGACACAGAAGACATAGCTCAGCAGATTGTGAAGAATATGAAGCTGAAACGCAAAGATACATTGCCCATATTTATCATTGCCGATACCTTCAATCGCGTGGTATTTGTTTCACAGGGTTATACCATCGGCTTGGGTGAGCAGTTGATGAAAACGGTGAAAGGACTATAAGAAAAGCAACAATAGAGTGGGAGAGGCTTATTTGCAAGCCTCTTCCATTTTTTGTATCACTTCCGGTGAGGGCAACCCCTCTGTCATTCCTGTCAGCAATAAACTGAAGTTATCGGCTAACACTTCTTCCGGGTCAATGATGTACTGAGTATTACGTCCCATTCTGTCATAAAAATCAGAGGCTTCGTTAATAGAGTAAACCACTGCCTTACCTTCTTTCTCAATCGCTTTGCAGGTATTCTTGTCGATGGGAACGAGGCCAATATTGAGGTATTGGAAGAAGCTGCCTCCCTCATAAGGCTTGGTTGAATAAATAACCATGCAGCAATCTTTCTTTTCACCGTTGATGGTAAAAGTAGCATAACTGTCGTGGCGGATAACATCCGGATTGGAGATAAACCGTTCTTTCAACTCTTCGGGAAATTCTATTTCCTTCGGAAGAATATTAAAACCGATGATGCTGTACATCTTCTTGCGGAAATCCGGATTGTTCCGGGTAAGGACGTGAAATGCTTCATGTGCCAACAATTTGGTTACATATTCAGGATGTTCGAGCAACTTGTCGATAAGTACGATGTAAGTATCTCGGGTATATCCTCCCGCACCACCTTCTTCTTTTATCGTTGACTTTATCAGTCTGACTTCTTCCGGGAAAGGAAGTTTCAGCTCTTTTTTACGGATAATCTGATTGATGGATTGAGATGATTTCTGAAGTAGAGCCGTTTCCTCGTCATTCCAATTACGGGTCTGTGCGCCGGCAAACTGCAAATATCCCTGTTTTCCGCCTTCGATGCCAACGGTGTGTGAAGCCAAGTCAAATGAGCTCCATCTGCGGACATGCTCGTCCTCTTTCTGAAGGAGGAGTGCGGCTTCTTCCTGTTTCAGGAAAGTAGGGACAATGCTGTCGGAAGTGGAGTTTGAGGAACTTTGATTTTTAGCTTCATGCGCACATGAAATGCTGAGGAGAGTTAATAAAGTGATTACACTTAATGCCTTCATATTGATTGTTTTAAATTAATTCTTAATGGGACCGGTCAACGACTTTATTGTTCTTTTTACGCGTTCTGCGGTAGTGATGGGGCGACGATACTCTTCTATGTTCACAGTACCTCCCATCGAAACTGTTCCGTTCCTGTGCAGCATTTTGCTTTCGATGGTCTCTCTTGCTGAGAAGTGGAACTCCCGGATATCGGTTTCCGTGGCGATGTGAGCGATATTATTTTCATTTACTCCGCAACCAGCCAACAGGATAATGCGCCCATCTGCCTGCTGCTGCAATTTTTTTAGTAAAGGGATGCCCTGTGCTGCCGTAGCCTGTGCACCTGAAGTTAGAATACGGTTACAACCTAACTCTATGATTTGTTCCAACGCTTCCTGTGGATTGCGGCATACGTCGAAAGCACGATGGAACGTAACGGACATGCCTCGTGATGCTTCTATCAGTTGCCTCATCAAGGACAGGTCTATATCCCCTTTAGCAGTAAGGCAACCGAATACAACCCCGTCTGCTCCCAATCTACGGGCGTTGTCTATATCCTTCAGCATAATGCGCTGCTCGACGGGGGAGTACAGAAAATCTCCGCCACGGGGACGGATGATGACGTGCAGAAGAGTCTTTGTTAAGGCTTCCCGGGCAATGACGATATCTCCGTAGGATGGGGTAGTACCCCCTTCCGGTATTCCGGCGCATAATTCCACCCGATTTGCTCCTCCTGCCTGTGCGGCAAGGCAACTCTCCACGGAGTTAGCGCAAACTTCAAATTGATATTGCTCCATAATTGATAATCAGGATTATTTGGTTTGTGGATGCAAAAATAAGAAACTGTTTCGTGAATGGCAAAGAAAACAAAAAGAGGCAGGAATTTTTTATTTCCCCGCCTCTGTATCATTAATTTCAATCTTTACAATTTATTTCGCATAACTTACTGCGCGTGTCTCACGGATTACCGTGATCTTCACCTGTCCCGGATAAGTCATCTCATCCTGTATCTTCTTCGCAATTTCACCGGAAAGGTTTTCAGTCTGCTTATCGTCAATCTTATCAGCACCAACGATTACACGCAACTCGCGACCTGCCTGGATGGCATACGTCTTCGTCACACCCGGATAGGCCATTGCCAACTGTTCCAGATCGTTCAGACGCTTGATGTAAGCCTCAACAATTTCGCGGCGTGCTCCCGGACGGGCACCTGAGATAGCATCACAGACCTGTACGATGGGTGCCAGAAGGCTCGTCATCTCCACTTCATCGTGGTGGGCACCGATAGCGTTGCAGATATCCGGTTTTTCCTTGAACTTCTCAGCCAGCTTCATACCATAGAGTGCATGCGGCAATTCCGGCTCTTCATCGGGCACTTTGCCGATATCATGCAGCAATCCGGCACGTTTTGCTTTCTTGGGGTTCAGACCCAGTTCCGATGCCATCACAGCACAAAGGTTGGCTGTTTCGCGGGCATGCTGCAACAGGTTCTGACCATAAGAAGAACGATATTTCATCTTACCGATAATACGGATCAGTTCAGGATGCAAACCATGGATACCGAGGTCAATCGTAGTACGTTTACCGGTTTCGATGATTTCTTCTTCCACTTGCTTACGTACCTTAGATACAACTTCTTCGATACGTGCCGGGTGGATACGTCCGTCAGTCACCAACTGATGCAGTGCCAAGCGGGCAATTTCACGACGTACAGGGTCGAAAGCTGACAATACGATAGCTTCGGGCGTATCATCTACCACAATTTCCACACCCGTTGCGGCTTCAAGTGCACGGATATTGCGACCTTCGCGACCGATAATGCGTCCCTTGATTTCGTCTGATTCAATGTGGAATACGGTCACTGAATTTTCGATGGCAGTTTCCGTAGCTACACGTTGTATGGATTGTATTACGATACGTTTTGCTTCTTTGCTGGCAGTCAGTTTGGCATCGTCCATGATGTCGTTGATGAAGGATTGTGCCTGCGTCTTGGCCTCCTCTTTCAAAGACTCGATCATACGTTCTTTGGCTTCATCGGCCGAGAGTCCGGAAATAGTTTCCAGTTTTTCGATTTCCTGCTGTTGCAGTTTATCCAGTTCGTCTTTCTTCTTGTCGATAATAACCAGCTGGGCTTCCAGGTTTTCTTTCACCGCTTCGGCTTCTGATTTCTTACGCTGTATCTCTTCCTGGCGTTGGTTCAGCACCAACTCACGTTGTTTCAACTTGTTCTCCGCTTGCTGAATTTTTTGGTTGCGGATCGCTACTTCTTTCTCCAAGTCTGCTTTTTTGTTCAGGAACTTCTCCTTTACTTCGAGCAACTTATTCTTTTTAATCACTTCCGCTTCAGCCTCGGCTTCTTTCAGAATGTTGTCATATTTGGACTTCAAACCATGCTTGAAGAACATGTACGACAGAAATCCACCGATAATGAAACAGGCAATGGATACTAGTATTGTTACTGTCATTTCAATTTGTTTTAAGTATATAAATAAAAAACGCACTGCAGGAAAGCCACCCTCATTCTTTTTAAGAGGGACACTTTCACACAGTGCGTGGATTTTCTAATTCTTTTGCTGGCTTTGGTGTTCTGAGGAAAAGCTTCCGGACGTTTACAGTCCTTTGAAGTATGTTTCCAACACCTCTGTCAGTTCTTCTATCTTGTCGGCATACGGACGAGTATCGTTTCGGTTTTTCATTTTCAGGTTCTCCAAAGCAAATTGATAGGCCACCATGGCTATAATCTTTTCGGGAGTCACATTCTGGTAATGTTCTCGATACGCATTGAGCCGTATATCCACCTGTTTGGCGGCTTCTCTTACCATTTCTTCCTCCTCGCGCAGTATGGTGAGGGGGTAGGTTGAGCCTGCCATTTGCAGGTTTATCTTTATTTTATCGTTCATACATCTCGTTATTCATTCAACAAAGCGATGCATTTATCGACTTCACGCACTAATTTGGACAATCGCAGTTTCGTCTCTTTTACGTCGCTGCCGTTAAGGCTGATTGTCATTGCTGTTTTTAGGTTCGTATAGTCGTCTTCCAAAGCTTCATATTCGGCATGTACCTGCTCGCATTCTTCTTGTTTAGTTTTTAGAAGTTGCTTTAATTCAGCATTTTCGCGCCTCAATTCATCATGCAAAAAGATCAAATGGCGCAGTCTCGCTTCAAAGGTACTTAATCGCTTCTTTTCTTCGTCAGTCATTACTATACCAAAATTGTACACAAAAATACAATTAACTTGGAGATTACAAAAACTTTTCAGGGAAAAATGTTGTAGGAGAGGTGAAATAACCGGAAAAAGGAATTTGTGACGTTTGAAAATGGAATCTTCGGCGGTGGCTAAAAACTATATCAATTTGTACATTTTACTAATCTTGATACTGCGATACACTAATATTTTTCTTGCATAATATTAATCTTACTACAATTATGTTTCTTTCTTACAATAGATGTGGTAAGAATATAACATAGTTGTAGTAAGAAACTAATATAACTGTGGTAAGAATAATATTATTAATCCTGATGATTAGTTTATCGCAGTGCAGGGATTAGTTTCTTGCGACATGACATTTAGTTTTTAGTTATATATTGCTCATCATAAAATAATTTATATAATAATTTGGTTTATAAAATAAACTACTTATATTTGCAGTGGAGTTCGAACCCAAAATATGTTTTATTGTGAAAATCTAAATTGTTTATGATTATGAAAATGACTGGTATTAAATGGGTTGCATTGTTCATGTTAGCTTCTTGTGCAGTATCTGTTTCTGCTCAGAGTGACTTGACGGTGAAGGTAAAGAATATCCGTTCGGCGAAAGGGGAGGTGATGATTGCTGCTGATAAAGGGCAGTATGCGATGGCGGACGCTACTGGTGATACAGTGACGCTTGTATTGAAAGAAGTACCCGAAGGGAAATGCAAATTGTATGTGTACCACGATGAAAACGGTAATTATCAATTGGACAGGGTAGACGGTGTACCGACGGAGAATTGTGCGATTGTGGATTTAGACATGACAGCTGAAGCAAAAACAATTGATGTCGAGTTGACTGATCTGCGGAATAAAGCTAAAAAATAATTTTATGGAAGAGAAAGACATTATTATGGAAGACAAAGAATTGAACGAGCAAGAGAGTTTGAAGCTCATCACTCAAATGATACAGAATACCCGACGTAATTTAGATACGGGTAGTGGAAATATGTTTTTGTTATGGGGATATGTTTCTGCAATAGTTACGTTGGTAGTTTTTGCAGGAATCTATTGGACGCGAAATCCAGTTTGGATGTGGGGCTTTTGGGGAGTTCCGGTTTTAGGTTATCTCTTTAGCTTCATACTGGTACGTAAGCAACGTAAGCTCGCAAAGTCGTATGGCGATAAGGTCTTGAATGAAATGTGGCAAATCATGGGGCTACTTTGTATTGCGATTGTACTTGGAGCAACGTTTACCAATCATTATGAGATAATTCTGCCGATATGCGCAATCCTTATTTCTCTAAGTAGCATTATAACCGGGAGCATAATTCGCTATACACTCTTTTCCGGTTTCCCTGCTTTTGGAATTGCATTGGGACTGAATATGTTATTCAGTATTCTGGATAAGACTTCTTCCTATTTGTCATTGTTAGAATTTGTATTGGTGATTGTTTTTGCATTGATTATTCCCGGGCATATCCTGAATTATTGTGCAAGAAAGGATAATAAACGATGAATGCCGAATCGTTAACAGCAGAAAAAGCTGATATGTTTGAAGAAGGCAATATAGAGGCTATTACCCGAATGATGCAAAATCGCAAGAAAAATCTGCTTTGGCTGGCAGTTACCTCACTAATGGTATTTTGCCTGTATTGGCTTTCTAATGTAGTGTTATGGGTGCCTTGGAGTCATAGTCCGCAATTGGGTATCATTCTGATGCTGACTGTAAATCCCGTCTTTTGGGGAGTAGGCATATATGTTTGTCTGGTTTGCGAAAGTGGAGTAGGAAATCTGATGAAGAAAGCTCTTCTGTTAGCCTTGATTGCGGTAGGAATATCTTTGCTATCCGACTATCTGTTTTTTGCAGTATACATGAAGTCGAAGGACGTATGGCACATTACCACATTCTATGGTTATGCCTGGTTAGCTGTATTGGCTTTGGGTGAAGCATTCTTATTAAAGAAAAAATTGATGGCTAAACAGTATCCCGTAACGAAAAGACTGTTTTTTGTATTGGGCGTTTTCCTATTAGTGTTATTGCTGTCTTTGTCTTACCTATTAGCGGAATGAAAAAATGGGAACTTGGGTGATATATATGCTTGCGGGTAATTGGGCTTTGATGCTCTATTTAATACTAAATGTATATGATTGGGAAAAGTGATATATTAAAGAAAGGGAATCAATCATGAAAGCGAATCGTTGGGAGAGTTTTTTAACTTCCTGGAAATTCCTTTCATTGCTGGTGGTATTACAATTCATTTTGATGCCTGTAGCGACGAAAGATTTCAGGTTTGAGGCAGCGGGAGATATCGTATTCTATACGTTGCAGCATGCCTTTATTATGGATATGTATTCATACAGCTTTTATTTTCAGGTGGTGATGATCCTGGCTTTGATAGCTGTTGTAGTCTGGAAGGGAAAGTTTAGCAGAGTTTTTACTGCTATTACAGGTTGTTTTTACCTGCTTTATGCTGTGATACAGAATATGGCTGTAACAGGACAGCATGGTTTCAGCATGGTAACAGTGAATGTTATAATGATTGGTTTCGTTGCATTAGTCTGGCTGTGGGCTGCATGGAAGGGCAACAATGAGTTTTCTTTTGATAATGTTACCTGGAAAACCGGTTGGATGATACCTGTTGCTCTTTTTTGTTTGTGGTGGCCGATGAGTCTGAAAACGGCATTGCCGGATTTTCAGTTGCATTATTTGTATGATGGCGGTTCGGCATTGGCTTTCTGCCCGATGACTCCTGTGTTTCTAACTTTGCTTGTACTAAGCAGACGGGGAGTGAACAGGGTAGTGTTGCGGGTGACGGCAATGGTAGGAGTTATTATCGGATGTTATAATATGGGTAATTTTGCTTCTGATACCGGGTTTTATGTTGGATTGTATCACTTGCCTCTGCTGGGCATGTCCATTTATGCTTTGTTGAGCAGCAGACAGAAGAGACAGAATCCGGAATGTGTATGATTAAAATAATTTGTATTGAATATGGACAATAAGAAATTGAATGAGCAGGAGAGTTTAGAACTCATCACTCAAATGATACAGAATACAAAGTTCAAGATGGTGAAAAACGCCGGAACTCCTTTTTTAGTATGGGGCTACATGACTGTGGTGACTTCTTTGCTGGTTTGGTATCTCCTGAAGGAAACCGGCAATTATTACTGGCAGTTTTTATGGCTTCTGATGCCGGCTGTTTCTTACCCGGTCACTATCTATAGTCAGAGGAAAAAGCAAAGGATGGCAAAAACGTATATCGACCGGATAGTAGGATATGTATGGGGCGTTTTCGGGCTATGCGGATTGCTGATTTCATGTGTATCTATGATTTATTGGAGTCTGCCTATACTTTTTGTGATCCTGTTAATGATGGGGATGGGAACTACTTTAACCGGACTGATTATAAACATGAAACTGGTTACGGTAAGTGGTGTGCTGGGGATATTTGCATCATTGGGTTGTCTGTATATAGACAAGTTTGACCAGATATTGCTTTTTGCTTTAGCCTTTGTCTTCATGATGGTCATCCCGGGACACTATTTGAACATAATGTCAAAACGAAGAGTTTAATGTATTATCTTTGCACTATAAAATAGAAAGAAAGCATGTTTAAAGAACTGAACCCCTTACTGCATTCCGAACTGCGCCTGGCGGTGATGTCGTTGCTTATTGGTGTCGAAGAGGCAGACTTTGTCTTTATCCGGCAACAGACGGGAGCAACGGCGGGCAACCTCAGCGTGCAGATTGATAAACTCAATAAAGCAGGGTATGTGGAGGTGACGAAGACGTTCAAGGGAAAGATGCCTTGCACTATCTGTAAGATTACGCCACAGGGAGTAGATGCTTTTGAGGAATATGTGGAAGCACTGAAAACGTATATTATGAAATAATGAAAGCAGACTTTATAATCAGAGCAGCTTTGCAGTCGGATGCTGTTGAACTGAAAAATTTATTTCAGAATACCGTTCTCGCGATAAATAGGCGCGATTACTCACAGGCGGAAGTTGAAGACTGGGCATCATGTGGGGATAATCTTTCTGATATAGAAGATATGATAAAGACCCATTACTTTATTGTAGCTGTTAATCAACAGTCGGAAATCGTAGGTTTTTCATCTATCACTCCCCAGGGTTATTTACACTCAATGTTTGTTCACAAGGATTTTCAGGGTGAAGGCATTGCTACAATGCTTTTGAATGAAATGGAACAGTATGCAATTGCAAATGGGATTATGCGGATTACATCCGAAGTGAGTTTAACAGCCCGCCTTTTCTTTGAAAAGAAAGGTTATATAGTGGAGGAAGAGCAAAAGCGTAAGGCTAATCAGCTTTCTCTTACTAATTTCTGGATGGTCAAACAGGTGATATATCCGAAAAGCTTATAGAATAGACAGAAATCAGATTGAAGTTTTCCGATGCTATTCTCTTTTTCTTGTAACATTCCGGAGTGGCCCGTATCTAAAGGAAAAACTTTAGAATATATGGCGATGAAAAGATTACTTTTGACCCTAATGTTATTGGGAGCATCTCTTTTGATTTTTGCACAGGATTATCCTTTTTCGGTAGTAAAATCTGGAACAGGGAAACAAGCGGTTGTATTTATACCCGGTTTTGCATGTTCGGGTGATGTCTGGGCGGAAACAGTCAGCGTACTGGAAGACAGCTATACCTGCTATGTACTGACGATGGCGGGCTTCTCGGGTGTTGCGCCTGAAGAGTGCCCATCATTCAAAAGGTGGAAAATGCAGATTGCAAAGTTTATCAAAGAGGAGCGGATAGAGAAACCTATTCTTGTGGGGCATAGTATGGGAGGTGGACTGGTGCTTGCAATTGCGGCCGAATTTCCGGAGCTTACAGGAAAGATTGTGATTGTAGATACCTTGCCTTGTCTGATGGCTTTGACAGTTTCTGATTTTAAATCTGCTCCTGATAATGACTGCACTGATTTAATTGACAGGATTACAGCTATGGATGAGGAACAATTTGCGCAGATGCAAAGAATGAGTGCGGCAACGCTTACTACTGATTCATTGAGATTTGCCGAAATTGTAAACTGGGGATTGGCATCTGACAGAAAGACGTATGCTAAACTATTCTGTGATTTCTCGAATACAGATTTAAGGGAATGTATAAAGAATATAGTTGTTCCTTCTCTCATACTTTTGGAGCCTTATTTCAAACATATAGATACGGTCATTAAGAATCAATATAAGAATCTGGCAGTAGCACAAATAAGATATGCAGATAAAGGCTTGCATTTTGTGATGTTTGATGATAAGGAATGGTTCATCCATCAAATTTGTGAATTTATAAAAGAACGTTAAGTGGAATTTGAAGATATATATAGGGGGTACTGGAATAAAATATTCCGCTTATGCATGGGGTATGTAAATGACTACAGCTTAGCTCAGGACATGGCTCAGGAAACTTTTATTAAAGTTTGGCAATATCTGCCCACCTTCAGGAATGAAGCCAATATTGATACCTGGATATTTCGTATTGCAACCAATAACTGCCTGCGTCAGCTGGAACGGAAGAAGCAAATCTTGTCTACTCAGTTTCCTACCGATATATTTGAAGATGAAAAGACGGATATTGAGCCGCAGATTCAGTTGCTATATAAGTTTATTGCAGAACTTTCGGAGATAGACCGCATTATCATTTCGCTGGAACTGGAAGATGTCAGGCAAGCGGATATAGCGCAAATCATTGGATTGTCGGAGAGTAATGTCCGCGTAAGGATCCATCGTATAAAAGCCCAGTTAACAAGAAAATTCAAAGAATATGGAGAGTAATATTGATATAAAAGAGTTGTGGAACAGGCAGGCTGTTCCGGCTGCCGATCAATCTGAAATATTGAATAAGATCAGCCGTTTCAGAAAAAACGGTCTTAAAAAGGGGATATTTCTTAATGTTGTCTTAGTGTTGACTATCCTTTTTATGATATTTATCTGGATCTATTTCAAACCGCAATTCTTGAGTACTAAGATTGGAATCATTGTGGGAATCCTGCCGATGTGTATTGTGGTGGCGGTCAATCGGAAGATAATTTCTTTGTATAGGTCATTGGACGAGAAACAGTCGAATATCGATTATCTGAATAATTTGCTTATGCTGAAAGGGAAAGAAACTTTCATGCAGACTAAGGTAATGAGTTTATATTTCATTTTGCTATCCTCCGGTATCCTTCTTTATATGTATGAATATACTCTAAATTCATCTTTTACGTTTAGACTGATAGCGTATTCTGTTTTGTTTTTATGGATTGCCCTTAATTGGTTTGTTCTACGTCCTATAATGATTAGAAAGAATAGGCGGAAGATGGATTGCTTGATCAGACAGATCGAAAAGATAAAGTCGCCAGTGGATGAATTTTAGTTTCTAAAAAAAAGTTGTACATTTACTCGCTCAAAATAAAAAGATGCAGTATGAAAATTTTAGTTACTTACGCCGTACAGGGCGAGTTTACGGAGTTAAAGTTTCCCGGATTGATAGGAGAGGAAGAAGTTCATATCGGCTATATTCGTACGGGGGTAGGCAAGGTGAAGTCAGCCTATTATGTCTCCGAAGTGCTCAATCAGGCAAAGCCGGATTTGGTGATCAACGTAGGTACGGCGGGAAGCATTGATTGCCAGGTAGGAGATATTCTGGTGTGCCGTCATTTTATAGACCGTGATATGCAGAAGTTAGCCGATATGGGTTTGGAATATGAGATTGATTCTTCTGCATTGCTGGCAGAGAAGGGATACTGCATGCATTGGGCAGGAGAAGGCATTTGTAATACGGGCGATACATTTCTGACGGAACTTTCGGATGTGAAAGGAGATGTGGTCGATATGGAAGCTTTTGCGCAAGCATTCGTTTGCCGTGCCAAGAACGTGCCTTTTATAGCTGTGAAGTATGTGACGGATATCATAGGACAAAACTCCGTGAAGCATTGGGAGGATAAACTGGCTGATGCACGTAAGGGGTTGGGGGACTTTTTTGAGCAGATAGGTGGAGCGGTTAAATAAGCATCTACTTCAGCGTCTTAAATGAAAGAATATGATAGGTTACTCCTGCTGCAATAATCAGGAGTACTACTTTTACCCATATATATGGAACGATAAAAAACACGCAGTACAGCATGGTGATCCACATCAGCGAGATGGAAGCTATCTTTGCGCGCAAGGGTATAGCTTTGTTTTCACGAAAGTTACGGATATAAGGGCCGAGATGCTTATGATTCAATAGCCAGTTATATAGGCGAGGTGAGCTTTTGCAGTAGAGTGCAGCCGTGAGTAGCAGAAATGGAGTAGTGGGTAGCAACGGCAGAAAAATGCCGAAGATGCCAAGTGCTAAAGAGAGCGTACCAAGTGCTATATAAAGGGTTTTCATGTTGCAAAAGTACTCTTTTTTTGTTTACGGAGAAAGTTCTGTTTGCTTTGTTATCTGACATTCGCTTTAAATGCTTATGTTTGCGAAGAATTTTTTATAAAGTCAAAACATGGATTTGAGAAAGCCCATCTTCACGCTATTGCTGATACTGTGTAATGTATTTGCGGTGTTGGCACAGACTACCGCAGACTCTTTAGAACTTGTTACTGCTCACTGGAATGTAATTTCTATGGGAAAAGGTGTACTTTGTCGCGAAGCGGAGTTCGTTTCTTTGTATGGTGTTCCACAGCATGTTGCTATTCTTGAAATCAAACCGGAACAACATCGGTTTGACATTTTAATTCATTCTCCTAAAGAAGAAACCAGTAGTGCTGCCCGTCGTTCCGGTGCAGTGGCAGCTATTAACGGTTCTTATTTCAATATCAAGCAAGGAACTTCTATCTGCTATTTGAGGAAAGACGGTGTGGTGGTAGATACTACTGCAACCGGTATGCTCAGTTCTGTATCTAATGGTGCCGTGAAAATTGATAAAGGGAAACTGGACATCATATCCTGGAAGAAACAGGATGAGAAAATTTGCGAACAGAAAGAAGGAAGTATTCTCGTTTCCGGTCCGTTGATGCTGCTGGATGGAAAAGCTTGTGATTTGTCTGCTTGTAACCGGTCATTCGTTCAAACTAAACATCCACGGAGTGCCGTGGCTCTGATGAAGGACGGAACGGTGTTTCTGATTGCGGTTGCGGGCCGTTTCGAAGGTAAGGCGGAAGGTATCAATATTCCTGAATTGACACACCTTCTCCGTGTATTGGGTGCAAAGAAAGCTTTGAACCTGGATGGTGGCGGCTCTGCTACACTTTGGAGCACTTCTGCACCGGATAATGGAATTGTAAACAAGCTTACTGACAATAAACTTTATGATAATAAAGGGGAGCGTAAGGTTGCCAATTCACTTTGTGTTTACGAATAAAAGCAGAAGATTTAAACTGTAATCCTTAGAATTTTTGTACTTTTGTGCCGTGCCGAGGTGACATTAGGTGCGACAATAGACAAAGTATTTTCTTAATTAGCGTATTAACAAGAATATGTATACAGTTATCAAACGCATGGAAATATCAGCTGCTCATAGCCTGAAACTTTCCTATCGCAGCAAATGTGAGGATCTGCATGGTCACAATTGGATTATCACAGTCTACTGCCGTTCCCGGGAACTCAATGCCGATGGAATGGTAGTCGATTTCAGTCATATCAAAGAAACGGTGAAAGGAAAGCTCGACCACCGTAATTTGAATGAAGTTCTTCCATTCAATCCTACCGCAGAGAATATAGCCCGCTGGATCTGTGAGCAGATACCTACTTGCTTTAAAGTCGAGGTGCAGGAATCTGAATCCAATGTAGCCACTTATGAGGAAGAATGACCCTACTGAGAGTCGGTACGAATATTTTGTATGAGAAAGATTAATGAGATTTTTTATAGCTTGCAGGGTGAAGGCTATCACACCGGTACGCCTGCTGTCTTTATCCGCTTTTCCGGTTGCAATCTGAAATGCTCTTTTTGCGATACACGGCATGAAGAAGGTGTGCTGATGTCTGATGATGAGATTATTGCCGAAGTACGGAAATATCCGGCTGTTACGGTTATCCTGACGGGTGGTGAGCCTTCTCTCTGGATTGATGAGGCTTTTATCGACCGTTTGCACCAGGCGGGAAAGTATGTCTGTATCGAAACGAATGGAACGAACCCATTGCCCCAAAATATTGATTGGGTGACTTGTTCTCCCAAACAAGGGGTGAAGTTGGGGATTACCCGTATGGATGAGGTGAAGGTCGTTTACGAAGGTCAGGACATTGGTGTTTACGAGTTACTTCCTGCTGAATATTTCTTTCTGCAACCCTGTTCATGTAGCAATACTGCGGAAACAGTGGCTTGCGTCATGCAACATCCTAAATGGCGGTTAAGCCTGCAAACACATAAACTGATTGACATTCGTTAATGAATCGGGCAGTGTTATAGGAATGTAACGTGAATGACATCTTTCTTTTGCTTTTTAGGGCTTACTTTGCCGTGAAATTAAAATTCTAAAAAGAGAAGAAACATGAAATCAATTCATTCTTTATCCTTGCTGCTTTTGCTGAATTTGTTTGCAGCAGGAGGGTATGCAGCAGATCAACCCGTTAAAAAAGAGATTGCCGTAAGCGGTGTGGTGACAGATACGCAGAAACAACCTGTCGCAGGTGTTGTTGTGACAGATGGCGTTAATTTTACGCAGACTGATGATAAAGGGCGTTATCAGTTGGTATCTGATCCCGCACAGTCTAAATTCGTTTATCTTTCTGTTCCGGCAGACTACAAAACTAATGTAGAGAACGCATTACCTGTTGGCTATTATGCCCGGATTGATGCAAAAAAGAAAAAGAATCGTTGTGATTTCAGCTTGGTGAAGAGGGAACAGCCGGTTCAGGATTTTACCTTTATAGCTATCTCTGATCCGCAGGCAAGAAATGAGGAACAGTTGGATCGCTTTGCTTCGGAAACTGTGGTTGATTTGAAGGAAACATTGAAGCATTTGTCTTCGCAGGAAGTTTATGGAATGGTTCTGGGAGATATCGTCTGGGATGTTATGCCTTTATATGATTCGTATAAGAAGGTTATCTCTGGTTTGGACTTAACTATGTATCATGTGATTGGTAATCACGACTTTGATCAGCAATATGCGGCATTGAACCTTGCTACGAATAAGGAGGAATACGGAGAATTGGTGTTCGGTGACCATTTTGGACCGACGGATTATTCTTTTAATGTAGGGAAAGTACATATCATTTCGATGAAGGACATAGACTATAAAGGTAAGAAGAAATATACGGAGCAGTTTACCCCTGAACAATTGGAATGGTTGAAAAAGGATCTGAGCTATGTGAAGCCGAGTACTACCGTACTATTGAATCTTCATGCTCCTACGGCTAACAGTACGGGTAGAGGAGGAGCCAATGCTCGTAATGCCGAACAACTTTTTGAGATACTAAAAGATTATAATACGCATATCTTTGTCGGTCATACTCATTTCTATGAAAACCGCATTGTGACTCCCGTTATTTATGAGCATAATATTGGTGCAGCTTGTGGTGCCTGGTGGGCAGGACAGGTAAATCGTTGTGGTGCTCCCAATGGTTATCTGGTGGTAAATATGACTGGTGATGACATTTCCTGGCAGTATAAGGCTACCGGTCGTCCATTCGATTATCAGTTTCGTGTGTATAAGCCGGGTGAGTTTCAGAGCCAGCCTAAGTATCTGGTGGTTAATGTCTGGGATTATGATCCGGCATGGAAGTTATCCTACTATGAAGACGGTGTTGAGAAACCGGGCGTAATGGAGACTTTTGACGATGAGGATCAGGATTATATTACAATGAAGGAAGGAAAGGCTACAGGGTATCATACATCGCACTTATTCCGGGTACGTCCTACGGATAAGGCTAAATCAGTGAAGATTGTAGCAACGAATCGTTTCGGTCAGAGCTTTACTCAGACTGTAGATTTGAAATGACAGGCTTTGAATACTCGTTTATGACGGGGGAGTAAACAAAAATAGCTGCAAGTTTTTACTTGCAGCTATTTTCATCTTGCACGGGAGGAGAGGCTCGAACTCCCGACACCTGGTTTTGGAGACCAGTGCTCTACCAACTGAGCTACTCCCGTGTTTGCGGCTGCAAAGGTAATGTAAACTTTCAAATATGCAAGAGGGATGAGCGATTATTTTAACGCTCTCTCGTCTTATAACATCTGTAAGTCCTGATACATAATGCGGTAGGCCGCTGCTTTTTTTTCCAAGGCAAGCGGATAAGCACGCGAAGAAGAGGGCATCCGATAGAGTCGCATAGGTCTGCCATCGAAAATAAACTCTGTAAAATCTCCCACTTTCGGCTTTTTAAGAGAGAACTGTTCGCATAAAGTTTCTGTTGCTTTCTCACCTGTAGTAACTATAGCTTTACATTCCGGTAAGCGGCGGAGCATCCCCTCGATATCCGTAGGTTCTACAACTTCCAGAAATTTGTCGGATGCATTGTCTTGCAACCGTCGTATGGCGGTAGCTGTGTCAAATAGGGCAATGCCTTTTTCTTGCAGGAAAGGGATAATGCGATCTTTGTCGAAAGCTTTTGCCGCTTCGTTCAGAAAATGGTTCTTATCATTGAAGAACAGGAGTCCTACAATCCGCCACATATCATTGTTCCAGTTCGGATAATAAAACTCCATCGACCACCTTTTCTTTTGAGGTGGAAAGCTTCCCAGCATCAGCAAACGGGCGTTAGCGGGAAGAAAGGGTTCTAAAGGGTGCCGTTCGATTTCCATACTTACTATTTTTAGGATAAAAAATGTCTGAAAAGCCCGGAATATGATTCAGACTTCTCAGACGACTCTGTGATTTTCTTATGCAAAAGTATAGATTATTTCCGGAAGTTACTCTGCTATTTCCAGATTACTCATTTTTTCTGTGATGCGGAAAGGGAAGTCCGGATATTCGTACAGGCTGAACCGTGATTCGGTTTTGCCTTCCGTATAATTCCAGATACTTGCATAGTCTTCCACATCTTCTCCCATGGCGCGCAGTTGTCGCAGGTAGGCGGCTATGGACTTATTCTCTACAATATAGACCTGTCCTAGCTGATTGATAATCGGGCTGTGGCGGCGTGTTCCGTCGTGGTCGAAACGAAGGATGCGCTTTCCGTCTTCGGTCATTCCCACCAGATTGAACGTCATGCTCTTGCCGATGGCGGGCAGGTTCAATACGCTGCGGTCCGTAGCAAGGAACGGAAGATGGTGTATTTTCAGGAATTGGCGGATGCAGGACGCAGGATCAAGTGCGGTTTCGAGTGAAGCGGACAGGTTGAAGGCATCTTCTTTATTCAGTTTGCCGAAACGCTTTTCTTCTTGCTGTTCCTGCATGGAACGGCTGTTTGGCGTAAAGACAGCATTGTTTTCTTCGAAACCTTTTACGGAGAATGTATAGTAACAGACAACTCCCAGTTCATTAAGTACCTGGCGTAGGCGGGTGGTATGTCCCCGACGTGAGGCAGCTACGTTATACACAAGTTGGTTGGTAATCAGCCAGCCTGCCGATAATAATTTGCGAATACCTTCCTTTGCCTCGGGAGTAACCTCCAGTGGTGTTTGGAAGTGCGTTTGAATAATGAACTGGCGGATACCGATGACGGATGCTTTCTCCTTGAAAGTCCGCAGAATTTCTACCAATTCATTGTTGATACGCATTGGCAGATAAGCAGGCAAACGTGATCCGAGACGGATGCGCTGTAATTCGGCATACTTTTCTCCTTCCGGACGTTCCTGATTGGCTTTCCGTTTGCGGGTAGCCATGCGGTAAACGGCTTCCAGAATTGTGTTCAGTGTCTTGTTCTGACTCATGAGGGCATCTCCACCTGTGATGAGGATGTCACGCAATTGGGTATCTTCCTCGAAGTAAGTCATCAGACGGCGTAATTTCTTTTCCCATGTTTCTTTAGGACGCAGGGAGTCAAACTCGAAATTGAGTCGTTTGCTCTGGAAGTCATACATGCGCTGGCAGGAAGCACAAAGTCCGCCACAAGCGCGTCCCATGGTGTCGGGAATGAGGATGGCTACTTCCGGATAACGACGGTGGATATTGTGTCCGTCGGGCAGGAGCCAGCCGGCCGCATTGGGTTTTCCGGCTTCTACTACGTCTTCACGTTCCCAGGCGCGGATTTGCCCGTAAGTTTCCACCAGTTGCGGGGAGTAGAGGATGTAGCTGCGCAGAGACTCATCGTTGTATCCTGTGCTGCCGGGATTTAACAAGTGGAGGTAGTAAGGTGTAACGAAGAAAGGCATTCCTTTCTTCCGGGCACGAGACAATAGATACATGGTTTCGGCAGAGAGTGAATTGCCCAGGAAACGGTTTAGTTCCGTGGGAGTCTTAGCTGCCATGGCCAGATGGAAACGGAAGTCGTTCCACCATTCGCTGACGAGGCGGTATTTCTCTTCGTAGCTGATGCCCTCTTCAAAATGGAAGCGGGAAACGGAGGTACGGTGCTCTATCTTTTGTATCAATGCATGCAGAATGCGCTCTTTGTTTTTGGCGCGGATCAGCTGCACGTCTTCATCCAGTCCGCTGGGCCAACGCTCGGTCCACGCTTTGACGCGTTGGGGGGCCGGGAGTGGGGTGGCAAGATGCTGTAAGCGTTTGAATTGCTGGAAAATATCCAGGAACACATCTGTTTCCACATCTTCTTCCAGGTTCCCGGTAAGAAACGAGTATAGAAGTGACAGGGTAGAAACAGTTATTTGTTCATCGGTAGAAAGTTCATGGACTTCCTGTCCGTCATATTCAATCAGAAGTCGAATTTGCCTGACGACTTCACTTTCCGTATCGGCCTGACTAGTAATGAATTCCGAAATGCCTTGCTTGAAGCTTTCCGTACCGTCGCTCTGTTCGGCGATGCGTACAATTTCGGGAAGTTCATTTCGATAAAGTTGCTTCAACTGGGATAAAGTGAGTGCAAGCATTTTCTTTTGTTTCATAAGCAGTTGTTTTTTAATGATTAATACTGAAATAGCTACGAGTTACAAGCTGCAAGTTACAAGTAACGAATTAGAAGCTACAGGGGACGCGTGCCTTTTTGGGGGATGCCCTGATAGACTGAAGAGCCTGATGGCTTGCTCCGATAGTACGGAAGTTCGATAGCTTAAAAGTTCTGTTGATCAGAGTTTTAGAGTTTACACAGCGCAGCAGCTTGTCACTGGTAGCTTGTAGCCTGTAGCTTAGCGGGCAAAGCCTGCTAAAAAGTTGCATAAAAATAACAAAAAAAGGCGAGGAAATCATTTCTCGCCCTTTCTATTGATTATTTCTTTAGAAAACTTTTTCTTTTGATAACAGTTTTTACCTGATAGATATTTCAGGCTTATTTCTCTTCTGTGGCTTTGCTTTTCGGTTCTTTTTTAGCCAGTAGCACAACGTTGTACACGTATTCTGTCATCCACTGCTCGGAGTATCCCAGACGCTCTTTATATTGGCGGACCGCCATAGCCGTCTTATGTACATCGTCCTTTTTCCATACGGTTTTGGTGCAGACGTCATGCACGGTCTTTTCGGTCATACTGCGCAGTGCACCTTTAAAAACAGAGGGCACGCGGAACTTCCATTGCATCAAGTTGCCCATCAACATCATCAGGTCTTGTGAGAAGCCTTGATACATAAACAAGTATGCCTGCACATCATTCTGCGTGCGGCAATGTTTCTTTACGGAAGTATCGATTTCCTTGAAGAAGTTTTCACTCAGCCCATAGTCCTGCATCAGCATTTTGCGTGAAGCTGTCTTTTCGGCTTGTCCCAATCGTCCGCCTTGAGTCGGTATTTTGAACAGGCGTTTGAAGTTGGCTACATCCGGTACGAAACGAATGTTCGTAATGCCCAGATTAGCGGCAATCACGGACTGGAAATAAACGCGTGTCAGTGACACGAAATCTTCCACGTTTTTGGAGGAAGTACCCTCGGAATTCTTTTTAAATAGTTTGGCAAATATACCCATCTGATTTATGTTTTATGATTTATGATTTATAATTGCCGGGGCAATTGCGGTTGCAAAAGTACGAAATAAGTTGATTTACACCAACAATTGTATAAATCATGTGAATCAGGAGTTGAAATTAACTCCTTCTTATATGGTTATGAGCTAAATTGATACGCGGACAAGGCGGACGAACGCGGATTTTATAAGGCTGAAAGCCTGAGATTACATAGCGTAGGGCAACGCCCTACGTGATTATGTATATCTCTATTTAAGCCCTGAAAGGGCGCAATCAAGCATACACGCTTTATCTCGCCCTTTCAGGGCTCAAAAATGGGGATGTATATTACGTAGGGCGATGCCCTACGCTATATAATGCAAGCCTTTCAGGCTTAAAATTCAGCCCGATAAATTATCATTTAGCTCATTATTGTGCCGTTATGAATCTGTTTCAACTACTGATTCGTATAAATCATAAATTTCCTACCAGCACTCCACATCATTTTCTATCTCTTTGAGGTGGTCTTTTGTGAAAACAGGGTCTTTGATACCCGCTTGTTTCTGTGCACGGTAGTCTTCCAGTAGTTTGAAAGCGTATTTACCGAGCAGACTGATGGCAATCAGGTTGCAGAGCGCCATCAATCCCATGGTGACATCTGCCAGACTCCAGGCCACATCCAGTGCAGCGAGTGCACCAAACAGCACCATACCACCTACTAGGATACGGTAAATGTTCAATATCCATTTCTTACGGGTAAGATAACGTACATTGGCTTCTCCATAATAATAATTACCCAGAATGCTGCTGAAGGCGAAGAAGAACAAAGCAATAGCAACAAAAATGCTTCCTGCTGAACCAATCTCGTTCGTCAATGCTTGTTGCGTAAGTTGTACCCCGTTGGTAGAGCCGTCCAGTGGCGCACCGCTGAAAAGTATAATGAACGCGGTGCAGGTACATATAATCAATGTATCGGTGAAGACGCCCAACGTCTGTATCAGCCCCTGCTTTACGGGATGTGTGACGTGTGCGGTGGCTGCCACATTGGGAGCGGAACCCATACCGGCTTCATTGCTGAACAGCCCCCGCTTGATTCCCTGCATCAATGCAATGCCTACGCCGCCACCCAATGCCTGTTGCCAGCCGAAGGCATGACTGACGATGAGTTTGATAACGGCAGGAAGTTCAGTGATATTAATAGCTACAATAATCAGTGCCAAAGCAATATATCCCAATGCCATGATGGGGACAATGATACTGCTCACTTTAGCAATGCGCTGTACACCACCAAAGATAATAAGCAGCGTAGCTATGGTAATAAGCCCTCCTACAATGGCGTGATCGAAACCGAACGCATGTTCAAAAGCTGCACACAGTGTATTGCTTTGCACGGAGTTGAAAGCGAAGCCGAAAGTTATCGTAATGAGTACGGCAAACACAGTACCCATCCACGGTTTTTTCAATCCTTTCCGCATATAATAGGCGGGACCGCCAATGAAAGAGTCTTTGCCTCTCACCTTATATAATTGTGCCAGTGTGGACTCTACGAATGAACTGGCAGCACCAAACAGGGCGATGACCCACATCCAGAACACAGCTCCCGGTCCGCCTACAGCGATGGCGGTGGCCACACCCGCCAGATTGCCCGTACCTACGCGGCTGGCAATGGAGATGGCAAATGCCTGAAATGAAGAGATATGCTTTTCACCCGGCTTTCCGTTCGTAATTGCCGAATCACCCAGTAAACGTACCATTTCACCTATCATGCGGAACTGTACGAAGCGGGTTTTCAGGGTGAACCAAAAGGCACACCCCAAAAGCAGAGCGATAAGGATATAGGTCCAGAGAATATCGTTGATTGAATTGATTATATTCATGCTATATTGTTTAATATTTATTTGTTTAATGATAAACTGTCGGTTCTTCTGTCTGAATTTATTGATTATAAAGGTCGCAAAAGATATATTTTGTAACTGATTGAATATTATTGTGTTGTGTTGGGGTGTTCTAAGACTGCAACTGAGGTACCCTAAGTATCATACTGAGATACCCTAAGTATCATACTGAGATACCCTAAGTATCATACTGAGGTACCCTAAAATAACAACTGTTTTTGGCTTTTGTTTTTCTGTAAACAACTTTTTCCTCATACCCAAAAAGTAAAAGTCTGGATTGAAGAATGACCATTTACTTTAACCTGAAGTGAAACTTATGACCTTCAAATACCGGTTCTACAATATCAAACCGGATGAACTTGGCAAGTAAATGTTCCGCTGCACGTCGGGAAAGGTGTGCCAGCCTACAATACCTGTTCAGCGATAGACTATCATTTTCTTCCAACAAGTCAAGCAACAACTGTTCGCGCTCAGTATAAGTTATCAGTTCTCCCCGTGGACTGCCACTTTGCTGCCATACACGCAGATGTACCGGTGTGGCAAGTATATTCTCATCTTTGATGCGCAGATATGCCAATGGTTTTCCTGTTTCATCCTTGGCATATACAGGTTTTTGCAGACTTTCTTCAATCTGCACTACCAGCACGCTGCGCCCTTCCGCCTGAAAGGTCTGCATGTTATAATCCACTTCCGGCTGACAGTACATTTGCGCTGCCGCCTCTATCATATATTGTTCCTCGTCAGAGCGAACTCCGGCGATCTTTCCGTTATCTTTTACCCCGATCAGCAATCGCCCGCCGTCCGTATTGGCAAAGGCGGAGAGCGTTTTTGCGATCTTACGGGCATCGGAAATTTCAAACTTAAAATCCTGCCTTTGGTGTTCACCTTCAGCTATGAGCATGTGTATGTATTCCGTATCTGTAAGGGGTTTCATGCCTGCAAAAGTAGGTAAAAAACGCCAGAGGACGCCTTTTTGTATAATTTTTGCGGATTATTTCAAAAAAAATATTGTTTTTCTGCATTTATTTCAAGAAAGAGTGTATTTTTGCCAGACATTATTAACGAAGTAATATTAATAAGAAAAGGATTATGAAAGAATTAGTTGAAAAAGTTGCTGAATTGTATGCAGCATTCGAGAAAGATGCAAAAGCTCAGATTGAAAATGGTAACAAAGCTGCCGGTACTCGTGCACGTAAGGCTTCTTTGGAAATCGAAAAATCAATGAAAGCATTCCGTAAAGCATCTTTGGAAGCTGCTAAATAATAAGCACGCTTACTGAAAGAATTGAAAGACCGTCTCAATGAGAACGGTCTTTTTTGTATTTGTCCAAAACTGTATTTTCTAACAAAACTTTCTACCTAAGTAACGCTTAAAAAATAAGTTGGTACATAAGTAAGTGCGGTGAGTAAGCTTATAAATTATCATTTATGTACCAACTTCTTTTTTAAGCGTTGCTAAAAAGCGAAAAAGGGATAGATCAAATAGTTGGCGTAGGCATCTTTATTAAAGAATTTTATACCAATTCTATCCCATGGCACTTCCCCCTCTTCTTTTAAAAATCCCCAAATAAGAATCCAATTGGCATTATTACTATATTCAGTACTACTTGTCAAAATTCGCCGAGATTCGTGTAGATGATTTGACTTCTTATCCACCTTAGCCAACTGGGCATTATATGCATCCAGCGTTATCTGCCCGTAGCCGTCATAATAATTATCCCAGCCATACGCTGTCGGGTCATAGTCGCATATATTTACCAGCAAGTCTATCAACTGACCAATACTCGGAAGAAACCACGGACTACGAATTGGCAGACCATCTTTTTGAGGTATCTTATCCTGCTCTTTCTCCTGAAGTTGCTGGATGATATAAAAAGCAGTGTATATACTTTTGAAATTGCTACCGTTTCCATACGCTTCAATTATTGTTTTTGTATCAGAATAACCATCCATATACTCTTTGATTTGGGTGGTTTTCGGTACATTCTTAATTTCCTCATCTATACCTGGTTGTCCCCATCTTCCCAATCCGATACTATCCAATTTCATTACATAGGCATGTGTCCATCCATTATCACTGCACCCTTTGTCCGTCATCTTGTCAGGATTGCAAGTGATTACCATTCCGATAGCATTTTCATAATCAAAGATTTTCCCATTTTCTTCCAACAGCCCATCTCCGGGATGTACCTCTATCCGTTTCTCATTATCATTCTGAAAGATAAAATCTCCGGGATAAAGCCCTCTTTCCGTACTGCCTTTGCCGGGTACAGGACTGATTACTTTCAGCGTATAGCACTTTCCGGAAGCAAAAGTGGTAGTACTGCCGGAATAGTTTATCTTTGCTTCCTTATTATCTCTGCCATTAGTGGTCGTATAGTTTCCGGTAATCTTTGCATCTTGTTGTGGCGTAACAATGGCACAGTATTTCATAGAGTCTATCCGGTAAGCAGTAATACCGTTTAGAGCCACATTTGTAGTCGCTGAGTCGGTACCTAAAATTCTCGATTCTTTGTGGTAAACAAAACTCGCATCTTTGGGTGGGAAACAACCTACGTATGCTTGTGGCTGCAATACCAGCAATGTAAACTGATGTTGAAACTGCAAACTTAGGATTATCTTCGAAGAATTGCTGATATCAAGCACGCCGATAGCAATCATCAGGTCGCTGGCAGTATGTTTTTCTGCTGTGGACTGGTCTTTTGCCGGTTGCAGTTTTTCATTCTCTGTCAGCGAAGCAATAACCTCATTTATGTTTTTTAAGGCATTGGTATTTATCGTGATATTTTCTTTGTATGGATAGTATGCAACGTAGCTCACGCCATCATACCAATAAAGCGTCTTACCGTCCTTAACCGGGCTCCAACTTCCGCTTGATGTATCGAAAATCAAAGGGGTATTATCTACATTATCTATTATTTCGCCGTCTTTCACGGCGAAAATGCCGATTGAATCACCGTCGATGAACTCCGTTTTAAGATGTCCGTCTTTTACGGCTACACGTGTAGAAGGTTGCCCGGAGCCGGAAGGATTTTCAAAATCAGTTGCTATAGCCCGGACGGTGAGGGGTACACCATCATAGCAGCCCGTTATTCCCCCATTGTTTGTTTTATTTTCGTCAGTGCATGCGCTACAAATCAAAAGTATGCTCAAAAAAATGATGCTGATGAAAGATTTCATACCTCTTTTAATAATTATTATTGTTTCAAATCAGTTGATATTTCTTTGTGAAGTTTATGCTTACCGCTCAGATCCGTCAGCCCTCTGTCGTATCTTCCGTTCCGTTTACCGTTTCATCTTCGGTGGCTCCTTCCCATGGTGAAGGACTATTATCCGGCATTACGGTAATTGCCTTTTTGGCAATGCCAATGGCATAACCCACAGTAGCACCAGAGGTCCAATTATCGGTCAAAGGTAAAGACTGGTCTTTTATGCTAATGGATTGAGTGATAAGAGCATTGTTGCTGTCTTTTGTAGTATACTGATAAGTAATGCTGAACTTGCTCTCTTTTCCATCGGGAAGCAGAAAAAAAGTGGCAAGCAATCTCTTTCCTTCCGCAATAGTATTCGGTACAGAGAAATTTGTTTTGCTTGCGGTAAAGACTTCCTTCTCGCCAGAAGATGGATATGTCCACTTCCACCCTTTGTCGCTATCGGTTGCAGGAGCATGGTAGGTTAGTATTCCGCTTTTTATTCCTGTAAGAGAGAAAGAAGTCACAGACTTTCCATCCGTATTATCATTACTTTTTACGTAGATATTGACCTTGGTCAGTGTATGGCGCAGTTTGAAACTTACATTTCCATTGTTTTGGTTCATTACCGGAGTTGAGGCAAGAAAATCTATCTGTTGGTTTTCGGCTGTGGGCACAGTATAACTCAGCACCGGAAAACCGCTTGTCGTTTCTTTATCCTGAAAAGAGGGATTGCAGCTTTCTGCCTCCTTCACATAGGGGGCGTAAGCAAAGAAACTGATTTTGTCTGTTGTTGAATTGTCCGGCCAGAATTTGACCGGACTATAAGTCCATTTGCCGTCCGGTTGCTTTGCAACAAGCTGGTTATACATGAAATTCGGTGTCGCGGTGCTTTCATTGAAATTCCCATGTGTGAAATATGCAAAAACACCGATATTCTCAAGGTTGTCTGTGGCAGTATATTCCTTTGTAGCCCTTGTTTCCGGAACATCTCCTGAAAAGCCTATAGGGGTATTCCCTTGTGGAAGTTCGTATGTGTTTTCTTCCCCATTGCAAGCTCCTACCAACAAGGGCAATGCAAGGAGGATGCCATACAACCGCTTTGTACTTATGCTTCCTGTTTTTCCATTCATGCTTCTTTTTTCTATTTCGTTGTACGTCTTCTTTATCTGGGTGGCCGGAAAGGGACATTCAACCCCGTCCGGTCTGTTGGGTTATATCCGTATCTTCCTAAGAAGCCGGAGGGGTTATTCCACTGGAGATTCTGTTGTTTCAGTACCCCAGTTGTTTACTGTAACCTCATCAATGACAATGGTATGCAGGTTGATGGTGAGTGTGTATTGATATGTTTTTTGCCGTTTCAAGTGCCCTGCGGGAAGCTTGATAACGGATTCAGCATGGCTGGCAATGTATTGTTTATCATTCGTCTCGTCTTTGGTCACAATGTCGTAATGGAAACCAATCTGGATTTCTTCCTTTCCACAACCGGTTCCTTTGGTTGCATCAACATTTGTATCGCCTACGGGAATCAGGTAAAGGTATTGCTTGTCAGGGAACAGGGAAACAGGGGTGGTTTGCGAGTCTTTGGTTATTTTTACACCTGATATGGTGCTGCTGTGCCCTGCTGTCGGGTTTGATTCCGTAATACCACTGTCTGTATTCAGTATGGACTTCAAGCTGAAATCTTTCTCGGGAATAACAGCTTCAGCGTAATCCCAATGCAAGTCTTTCCATGTGGCGGTGGTATAGAACTTGGAATTTTCATTACTGGGGGCTGAAGAGTTGATCAGAGACATATTACCGTCTTTAGCCGATGTACCATGATTGCTTCCCACAATCCACATCTCTGTGATATAGACAAAATTTTCATCGCCGTCCATACCGCTGAATTCTCCGTCTCCCAGTTTTGCCTTAAAAGAGACACGGGAGAGTGTGTGATTGAAGTTGAAACTTATTTTGCCACCGGTATTGGCATCATATTTCTGATCGGTCTTATCGGCAACTACGAGATCAACCATTTCGCGCAGATCCTTTTCTTCTTTGAGCTTAAAGTTGATATAGGGAATCCCCACCGTTGTGGCATCACAGACTGTCACACCTGTTTTTGTTCCCTTTTCCCAATCACTTTCATACGGAGCGTAGGCGAAGAAAGAAATTTTGTCATTTGGGTTGTTTGGCCAATACTTGATTGGAGTGTAGGTCCATCCGCCTGCATTACTGTTCAATGTCTTGTCCCATTTCACCATTTGGTTGTGCATAAAGCCGGGGGCGGTCGAAGACTTGGCTTCTTCCCACGTTTTGCTACCTGTAAAATACCCCATGATACCGAAACCGCCATATTTGTCGCTTGCCTCCGGGTCTTCTTTGATACTGTTATTGTCCGTGTCTATTCCGCGGGTAGAGGTTCCTGTGTACACTCCGAACGCCATCTGTGGGTGTGCGTCCGGGTTGACTTCTGTCACTTCATTCTGCGAGCAGCCTGCTATCAGCAAGGCTGCAAGCGATACTGTCATCACATTGATGGTTTTCATTTTCTTAAATTTTTAAATTAGTTTTATTTTAAATCTCTTGTCTCTTTCTAATTGTTTGTCACTGATTCATCATTCAATCGGTATATCCGTATCTACCTCATCACCCCAACCGTCCACGTCCACATCAAATCCCGAGCCGGAACCTCCTTCGGGCTTCACTTCGGGGATTTTGTCAGTCGTGGCTTCCACGTAGATAGTGATAACTCCCTTGCCGTTGTCTTTCTCCGTCACTTTCACGTTGTCATAATCTCCTGTGAAAACAGTTTTCCCGTCTACCAGCTTTGCTTCCAGATGCAAACGGTGATTTTCGGAGAAGTCGATGCCGAACACGTTAAACGTGGCTGTCAGCGTTCCATTAAAAGGTGAATTTTCATCGAACACCGGATGGGAGAGCGGAAACTCCTGTGTTATACTCTGTCCTGACGTCTTGCCTGTGGCAAGAAAGATAGATTCCGAGATGCCATCCAGCCGACAGATGGCGGAACGGATGTTGTTCAACCCTTCCACACGAATCACGGCTATTACTTCGTGCGACCGTTTTTGCGGTACGAAGTGTAGGGCATAACGTTCATTTCCTGCCGTAGCGGAGTGTGCCGCCTTGCCGTAGGTTGTTTGGGTATAGTTACCAAGCATATCTTCTGTTACTGCGAAGCCTGTCAACGTTGCGGCTGCCAGCTTTTCGGGAGAACCGATGATGATGCGTGTATCCGTATTTCTGTCTATCTGTGTTTCTATATTCTTGTTATATGCTTCCAGCGTTTCATATCCGTCGTTGCCCCGGAATGCGATATTGCTGAAATCGGTAAAGGAGCGGTTGAAAAGGATTACGTTGTAAACTCCTTGCTGTAGTCGAACAGTTTCCTGTGAGTAGTTACCCATTAGGACGATTTTAGGCTTTCCGCCATCAATAGGATAGAATATGGCAGTGGCACCGTGTGCCGCCTCATCCATTCCATTCAGGCCGGATTGGCTCCAATCGACGGTTAGGGTGATTTCTGCTGTCTCATAATAGGTAAGGTCGCGGCGATTGCAACCTATGCAAAAGAACAACAGACAAAGGAGCATCCATTTTTGCATTTGGGCAAATGCCGGCACAATCTGCTTGTTATTTATCATTGACTCCTTGTAACTCATTTAGTATCTCCTTTCTTTACCTTGCGGTTCAGCAGCCACACCAATGATATTTTTGCTTTCGTAGGGCCGAACCATGTGTAGTTTCCGTTCTCCTGCCATAATAAGGTTTGGTAATTATTTTGAGCATGATAGTGACGGTAATCTGTGCGCAGCAAACCTATCCCGATGTTCAATTCCAAATGCAGGTTGCGGGCAATGCGTGTCGCCCATCCGTAGCTGATACCCGCCGCAATGAAAAATTCGCCTTGATAGCCGTTCTCTTTCCATTGTAAATCATATTTGCCCCCTCCGGCATAAAGCCCGACAAAATGTCCTGTCAGCACTTCGCGCTGTTCCCGGTTTTGAGAATTTCCCAACCAATACCGACCTTCCAGTCCTCCCGAAAGGATTTCTAAACAATACCGATTATCCTTCAGCAACCACCATGGGAACATGTATTCTCCATTAACCGACCAGCGTTTACCTATCGGTACTTCGATTTCCACGTTTGGCATCAAGGCGATATTGAATAACAGGTTTGTTTTTAGTGCGAAAAGTGGGCGTTTCGTTTTTCCCGGTAATCTGGAAAGACTGATGTTTCTCTCTGTTGTCCCGCTTGTAAATTGCGGTATTCGGTGTGATTCTTTTTTTAGGCTGTCGAATTTTATACGGGCAGTTTTGGGAAGTGCTGGCAGGGTGTCCGGCTTTATCCATGCCACACAAATGGCGGCATTGCGCAGATAATGCAGCAGATGGTCATGAATGTAGCGGTAAGGAATGCCGTTATCCATGTATCCGCTATCCATCAGTGATTGGCTAAAACGGAAATAAAGCGTCATCGGCTTGCCGGATACCTCCTCAATCGTTCCTTGTACGGCATGGCAGTACGGAAGAGGGATAAATAATAATATGCAATAGACAGCTCCCCGTTTGATAGACTTTATATATTTAAGTATATTCATGATGATAGATGTGTTTTGTTGATAAAACATTAGGATTTATTCTCCTTCCGAAAGGAGGCGATTGACAGGTTGCAGGTCATTATTCAAAGTAATGGCATGTAGCATGGTGATGACTGTTTGTGTACATATAGTTAACATGTCTGTTTTGTTTAGCACCCATTACTTACCAATAATCATAAAGACATATATAAAATGAAAACAAGTTCCAAATAAATATAGATAAATCATCTATATATCAATAATTTATATACGAGTTTTTATTTTCAGTTGTTTTCTACGTTTTCAGTTGCTTTGCTCTTTTTAGGTACATTTTTGTTTCTTGTTTGTTTCTTGATTTCGTTTTTTATTTGTACCTTTGTGATAGGAAATAACGAATAAAAGGACACAAATATGCCAAGGACCAGAAAGCCAATAAAAGTAAAGGAGCCGATTCGTCTTCGGACGAAGGAGTTGGCCAATGGCAGCAAGAGTTTGTATCTGGATATATACCGAAATGGTAAGCGGACATACGAGTATTTGAAAATGTATCTTATTCCGGAAACGGATCGTAATGCCCGCCAACAGAACGAAACGACAATGGCTGCCGCAAATGCAATCAAATCGAAGCGTATCATAGAGTTGACAAGTGGTGAAGCCGGTATCATGAATCACAAGGATAAGGTTTATCTGCTGGACTGGATGCAACTCTATAAAGAGGAACAGAAGAAACGTGGTAAGAAAAACATAGGCCAGATAAAATCTGTTACCGGTATCTTGAAAGAGTATGCAGGAGAAAGATTCACATTAAATCAGATTGACCTCACTTTTTGCCACGGCTATATCGACTATATGCTGACAAACTACCGTCCCAAAGGAAAACCCATCTCGGCTTCTACGCGTAATACCTATTACCAGATTTTCAACGGTGCGTTAAATGCCGCTGTCCGTGCGAAACGGATCTTAAAGAATCCATTCAACGAAATGGAAAAATCGGAGAAGCCCAAGATGCCGGAAAGTGTGCGTTCGTATATGACTATTGAAGAAGTGAGATCATTAATCGCTACACCAATGCAGAACGAAGGGGTAAAAAGTGCCTACCTGTTCTCCTGCTTCTGTGGACTACGTATCAGTGACATTATCGGATTGCAATGGAAAGATGTGTTTATTGACAACGGCCAATACCGCTTGGCAGTAGCCATGCAGAAGACGAAAGAACCGATTTACCTTCCGCTCTCCAATGAAGCGTTGAAGTGGATGCCGGAACGTGGGGACAAGACAGCAGACGACCATGTGTTCGATTTGCCTTCAGGTATCAACCAACTTATCAAACCGTGGGCCAAAGCCGCCGGAATTTCCAAGCGATTCACCTTTCATACCGCCCGCCACACGTTCGCCACAATGATGCTGACATTGGGGGCCGATTTGTACACTGTATCTAAATTGCTCGGTCATACATCTGTAAAGATGACCCAAGTGTATGCCAAAATCGTCAATAAGAAAAAAGACGATGCAGTAAATCTGACCAACGGTTTATTCGATTGACAATGCAATGAACATCAGATATGTAATCACTTATAAGGGTGTTGTTCCGACAGGATTCTCTTTCGGGAGCAACACTCTTATAATATATCATATAAATCCAATTTAAAATATTTCATCATGAAAAGACCTAACAATGGCCCTCTCTCTTTTTGGAGGGAAAAAACATCTGCACCATTTTGTTGCAGAACAGGATGTAGCGAAAGAATTATTCGCATTGCTCGTTGAAGCAAAAACAATGTATCTCCGTGATGTCGTGACGGGCAATAAGCAGTACTACCGTTACGTGGAGGATTTCGTAAACAGCCACCGGTATATCAACTGTGACCATGCGGTCTGCCGGAACTGCCATGAAATGAACATTCATATCGTCAAGGGGCTATTAAACGATTGCTCCCATCTTATCCGAGCATTTTTTACCGAAGCAGACTTCTCGTTCGAGAAGTGTATGGAACTGAAACGAACGTATGATACGTTTGTGCCACCATCACAGTCCGTCACGTGCTGCAAAGATGGACCGACAAGAATTTATCCTCTTTCTTTTGGATGCAATCTCACTCGTAAACAGATGATAGGTATTACAGCTTGTGCCAATGCTTATCATCTGTTTTGCGTTTCTACCCTACACGTTGAAGATATGGAAGCCCTGCTTTCCTGCAAAGAAGGATTCTGTATTCGTGTAAACAATATCCGCCATGTGGCCATCCTGTTTGATACACTCCTTGAGCACTCGTTTATCCAAGCCAAATGGCAGTCCGTTCTCAGTAATGGGCGGTTCTTGCAAACCAAGGATGGAAAAGGATTCGTTTCAGCTTCAAGCCTTTCATCCGCTCTGTCTGCCTTACGTAACAACATGACATCAACAGGTTACGGTATCAGACGAGCCATTGATGAACTGAGAGAGTGGTAAGAAGTGCCAATAAGCGAAGTATGTGAAAGGTAAAAGCGTGACAGTTGCCGTGATACGTGGTTACTATCACGGTACAAACTCACGCTGACCTTTTGGGTTGCCCTATCTTTGACCTCCGTTAGCGCGCTACATAACGGAGGATATACTTCATTGTCTAAATTTATAATAACTCATTTATGCAAAATAATAGATTGACATTCATGGAACGGCTGAGTGAACGGCTTACAAGCGTCGAAGTCATCCTAAAGAAATTAGATCCGATAGAAAGTCTGTTGGAACGCATCGCATTGCTGGAAAAAAATATATATACCACCAAACAGGTGTTTACCTTCCAAGAGGCTTGTATGTATATCGGAATATCCGAGAGTATGCTGTACAAGCTAACATCAGGCAAGGAGATTCCGCACTACAAGCCACGTGGCAAAATGATATATTTCGCCAAAGAAGATCTGGACGAATGGCTTTTGCAGAATTATGAACCAACCGTAGATGAAGCAGCACGTATGGCAAACGAGGCCGCTGCCACACAACCTTTCTTTAATCAAAGACGCCATGGAAAACGAAAGAAGAACTGAATATAATGTGGATATGAGGCCGGAGGAGGATTTCTTATCGGATATCCTCTCCGCCTCGCAGATTCGGGCGACGGATACCTATGAAACGCCGCCACAGATTATCTGGATAGACAACTCGACCATTGCTACGCTCGGCAACTTCAGCGCATCAACCGGCAAGGCGAAATCAAAAAAAACATTTAACGTTTCGGCCATTGTCGCTGCATCGCTGGCAGGGAAACAAGTGCTGAACTACCGGGCGCACCTCCCGGAAGGTAAACGCAAGATTCTGTACGTGGACACGGAGCAGAGCCGCTTCCATTGTCACAATGTACTGGAACGCATCTTGCGGCTTGCCGGACTGCCCACTACAACCGACAGTGAAAACCTCGACTTTATTTGCTTGCGCGAATACTCTCCGGCAATACGCATTGGGGTCATCGACTACGCCTTACGTCAAAGAAAAGGATACGGACTTGTTATCATCGACGGTATCCGTGACCTGATGCTTGACATAAACAGTACCGGTGAGTCCGTGGAAGTCATTAACAAGATGATGGAATGGTCATCAAAGTATGACCTGCATATCCACTGTGTGCTACATTTGAATAAAGGAGATAACAATGTGCGCGGGCATATCGGTACGGAAATGAGCAACAAGGCGGAGACTGTACTGGTCATCAGCAAAAACAACGATTGTCCCAACGTCAGCGAAGTTCATGCGTTACACATCCGTGAGAAAGAGTTTAAACCTTTTGCTTTCACTGTCAATGAGGGCGGGCTCCCGGTTCTCGCAGAAGGGCATTTGTTTGAGAATGCCCCACATCAGAAACCGAAACAGCGGACGGGTTTTATGGAACTAAGCATCGAACAGCACCGTGAAGCCCTTTCCGCTGCATTTGGAGACAAACCCATCCGTGGGTTTGAAAATATGCTGCAAGCCATGATGACTGCTTACGAGGCAATCGGGTTTAAGCGTGGGAGAAACGTAATGGTCAAACTGCTGCAATATCTGACTGACACCTTAAAACTGGTTATCAAACGAGATAAACTTTTTTATTATGACATGACACAGGCAGAAACCATGCTTTTCGATGAAGAATGAGAGCGGGCGCGGGCCTATATAATTCAGTTTAATTTAGTATTTATATATATAGGGGCGCAAACTAAACTAAACCGCTTTTGTACAAACAAGTGAAAAGAAATTTAATATGACCATAGACGAAGCAAAACGAGTGCGTATCGTGGACTTTTTGGCCCAGCTCGGCCACCGTGCGCAGTATATGAAATCAGAGCAATATTGGTATCTTTCGCCTCTCAGGAAAGAGGTGACGCCATCGTTCAAAGTCAATGACCGGCTGAATGAATGGTATGATTTTGGCGAGGCCACCGGAGGCGACCTTGTGGAACTGGGTAAGTACCTTTGCGGAACTAAAAGTGTGAGTGAAGCATTAGCATACATCAAACGGTATGTCAATGGTGTGTCGCTGCCGAGAACCCGGGCGTTGCCCGCAACCTCTCGACCAGTGGAAGCCGACATGAAGAATTTGATTATCGTGCCGCTGCGACACCACGCACTGCTCTCATATCTCCATTCACGTATGATTGATTCGGATATCGGACGAATGTTCTGCAAGGAAGTCCATTACGAACTGCGCCAGAGACGTTACTTTGCACTGGCCTTTGGCAATATATCCGGTGGATACGAGGTACGAAACCCTTATTACAAAGGATGTATCAAGAACAAGGACATTTCCTTGATACCCCAATCGCGTGGTGAGGCACAGAGCCGTGTCTGCCTATTTGAAGGATTCATGGACTTTCTGTCCTATCTAACCCTAAAACAGACGGACGATAGTGCCATTTGCATTAATGCTCCCTGTGACTACCTTGTTATGAACTCGGTCAGTAATCTGAAAAGGACATTGACGTATTTGCAAAAATACACGTATATTCACTGTTACCTTGACAATGACCTTGCCGGACAAAAGACAGTAGAAACCATAGCCGGGATGTATGGCAGATGCGTCTATAACGAATCAAACTGTTATGCCGGTTACAAAGACCTGAACGACTACTTACGTGGGAAGAAACAATGAACAACCCGCTCCCTAAGCCCTCCTTCATCACGGAGGGCTTTTTTATATCCCTACTTTTCCTGTTTTCTTATCCAAAATCATATTTGAATATGATTTTGAAATATGATTTTTGGATTTTGAAAAAATATTATATTGAAACGATACGTTTTATAATCAATAATTTTATCTTTCAAATTATCCATTCTTATTTTGCACACACAACCAAATATAAAAATCATATTATACAAAAATATATGAAATCATATTTTATTTTCACCATTGTCCTGACGGTTGCCTATCTCGTCTATTATGCAGTTATCATCGTGCAGGACCTTTATGGAAAAAAAGGAAATGGCAAGCCGGAAGAAGAGGTATTTGACCTCGGTGCGCCAGAAGATGAGCAGAGTGTGTACGTGACGGAGAGCGATACGGGATTCAATGTGGGTAATGAGAAATATGAAACAGATATTGCCCCTACCGCTTCGCCTGCACCACAGGAGACGGAAACCGCAGACAATAATGGCGAGATAGCCGTGGCGGAGAAGCTAAAACGCCTGAAAGCCCAAGCGGAGGAACAGATGGAAGAAACCGAGACCTACCTGTCGGACGCATACACGGCAGACGAACTATACAAAGCGATGCTTGCCAAAGGAAAGACGGGCAACCGTCCGAAACTGGTATGGAAACCTCTCAAAGACCGATTGTAAAATGTCGAAAGCAAAAAAAATATTATGTGCACTGTGCTTTGTCCCTTATGCGGCATTCGCCAAAAGTGGCAGCGTAAACTACAGTTGGGGTGCAGACGCACTGGCAACGATGCACGACTTCGTGGTGACGATGATGCTGTACGTGCTGTACATCTGCTACGCTGTCGCCTCGGTTTTCGTAGTCGTTGCCGCGCTCCAGATCTATATCAAAATGAACACAGGCGAGGACGGCGTGGTGAAGTCTATCGTATCACTTGTCGGTGCGTGCCTCTTCATCATTGGAGCTTCAATCGTGTTCCCTGCTTTCTTCGGCTACCGCATATAGGTGGCTGACAGAAGTGTAAAATAAATTCAAAAAACAAGAGTACCACAAAAATGTAATAAATATGTTTCAGAAATTTAAAAGAATGTGCCGAAAGGCAAAGAAAACTATCATGCAAGTTTCCACCAAAGTAAGAATGTTAATCATTGCCCTGTTGGGAGGCATACCTGCTATGGCTCAAAGTACGGCAGGCGATTACTCGGCCGGTACGACAGCTCTATCAACCGTAGCGGAGGAAATTGTGAAATACGTTCCTGTCATGGTCAAACTCTGCTATGCCATTGCTGGTGTCGTGGCCATCATCGGAGCCATTTCGGTGTATATCGCCATGAACAACGAGGAACAGGATGTCAAGAAGAAGATTATGATGGTAGTTGGGGCGTGCCTTTTCTTGATTGCGGCAGCCCAAGCATTACCTCTGTTCTTCGGAATTAACGCATAAACAGTCAGGGGAAATGATTAATGACGGACGTTATCCGGATTATCCGCTGTTCAAGGGGTTACAACGGCCTTTGGAGCTGATGGGATTACAAGGTCGCTACATCTATTGGGCGGCAGGCGTGGCTGGTGGAGCCATTGTGGGCTTTATCGCCGCCTACTGTCTTATGGGCTTTGTGGCCGGACTGGTCGTATTGGCAACTGTCTTATCTGCGGGAATCGTGCTTATCATCCTCAAACAGCGAAAAGGGCTGCACAGCAAAAATGTAAAACGTGGAGTGTATGTGTATGCCTATTCGCACAAAGTATGACTATAAGAAAAACCATCACGGCAATGTGTGTGGCTGATTGATTGTTGAACGCGGGCGGGTTCGCCTCCAGCCGAGGCAGACCTGCCCCTATTTAATGAACGCATATCGGAATGACCCTATATATCATTTTATTTTTCATCGCCCTATGTACGGGTATGGCCTTGTCAGTCTATACGTTCGGTACGGGCGGCAAGCGCAAGCACATCTTTCAGAATATCTATTTCTCTGTGGAAGATACAGATGGTGTGGGTGTGCTGTACACCAAGACGGGTGAATATTCCGCCGTCTTAAAAATCGAAAATCCGGTACAGAAGTATTCGGCGGACATTGACAGCTATTACGATTTCACGCATCTATTCTCTGCCCTTGCGCAAACACTGGGCGAAGGATATGCCTTACACAAACAGGACATCTTCGTGAGAAAACAGTTCGCGAAGGAGCCGGAGCATAATCAAGAATTTCTTTCGGCATCGTACTTCCGTTATTTTAATGGGCGTCCGTACACGGACAGCCTTTGCTATCTGACTATCACACAGGAAGCCAAGAAGAGCCGTCTTTTCTCTTACGATAGCAAGAAATGGCGCGATTTCCTCGTGAAGATTTATAAGGTTCGAGACCTACTACGCGACAGCGGTGTACAAGTGAAATTCCTGAACAAAGCCGAGGCAAGCGAATATGTGGACCGTTACTTTGCGATGAACTTCAAAGACCGTACGGTCTCGATGACGAATGTCAAGGCTGACGACGAAACGGTATCTATGGGTGACAAACGCTGTAAGGTGTACAGCCTCGTGGACGTGGACTGCGCCGCACTCCCCTCGCTGATACGTCCCTATACCAATATTGAGGTGAATAATACCGAGATGCCAGTGGATCTTGTCTCGGTGGTGGATAATATTCCGAACGCAGAAACGGTGGTGTACAACCAAATTATTTTCCTGCCCAGTCAGAAGCGTGAACTGGCATTACTCGACAAAAAGAAGAACCGGCACGCAAGCATACCCAATCCGAGTAACCAAATGGCCGTAGAGGACATCAAGCAGGTACAGGACGTAATAGCCCGTGAAAGCAAACTGCTCGTGTACACGCACTTCAACATGGTGGTGGGCGTGCCTGCCGACACCGACCTTCAAAAATGCACGAATCACTTGGAAAACGCTTTTGGGCGCATGGGCATACATATCAGTAAGCGTGCATACAACCAACTGGAACTGTTCGTCAGTTCATTTCCGGGCAACTGTTACAGCCTGAACGAGGAATATGACCGTTTTCTGACCCTCTCCGACGCTGCGGTATGCCTGATGTACAAGGAACGGGTGCAGCATAGTGAGGAAACGCCGATAAAAATTTATTATACTGACCGTCAAGGTGTTCCGGTAGCTATCGACATCACGGGAAAAGAGGGAAAGAACAAGCTGACCGACAACTCGAATTTTTTCTGCCTGGGGCCTTCGGGCAGCGGAAAGAGTTTCCACATGAACTCCGTCGTGCGCCAGTTGCATGAACAGGGGACGGACGTGGTAATGGTCGATACGGGTAACTCATACGAGGGGCTATGCGAGTATTTCGGCGGCAAGTATATCAGCTATACCGAGGAACGGCCCATCACGATGAATCCGTTCCGCATCAATCGGGAAGAGATGAATGTAGAAAAAACGGGATTCTTGAAAAACCTCGTCTTGCTTATCTGGAAAGGTACGCAGGGAACGGTCACAAAGACGGAAGACCGTCTGATAGAGCACGTCATCACGGAATATTACGACGCCTACTTCAATGGTTTCGAGGGCTTCACACCCCAACAGCGTGAGGACTTGCGTAAGAGCCTCGTTATTGATGACCGCAACAGCAGTGAGAAGCGGCACGAAAGCGAACGGGAACGCGCGGTCCGCATCGAGGGTATCATTGACGAGATAGAGGGCCGACGCAAGGAACTGAAAGTGGAGGAACTGTCATTCAACTCTTTCTATGAATATTCCGTGCAGCGCATCCCGGATATCTGTGAGGAGAACCGTATCACGGGCATCGACCTCTCGACATACCGCTATATGATGAAGGACTTCTATTTGGGCGGCAACCACGAAAAAACGCTGAACGAGAACATGGACAGCTCGCTGTTCGACGAGACGTTCGTGGTCTTCGAAATCGACAGCATAAAAGATGACCCGCTGCTTTTTCCTTTGGTCACGCTGATTATCATGGATGTTTTCTTGCAAAAAATGCGCATCAAGAAGAACCGCAAAGTCCTTGTCATCGAGGAAGCATGGAAAGCCATCGCCAGCCCGCTGATGGCGGAGTACATTAAATTTATGTACAAAACAGCGCGTAAATTCTGGGCCAGTGTGGGCGTGGTGACACAGGAAATACAAGACATCATCGGCAGCGAAATCGTGAAAGAGGCCATCATCAATAACTCGGATGTGGTGATGCTGCTTGACCAGAGCAAATTCAAGGAACGTTTCGACACCATCAAGACGATTCTTGGCCTAACAGACGTGGACTGTAAGAAAATTTTTACCATTAACCGCCTTGAAAACAAGGAAGGACGCAGCTTCTTCCGCGAGGTGTTTATCCGTCGGGGCACGACCAGCGGTGTTTATGGCGTGGAAGAACCGCGCGAGTGCTACATGACTTACACGACCGAACGAGCGGAGAAAGAGGCTCTGAAGCTTTACAAGCGCGAGTTACAATGCAGCCACCAAGAGGCTATCGAGGCATATTGCCGCGACTGGAATACCAGCGGTATCGGCAAGGCATTGCCGTTTGCGCAGAAAGTTAATGAAGCGGGATGTGTACTGAACTTAACCACTAAAATAACATCATAATGAAAACGAAAAGGATTTTAATCACCCTGTCACTGGGCTACGGGATAAATATGATGGGGTTTGAAAGCAGCTTGACGCGCGAACAAATCTCTGTCAGCAATCCGGAACTCACTGTTTTGTCCCTCCGGGAGTTTTGTATGCTGTCCAAGGAGAACCTGCTCCGCATGGATGACATGACACCGGACAAAGTAGCCGCCATCGAACGGTTGTTGGCAGAGTATTCCCTTCGGTTGGGTATGTCCGATGTAGAACTGGAAGCGTATTTGAACCGGTATTATGAAGAAAACCCCAAAGAAAAGGAGTTTTACGATATGTGCGACAGGCTATGTAACAGCAAACCTGTCTTCGATGAAAACAGGTTTCGAGAAGAACTATTCAGGGAACTGAACAGTAGTCCGATGAGTGAAAAAAGACTAAGTGACTTGGGATGGCTACGTTATCAGACCGTGCGCGAAACTTATCTAAACCAGCCTTTCTTTTTGAGATGGTTCGGCTCCCAAGAAGCCCGGATCAAAAGGGCCATCAAGGATACTACCATCATACATGATATGTTCTGCCGACTTGTCACGGAGAATTGTATCGAATCTGAACGGTGGTATTTCAATCACAAGGAACCGGAATACATAAAAGAGGTCTGAAACGATGAAACGGCTGTTTATCTTTTGGGTTATCCTATTGCCTGCCCTGACACAGCATGTTCACGCACAATATTACAGCGTGAACTATGACGCTCGTACCGTGGCGGCCATGGCCGCAGCATTCGGCACGGAGGCAGTAGCCGAAAGCTACTACCGCGAGCAGGTGGATGATATTCTGAAACACTATACAGCGGCAGAAGTGGCGGCAGCAGGGATATTTTCTTCCAAATTTTTGGAACACAAGGCTCTGTCCGACCTTGGCATCTGGTGCAGCAGCACGGAAAATTACTACTATCGTCGAATTTACCACATGGTGGCAGAAAAAATCATGCCGAAAATATGGGTGGTGGCGAAGCTGATGCTGCGCTCACCACAAACAGCAATCCACTGGGGCAGCTACCTGATGAAAGTGTGCGACGATACGAAGAGCCTGTGTATGCAGTTCGAAAGTGTGGTGACAAACAGCACGCTGTCGTTCTCGGACATCGCTTTTCTGGAAATTGACCGTGACATTGCCACCTTGCTGAACCTCGCAGAACTGGGCGGTACCGATTGGCAACGGATGTTGGACAACTTTACCAAAGTGCCGGGCAATTTCACGATTGAGAACTTAAAGGGCGACATTGACAACCTTTATAACATGGGCGTAGGGCTGGCAACATCAGGTATGGAGAACCTCGGTGACGCTCTACTGCAAAGTAGTGCGTTCCATGACCTGTTGGGTGGCAAAGTCAATGAAATCGGCAACCTGTATGAACACTACGGTACTCTCTTCGAGCAGGCGGAACATGACATCGGCAGTCTGCTAATCGACATGATGGGCGGTCAGGATAGCGTGGCCGCATTGTTCAATTTCAGCAACTACGACCTCACATCGTGGATGACCGACTATATGGACAATGCTGTCGGGAACTATTACACGCAACGGTGGTATATCGCACGGCGTGATCAAGGAAGCATTTCTCTATGCGACTACTACCCACCGACAGACGACAACAGCATATTGAACGGGGGCGCATGGACACGCTTTAACACGAGTGATCCGGGATTTTATCCGAACGCTTCGCAACGGGAGCAGGCCCTCGCCAATTCAGAACGGTATGCCGGATGGTCAAGAAGCCGAGTGCAACAGCTCAACAATAGCAACGATGGCTACACCTATACTATCAATACCCGACAACAGGCCTATATCATCAGTAAGGGTAACAAGCAGACAAAGAAGGCATACGCCTACGAGATACACGTGACACAGAGTTGGAATCGGACGGAGGTGGTCTATGAGGATGTCTTCAATTCCTATTCGATGGATTTGAATACGTTCAAAGCGCAGCTCAATGCCCGCCTCTCGGAGTTCAATGACAACGAGGAAGGCTATGTCTATTACATAGCATCCGATGCACGGAACTATTATCAGGCGACGGACGCCGCAAAATTGCAGGGATGCGAAAGCGTGACCATCAGTGTAACCTGTTCAGACGGGGCGACGCTGGGGCAAGGCTCGACACAATACAAGTGTCGCAAGTGTGGCGGCTCACTGGATGCCCACTCCAAAGAGTGTGTCATGCAGACCTCGGTAACGGAGAACGAACTGGACCTTTCAGAACTGGACGCACTGATACGGGAAGCGGACAATCAAGTCGCCGTTCTTCAATCTCAGATTAGTGCCTTGGAAAAGGAAAACGCCGACCTTCTGAAAAAAATTGCCGAGGCGAGCGTGGAAGACGCAGCAGCTTACCGGCAACAATATAACTCCAACCGGACACGTATCGAGGAACTGAAAAGCGAACTTGCCGAGTGGCAACAAAAACAGAAGGAGTACGCAGATGCGAAGCAGGAAGCGGAAGCAGAGAACGATGTGCCGACAGATGATTACTACCGCCTACCGGCTATCATGCAGGATTGCAAGACAGCCTATAGCCTCACTTGGCAGGACGGAGGTACATGGAGCGGCTATACGTTCGTCCGTAAGGCGACGATGCCGAACATCAATGGTATCATTACGTTCCGTGCGACTATTTCTATCGCACGGAAGCCGAAATACTTTCTGGGTATCAAGATTCACCGTGCCATTATCCAAATCAGTTGGGAATTGACTTCGGCATACACAGACACGCACGTTGCCGATGTACTGACACTCGATCCGAACCTGTCGAACGAGGAAAAGACTAAAATCGTGAATAATCGCATATCGGAAATCGCACGGGAATATCCCAACTGTAAAATCACTACCGAGTATGCCCGTACAGAACCTATGGAAGAAGTACCGAACAGCGACGTGTACCACCTGCTTTGGTCAAGTGACCGCCTCGAAATCGCACGAGAAGTGGATTCACGTATCACGAAAATATACGCCGACCTCGTATCCTTGGAGAAGATGATGCACTACAAGCGGAACATCATCGACGTACTGAAGGATGTGCTACCGGAACTCGATACGGACGAGGGGCGTAGGCTGACACTCGTGGAAGAGTGCCATGACCGCTGGGTAGAAAACGCACGGACATCCCGAAGTGGCAGAAAGGAGGTACGGCCATGAAACGCACTATACTGATAGCCATTACGTTGCTTGCGCTACTACCCGATGTCGCCAAGGGCCAATGGACATTCGATATCGTGTCGGTGGAAGCGTACATAAATGACCACAAAAAACAACGCAGCCTGTTGCTGGCCCGAAGCACGCTGGAATACAGCAACCAACTGCTGCACGAGTACAGCCGTGAGGAGACGGGCAAATACAAGGAAGTAAATATCGACCTTGACCGCTATACCCGTGCCTTTGATGTCATCGACGTGATGTACCAGTCCCTGCGGACGGTGCTGAACGTGAAGGATACCTACAGTTCGGTAAGTGACCGTATCGGTGACTATAAGACCATGCTGGAGGCTTTCCATGAGAAAATCCTGAAACATGGGAACATCGGGCCGTCAGACGCACTGATACTGACTATCAATGAAAAAGCAATACGGGACATCGCCAACGAGGGCGAACACCTCTATAAGTCGGTGAGCGACCTCGTGCTGTATGCCACGGGCGCAGCGGCCTGCTCGACCAGCGACCTGCTTATGGTACTGGAGTCCGTGAACAAGTCGCTGGACAGCATTGAGCAACACTTGAACCGGGCATACATCGAGACATGGAGATACATACAGGTACGTATCGGCTACTGGAAATCGAAGATTTACCGGGAACGTACCAAACGGGAAATTATTGACGGTGCTTTCGGACGATGGCGCAATGCGGGACGACTGGATTATTGACGGTAAAAGAGGAAGGAGGTAAATAATGCCACAAGTTAGATTATGACTTCTATGTACCGAAATTGATAAGGAATATCTTAAAACGCAGGAAAAGCGTTTCGTCCTGAATGTTCGGAGAAGTACAAACAGAGAAAGAAACTTTAAGTACAAACAAGTCTATCTGGCCTATAACCAAGAGGCAAATGGACATTAATAAAAGATGTAATGAAAAAGATCGTTTTTGAAAAAGACATTACGCTATATAAAGCCGATTGCCTTGAAGTAATGCCTCTTCTCCCAGAATCAAGTATTGATTTAGTTCTATGCGACCCACCTTTTGGAATTACAGCCTCGCAATGGGATAAGATAATACCATTCTCGAAAATGTGGGAGGAGATTAGAAGAGTGAGAAAGGATAATGCGCCTACGGCTTTATTTGGCAGCGAACCGTTCAGCAGCCTTTTACGCTGTGGCAATTTAGCCGAATTTAAATATGACTGGGTATGGGAAAAGTCAAAAGCAAGCAATTTCCTTCTTGCTAAAAAGCAACCTCTAAAAGCGCATGAGCTAATCAGTATCTTTTGTAACGGCAGAACTCCTTATTATCCAATCATGGAGGAAGGTGAGCCTTATGAGAATCGTACAAAGAGAGGAAGTAACTGGACAGGAGTAAACAAGGTACCAAATCCTACATTCAGAAATGAAAACAAAGGAACGAGATACCCACGAAGTGTGAAATATTTTAAAACTGCGGAATCAGAGGGCAAAACGATTCATGTTAATCAAAAACCAGTCGCATTGTTGAAATATCTGATAAAAACATACACAAAAGAGGGTGACACAGTCCTTGATTTTGCCTCTGGAAGCATGAGCACTGCAATCGCCTGTATTCATACGAATAGAAAATGTATTTGTATTGAAAAGGATGATATGCACTTCTTGCGGGGAGAGGAAAGGATTAGAAATGAATATAATATAAAAAGAAATGTGGAATAATACTGGTGATTAACTGATTGAAGCACATTGAGTATTGAAAGATTAATAACAAATAACCGAAAGTAAATATGGACAGAATACTCTTACTCGTGACGGTTACAATAATTGCAACCACGGCGGCAAAGGCACAATCCGTGACCTATAACCACGATTCGCCGAAACAAAACCAAGTAACAGTAATGGAAACCGGTACGGGAGCACTCTCGCCCGACCTCTACTATTCCATACTGCACAACAAGTATAAAAAGTCGGCAGCAGTCAAGAACAAACTGTCGTTCCGCACACTGGCGGGCGTCAACCTATACAACCAAACGGACGAAGCTGAAGCCATCGACTCGGCATTGGTGAGCCGGGCAAAGATAGAAGCCTTGAACGTGGCTGACCGTCAAGCGGACATCGCATGGGTCGCTGAAGGCGATAAGGTCAACGGACAGATGGTACGGCTCAAACGAAACATAGACCGTATCTTGCCTGTCGGGGGGACACCGGAGGATAAAGACAGATGGACGGAATATTACCATATCTACCAGTGCGCCATTGATGCAACGAAAGATGCCTATATGCCCAACGCACAGCGGAAGAAAGAGTATCTGCGCATATACGAAGATATAACTCGACAGAACGAAATCCTTGTCGGCTACCTTGCCAAACGGCAGAATACTACGATAACAAGTACGCTACTGAATGCTACCGCTGACCGTACTCTGGATAAGGAGAGTATTGTCCGCGATGCGGTGAACCGATGGCACGAATCGCGCTTTGCCGTGCGCGGCCCGCAATCAGGCAATAACACGGGTGGCAGCGGCGACGGAGATGAAACAGTAAACAAAGGGAACTGAAAAAACAAAAACGTATGGCAGACGGAAATATACTCTCGGATTTCGGTATTAATATCCTTGAAGAAGAAATAGACGATGTGATTTTTCAAACGAACGAGTTCCTGACTGATGCGACTTTTACCGGCTCGCAGGGACCGTTCTGGTGGATACTACAAATGTGCATGGCACTGGCTGCCCTGTTCGCTATTGTGATGGCAGCGGGAATGGCGTACAAGATGATGGTGAAACATGAGCCACTGGATGTGCTGAAGCTGTTCCGTCCTTTGGCTGTTTCAATCATCCTCTGTTGGTGGTATCCGCCAGCAGACACGGGTATGGCTGGCAGTGGGAGCAGTTGGTGTTTCCTTGACTTCCTGTCTTACATCCCGAACTGCATCGGCTCGTACACGCATGATCTGTACGAGGCAGAAGCCACCCAAATAGCGGACAAATTCGAGGAAGTGCAGCAACTTATCCATGTACGTGACACGATGTACCAAAGCTTGCAAGCACAGGCAGATGTCGCTCACACGGGTACCTCCGACCCGAATCTGGTAGAAGCGACCATGGAACAAACCGGAGTGGACGAAGTGACGAAGATGGAGAAAGACGCAGCCGAACTGTGGTTTACCTCACTGACGGCAGGAGTCATCGTAGGTATCGACAAAATCATCATGCTTATCGCTCTGATTGTGTATCGTATCGGATGGTGGGCAACCATCTATTGCCAGCAAATCCTACTGGGCATGTTAACAATATTCGGACCTATACAATGGGCGTTCTCGCTGTTGCCCAAATGGGAAGGTGCATGGGCGAAGTGGCTTATAAGGTATCTGACAGTACATTTCTATGGTGCAATGCTCTACTTCGTCGGCTTCTATGTGCTACTGTTATTCGACATTGTACTGTGCATACAGGTAGAAAACCTGACGGCAATCACAGCAAGCGAACAGACAATGGCGGCCTACTTGCAAAACAGCTTCTTCTCCGCCGGCTACTTGATGGCGGCAAGTATCGTGGCACTGAAATGCCTAAACCTCGTGCCGGACTTGGCAGCATGGATGATACCTGAAGGCGACACGGCCTTCTCTACACGGAACTTTGGAGAAGGTGTGGCGCAGCAGGCCAAAATGACGGCTACGGGCGGTATCGGCTCGATGATGAGATAATGATAAACCTAATATTAAATATCCAAAAGATGAATGTACAACAGAAAATTGAGAAATGGTGCAGGAACGAGCGTTTCGTGCACTATGCAAATGAACGCATAAGCGAAGAACTCGTTTATGCACCTAACCACCGAATTGATCCGGAATATGAAGAACTGGACGAAGCCATTACATGGGACAACCGATATATTGTCCCTATGATGACTTACCTTACCTATCGTCTGCAACTGGTCAAATTGCAGAAAAATGCCAAGAATCGAAACCGCCGTGTCTGGTGGATATTCGTGCATGTAATCATGCGGGAAGATTACACACAGCTTTTTGACGGGAAGTTCGAAAAATTTCTGACGGAGTTGCATGATACAGTCATGACAATGTTACATGACGAATACACACGATTGTCTAACAAGAAAAAATAAAGGTATATGGTCATCAAACATTTGGAGAATAAAATCCGACTGGTGGGCATCATCTGCACTGCTTTTCTTGCAGGGTGTATCATCATCAGCGTATCAAGTATCTGGACTGCCCGGACAATGGTGACGGACGCGCAGAAAAAGGTGTATGTGCTGGACGGAAATGTACCTATACTCGTAACCCGCACGACGATGGACGAAACACTGGACGTGGAGGCCAAGAGCCACGTAGAAATGTTCCACCATTACTTTTTTACTCTCGCACCGGACGACAAATACATCCGCTATACGATGGAAAAAGCGATGTACCTGGTCGATGAGACGGGACTGGCACAGTACAATACCCTCAAGGAAAAGGGATTTTACTCCAATATATTGGGTACGAGCGCGGTGTTCTCGATATTCTGTGACAGTATCTCCTTTGACAAAAAGAATATGGAGTTCACCTACTATGGTCGGCAGCGAATCGAGCGCCGGAGTAATATCCTGATGCGCGAACTGGTTACGGCAGGGCAACTTAAACGTGTGCCGAGAACGGACAATAATCCGCATGGACTGCTCATAGTAAACTGGCGCACATTGCTGAACAAAGATATCGAGCAAAAAACAAAGAGTAACTATTAAATCACCAAAGATATGAATATCAAAGGATTCAAACGGATGTTGTTCGGCGAGAAGATGCCGGACAAAGATGACCCGCAGTACAAGGAACGCTACGAGCGAGAGGTGCAGGCCGGGCATAAATTCGCCAAGGCGACACGCATCGACCAAGCGGCGGCCAAGGTGCAGGGCTTTGCCAACGCACACCGGACGCTGTTTCTGGTCATCGTCTTTACATTCGTCATCGGAGCTTTCGTATGGAACGCCTACCGCTTGGTAACTGTGTACAGACACAGTCCGGTAAGTCGCACGGCGACGGAAAAGCAGGATTCAGTGCTTCGGGAACGGCACAAGCTGTTGCAGGAAGTCGAAATAAGGGAACATAAAAACAGAGGGGACAAACCATAGTAAAAAGAGTACTTATGAATACACGGCTTGAAAAATCAGTCCGTTCGTCAGACGAATGGTACACGCCAAAGGAGATACTGGACGCATTGGGCAAATTCGACCTTGACCCTTGCGCTCCCATCCATCCGTTGTGGCCGACTGCCGAGGTCATGTATGACCAGAACATAGATGGGTTGTCCCAGATATGGGAAGGGCGTGTGTGGCTCAATCCTCCCTATTCGCGTCCTCTTATCGAGCTATTCGTCCGGAAATTGGCAGAACATGGCAACGGCATTGCATTATTATTCAACCGTTGCGATTCCAAAATGTTTCAGGACGTCATCTTTCCAAAAGCGACGGGAATGAAATTCCTACGCCACCGCATCCGATTCTACCGACCAGGCGGAGCACGAGGTGACTCTCCCAGTCGCGGTAGCATCCTATTAGCTTTCGGAGAAGACAACGCAGAGATACTGAGAAATTGTGCCATTGAAGGCAAATATGTACAACTCAATTAAAAGATGTATAATGAAGATATTGGAGAAAATCAATTTTCGCCAGCCGAAATATATGCTTCCCGCCATCCTTTATTTCCCCCTGCTCGGCACGTCTTATTTCATCTTCGACCTGTTTCAGACAGAAACGATAGAAATACAAGACAAGGCGTTGCAGACGACGGAGTTCCTGAACCCCGAATTGCCGGGGGCACAGATCAAGGACGATGGCATAGGCAGCAAATACGAGAATATGGCGAAATCATGGGGTAAGATACAAGACTACTCCGCTGTAGATAACATAGACCGGGAAGAACCCGATAAAAACAAGGAAGAGTATGAATCGAAATACACGCAGGACGACATCGACCTGCTCACGGAAGAACAACAGGAAAAAGCTGCGGCAGCGGAAATTGCCTCTGCCAAGACACGAGAACAGGAAGCACTTGCCGAACTGGAAAAAGCACTCGCAGAGGCGAGACTGAGAGGGCAAAACGCGACTGTACCCCCGGCAGAAACGGACACGGCCAACATTGCTCCACCACAAGGAGCAGCAGCCTCCGGAACCATCAACGAAGAGAGCCGGGCTGTGAAAACGCCATCAGCGGACGAACCGCCCAGCGAGGTGGTACGCAAGGTGAAGACAACCTCGGACTACTTTAACACACTGTCGAAGAATGTCCGTGAACCGAAACTCATCCAAGCCATCATTGACGAGAACATCAAAGCGGTGGACGGCTCGCGCGTGAGGTTGCGCCTGCTTGACGATGTGGAGATTGGCGAGTGTGTGATAGCAAGGGGAACATACCTGTACGCTACGGTAAGCGGATTCTCATCCGGGCGCGTGAAAGGTAATATCAGCAGCATCCTCGTGAATGACGAATTGGTGAAAGTGAGTCTCTCACTCTATGATACAGATGGCATGGAGGGGCTGTATGTGCCCAACAGCCAATTCCGGGAAACGAGCAAGGATGTAGCAAGCGGGGCAATGTCGGGCAATATGAACATGAGTATGGGAAGTACAACAGGAAACAGCCTTGCACAATGGGGGATGCAGGCGGTGAACAATGCCTACCAGAAAACAAGCAATGCCATTAGCAAAGCTATCAAGAAAAACAAAGTCAAGTTGAAATACGGAACTTTCGTGTATTTAGTGAACGGACAGGAAAAAAGGAATTAAAATGATGATGACATGGAAACAGATTTATCAGAATATCACAAAGGTACGGATGGGCTTTATTATGCGGACTATATAGCCCCAAATAAAGCCGAAACATTTATCGGAAAACTTGTGAGTACCGAATGGTGGCATCACAGAGGGCAGTTTGCCCTAATATGCAACTTCCGAACAGAAGACAGACGGAGGATTGCCTTATTCGCTTTTCAAAAACATACCGGTTTTTACGGACCAAGATACGGGAATGTTAATTTCAAAACAGTGGAGAAGGGCACTCTTTGGCAATGTGAAATCCAAATGACCCGGACGGGACGTTGTACTTGGGCGCGTGCCAGGCAGATAAAGAAATGAAGCGAAATAGGGAAAAGAAATCAATATAAATATTTTTAATCATGTGCCTATGAAATCTTCAAACTACTTAAAAAAATTATACGGGAATCCGACAGATGAAAAATATACACCGGGATATGGTGTATTACCCATTATCAAATATATACCCGAAGGCAAGATAGTCTGGTGTCCTTTCGATACGAAGCGCAGTGAGTTTGTGCAGAAATTCAAGGATGCCGGTTTCCATGTCGTGTATTCCCATATCTATAACGGACAGGATTTTTTCAACTATGAACCGTCCCAATGGGATATACTCGTATCCAATCCTCCTTTCAGCCGGAAGGTGGAAGTCTTTGAACGCTGTCTGAAACTCGGAAAACCATTCGCCTTGCTGATGTCCAACTATTGGCTGAACAACGTAGCACCCTGCCGACTTTTCCAGAATACTGATCTGGAATTACTCATGTTCGATAAACGTATTCAGTTCGGAAAAGGGAAAAACGTACCGTTCAACAGCAGCTATTTCTGCCATAAAATACTTCCGAAACAAATCATATTCGAACAGATAGATGTTACGGACAAATCTCCAAGTTGTATGCAGGATGACATCCCAGATAAGGCAAATATCAATTCGCAAGAGAATAAAGCAATCATGAATTTTCAATTATAACTCTGTATTTCAATGAAAAGGAATTTATTTGGCATTATGCTTCTATCAGGTATTTCCATTTTACCGAAAGCTAACGCACAAACTACCTACGAAGAAATGGAACAACTGACGGTGAACGAACAGATAACAACTGTCATCACGGCATCGGAACCGGTGCGTTTCGTGGATATTTCCACTGACAAGGTGGCGGGCGATCAGCCCATTGACAACATCATTCGCCTAAAGCCCAAGGAAAGCGGACACGAGGATGGTGAAATACTCGCCATCGTCACCATTGTGACGGAACGATACCGCACACAATACGCACTGATTTATACCACAAGGATGAAAGAGGCAGTAACAGATAAGGAGATATTGCTACAAGAGCGTAATGCGTACAACAATCCGGCAGTCTCAATGTCCACTGCCGACATGACACATCATGCACGGCGCATCTGGAACTCACCTGCAAAAATCCGCAACGTAGCTACCAAAGCACACCGCATGGTGATGCGTCTGAACAATATCTACTCGGTGGGTGACTACTTCTTCATAGACTTTTCCATCGAGAACAAGACGAACATCCGTTTTGACATTGATGAGATACGGATAAAGCTGACAGACAAGAAACTCGCCAAGGCAACCAACGCACAGACTATCGAACTGACACCTGCCCTGGTTCTGGAATCGGGCAAGACATTCAGACACGGCTATCGGAATGTGATTGTCGTGAAAAAGATGACCTTTCCCAATGACAAGCTACTGACCATCGAAATGACGGAGAAACAGATTAGTGGCCGTAACATCAGTCTGAACATCGACTATGAGGATATACTGGCGGCAGATTCGTTCCATGCAGATTTATTGGAGGAGGAATGACTATGAAAAAGACAATCATCGTGATAATTACCTGCGTGTGTATCGCTGCAAGTGCAAATGCACAACAAGGTAGCGGACGCCTCTCGCTTGGCACAGGACTACTCTACAAGAACGGCATGGATATAACGCTCGCCTACGAACACGAAATGAACTATCGCCATATGTGGGAGTTCTTCGTCAACGGCTATCTACAATGGGCAGAGTGCGCTTCGTGCGGGCATATCTGCCCGGAATCATTTTGGCGAAACTACCGCAGCTACGGTTTTGGCGTGGCCTACAAGCCGTGCATGACGCGGGGACGCAACCACTATGGCAGTCTGCGTATCGGAGCTTCAGCCGGAAGCGACATGAATAAGTTCCTCGGTGGCCTGCACTTCGGTTACGAACACAACTATGTGCTACGGGCCGGATGGACACTGTATTGGCAAGTGAAAAGCGATGTGATGATAAAAGGTGCGGACGTGCTGCGAGCAGGTGTCGTGCTGGGTGTGAAACTACCTATAAAATAGGGAAACAAAAAAGAAAGCAATATGATACGAAAGATACATTTGGTGGCAGCGGCAACGGCTGCCGTGCTTTGCGCTGCCTGTGACACGCATATAGACGTACCCGATACAGCAGTTCGTCCAGGACATATCCTCTGCGAGGATGGAACAGCCTTGCCTTACGCACAATATGAACAATCGGGGAAAAAAGCGATAGCGGTGGTCTTCGATACCGAAAAATGCGGAGATACGGAGGGGGACGGTTATGCAGTTTACCTGTGGGACATTGCTCCACAGGCATTCGCCGACAGCCTCGGCATCGCACAAGGCACATCGGCTGACATCATGGCTTATGATGGCAATGAGAATACATTCGCACTGTATGATACACAAGAAACCGCTTCGCCAATGGCAGAAGCGGTTTTCGACCTATGGCGGTACGGGCAGAGTGCCTATGTACCGTCCGTGGCAGAGATGCGGCTGCTCTACACCATGCGAAAGATAATCAACCCTGTCATCGAACAATGTGGCGGTGAGCCGTTACCACTGGATGAAAACGACTGTTGGTACTGGACATCCACAGAAGTCGAAAAGCAACAGACAGCCAAGGCATGGCTCTATTCCATGGGGAGCGGTGCAATGCAGGAAACACCTAAAGTACAGGCGCACAGAGTACGCCCCATAATTACCATAAACGAATAAAAGATAGAAAGATATGAAAGATACGGATATATTTTTCAGCATAGCATTGATGATATTGGGAATTGTCCTCATGTATAAGTCCATGAAAGGTAATTCATGCCGACAAATACTGGCAAAACTCGCAGATTCCATAGCATCGGATAAAGAAGATATTAATTTTCAAATTAAAAGGTTCGGCTACCTTTTGGACGAAATGACTGCCGATAATGAAAAAAATTCAATCTTGAAGCGTCATGCCGACAGACTGGAGGAACTTGTCACGCAATTAGACCGCACACGAAACGAGCTTGAAACAAGTAATCTGTCAATGGCGGATATTAACGGAGAGTTGAAAAGAAGTAATGCCGAACTTGTAAAGAGAGCAACCCAATTACGCAATGAGATACAGCAAGACGAGCTTGTCATCCAAAAGATGCAAGAACGCCTTGATTCTCTCAAAAGAATCAAAGTGGGGCTTGAAATAGCCCTGAATAACATTCAGGCAGAAGAAGTACACTATCTCTCGGAACCGGTATTCAGTTTGGGTATTACCCCATCCATCAAAAGCCATCTTGAATCTCATGGAATATTATATATCGGAGACCTGATTCATCTTAACGAGCAATATCTCATGGAAATCTGGGGTATCGGTCCGGTAACACTTGATAAGATAAAAACAAAACTGAACGAGAATGGTGCATGGTTCGGTATGGATGTAATCAGAGTAGGTAATCATTGGTATCGTAGAAAACAAGGACTAATAACAGACTGACTTATGGAAGAAAGTAAGGAATTGCAAGGGTTCTATAAAATATTCCGCACAGTGGTATATGTGTCCGTGCTGCTGGAGTTCTTTGAATATGCCATTGACCCTGCAATGCTCGACCACTGGGGCGGCATACTGACCGACATTCACGGACGCATCAAACAATGGATGATTTACCACGACGGCAATCTTGTGTACAGCAAAATCGCAACGGTACTGCTTATCTGCATCACTTGTGTCGGAACGCGGAACAAGAAGCATCTGGAGTTCAACGCACGCCGGCAGGTGGTGTATCCATTGACGAGTGGGTTATTGCTGCTCGTACTCTCCGTATGGCTGTTCGGCCATACGATGGAAACAAGGCTTTATACCTTACCTCTGAATATCATTCTCTATATGATTGCCTCCATTGCTGGCGTAGTACTGGTACATATCGCATTAGACAACATTTCAAAGTTCATCAAGGAGGGATTGATGAAAGACCGTTTCAACTTCGAGAATGAAAGTTTTGAACAATGTGAAGAAAAAGTCGAGAATGAATACAGCGTAAATATCCCCATGCGATACTACTATAAGGGTAAATTCCGTAAGGGGTGGATTTCTGTAAGCAACTGCTTTCGAGGAACATGGGTAGTTGGAACACCGGGATCGGGTAAGACTTTCAGTATCATAGAGCCGTTTATCCGACAGCATTCGGCCAAAGGTTTTGCCATGGTGGTGTATGACTACAAGTTTCCTACATTGGCGACCAAGCTCTACTACCATTACAAGAAGAACGAGAAACTGGGCAGAGTACCCCAAGGGTGCAAGTTCAACATGATTAATTTTGTGGATGTGGAGTACAGCCGTCGGGTGAATCCAATTCAGGCAAAGTACATCAACAATCTTGCGGCGGCCAGCGAAACGGCGGAAACATTATTGGAAAGCCTACAAAAGGGTAAGAAAGAGGGAGGCGGCGGAAGCGACCAGTTCTTCCAAACCTCGGCGGTAAACTTCCTTGCCGCTTGTATCTACTTCTTCGTGAATTATGAACGTGAACCCTACGATGCCAACGGCAAGCCTCTATATGCGGAAAGACAGCAAGATCCGCAGACCAAATTCTGGAAACCGACAGGTATCGTGCGCGACCGTGAAGGCGGCAATATCGTGGAACCTGCCTACTGGCTGGGAAAGTATTCGGACATGCCACATATTCTGTCATTCTTGAATGAAAGTTATCAGACGATTTTCGAGGTACTGGAAACTGACAATGAGGTTGCTCCGCTGCTTGGTCCATTCCAGACAGCTTTCAAAAATAAGGCAATGGAACAATTGGAGGGTATGATTGGCACGTTACGTGTTTATACCTCGCGTCTGGCAACCAAAGAGAGCTACTGGATATTCCACCGGGATGGCGATGACTTCGACCTGAAGGTGAGTGACCCGAAGAATCCGAGTTACCTGCTGATTGCAAATGACCCGGAAATGGAATCCATCATCGGTGCATTGAACGCTCTTATCCTAAACCGTCTCGTTACCCGTGTGAATACCGGGCAGGGGAAAAATATTCCTGTGAGTATTATAGTGGACGAGTTACCGACACTCTACTTTCACAAAATAGACCGTCTGATAGGTACAGCGCGAAGCAATAAGGTGAGTGTAACGCTCGGCTTTCAGGAACTACCGCAACTGGAAGCCGATTATGGTAAGGTAGGTATGCAAAAGATCATTACGACGGTAGGTAATGTGGTAAGCGGCTCGGCACGTGCCAAAGAAACGCTGGAATGGTTGTCCAATGACATCTTCGGCAAGGTGGTCCAGGTCAAAAAAGGCGTGACTATTGACCGGGACAAAACAAGTATCAATCTCAATGAGAATATGGATAACCTTGTGCCTGCCTCGAAAATCTCGGATATGGCAACCGGATGGATATGCGGTCAGACGGCACGGGACTTTGTGAAGACGAAAACAGGTATGGGCGGTTCAATGAATATTCAAGAATCGGAAGAGTTCAAGACTACAAAGTTCTTCTGCAAAACAGATTTTGATATGGCAGAAATCAAGAAAGAAGAAGCGGCGTATGTGCCGCTGCCGAAGTTCTACACTTTCAAGTCGAGAGAGGAACGGGAGCGCATCCTATATAAAAACTTCGTACAAGTGGGGCAAGATGTGAAAGAGATGATAAAAGACGTTCAAAATAAGCGCAACGCGAAATAAAAATCCGGCTGTCTGACATATAATGTAAATAAAAACAACAAAAACCGTCAGTACAATCGTACTGGCGGTTTACTACTAACTAATCTCTTCTTCTGGTTTATCAGGAGAGCTACCTGCTTAATAATTGGGTGAGTTGCTGATGGCAATTTTTTCGTATTCCTCTTTGTCAGTACCGCATTCAATTGCCCTGTCAATGACATCCCCTAACTCGTTGTAACAAACTTCTTCATTGACACACTCTGCATCTTTGCCTTTCAACAGATATACCTCATAATAGTCCGACCCATTAAGTGCAATAATGACGTATCCGGTGTGTAACAGTCCGTTTACTTTGATACGAAGTGCAGGCAGGTCTTTGAAGATGGTGGCTGCAAACTCTGCGATACCCCATGACATGAGGACGGGCATAGGGGTAAGTCCTATCAACTGCTCTTGAATGGTCTGTGCTATTTGTATTACATACTCTTTTTCCATAACTATGCTATTTTTAAGATGATTATTGTTTTTTTATTCGAACCATTCCGGGTTGTCCTTTTTCAGTTCGGCAACCAATTCTACGTCTGTCAGTCGCAGGTTTGCCATGTCGGTAAAGAAGAAAACCTCATCATAGATTCTTTCGGCTTCCTTGCTTGCGAAGCCTTCGTTTTCATCGTTGAAACTACCGGGCTGAAGGGCATCAAGCAAGGTAATCGAGCCGATAAGGAGTTCTTCACCCTCGTTGGATTCCACCACACGGCAAGGATAGTTATTGCCGCCAAATTGTACTTCTTGTGTTTTCATACGCTTGTTATTTTAATGGGATATGCTTTCCATTTGTCTTGAGGTATTCCATAAGACACTTTGCTTCTTCATGTGATGCACGATTGCGGTCATCATAGCGACGTGTCTCATCCGCCATCACAATGATGCACTCCTTAAACAATCTATAGAGGCTCTGTTGCAGTGTGGGGTGCATATCAGGTATAGCGGCTGCAAAACGCTTGGGATTGAAACTAAAACTATTCACTGCCATTTCCCATTCTTTGGCAAGTTTGTACTCTTTGCTTTCTTTGATGTTGTCCATTGTCATGAAATTTTAATGATTTATTTTTCTTCCCTCTGTTCGGTTCTATATTCTGTCTGAACCGCTTGGGATTTACAGATGCTTTACAGGACTGACGAACAAGCTACTTCCAACACTTTTTTTGGAAAATTACTCTTTCACAGAAAGGAAGAATTTTATAAAAATGCACTTCAAAGCGATGGAATCAAGCGCGGCAGTCCACCTTCGCGTCTGGAAAACCAACCGGCGAGGACAGGAAGGAACCGGAGAAGGAATAAGATGGAAAAGATAAAAAGGAGGAAACTGATAGGTATAAATGAAGACGGGTGGCGGCGGGGTATCGGGAGGTAGCTATAAATGGGATAGAAAAGGCATAATCGCGCGGATGGCGGGTTTGCCCGGCAGACGCGCCGCCCGACAACGGTTTGGAGCAGTTGTCCGTGAACATCTTCACCTTAATCTAATTACAAATTAGGAACGAATAGAGGACAGATTACTCCACCCTCTATTCGTTGGTTACTGATTATGGTTAAGCTGCAATATCTTCCTCTTGTGGCTGTTCTTCGGTCTGCATCCCTACTTCGGATTGCTGTTTGTCAGATTGCTCCGCTTCCTGCTTTGCTTGTTCCTGCACCAAAAGAACGGCTTTTTTCTCTTCGATACGTTGGTGACGCTTCTCATACACTTCATTATGTCCGTTCTTGATGTCTGCCAACAGGTCGGGCATATGTTTTTGTGCGAAGTCAAGCAAGAGGGATGCAATGGCATTGTTGCCGTATGCGTTCTTGAAATTAGCAATTAGAAAATCCCTGCGAATAATCGCTTTCTGCTTGCTCGTGAGGTTGGCAATGATGTTTATCTTTTCTTCATCTGTAAGGTAGGAATAAGGCTTTTTTTCCTCGATACCTACCGCTTCGAAATGCTCTTTGCGGAGGGATGATAGCAAGAAGAAATAAATCATCTTGTCCTCGTCTTGCCCAAACTTGCAATCGGACATATCAACCTCCAAAATCTGTTTTTTTGTGTCCTCTACAGTCTTTTCAAGGGCAATTTCCTTGTTGCGTTTGTCTTGCTTTTCCAACTTCTCTACCGGTGAAAGCGTCTGCTCCTGTTTTGTGTCATTGGTAGTACAGGTAACTTTCGGAACATAACAGAGTACGATGTCCTTGCTCTCAATACGGAAATAAAGGATGATTTCACCTGCTTCACTTCGGGTACGGATTTCTTCGCATTCTTCCGTGTAATCGTTCAAATCCTGTTCGAACTCGCTCTGTGCCTGTTCGTATTCTTCGGTGGTGTCGTACTCTTCTTTTCGGGGTGCTTCGGGCTGTTCGGGATATGCCTTTGCATAATAGTTAAGGCTTTCCACTTCGTAACCCATGGCGGTAAGACGTTCTACTACGGCTTCATTGCTGTTGAAACTTTCATAGCAGAGGGATACCTCAGGGCGTTCTTCCATAAGGCGCACGGCTTTCTCCGTGAGATATGCTGCATTCATTTCAGCAAGGCAAGTACGATTGGCGCAATTTCCGCAACCACCCTCGCAAAATAACATCATATTATTTGTATTGTGAGGACACGACAGACAGAGGGTCTTGTCAAATGCGTATCGCTCCAAGTCGGTGGTATATTGCCGTTCGATGTTCCGTGCAACATCAGAGGCTTTCATTCCTCGCCAACTATTGTACTGCACCCCCTCTTTAAGATGCTTGTTGTACACCTCTTTCTGAATATCTTCCCCATAACGGCAAATTTCGCTCGCTACGCTGATTGTGATTTCGTCCTGTTCCAAAAGCTGTGCGATTTCGGGCATTAAGGAAACGAATTTAAGGCGTGTGCGGATATAGCTTTCGTTTTTACCGAACTGCACCGCCAAAGACTGCACATCGTGGCGACCACTATCAATGAGCTTTTGGTAGGCATTTGCTTCCTCTATCGGGGTAACATCCTTGCGCTGGAGGTTTTCAGTTACCGCCATTTCTTCGGCAACTTCGTCTGAAATTTCCATAACGACAGCCGGAATGTCTTCCAATCCTGCCATGAGGGAGGCACGATATCGGCGTTCTCCAAAAACAATCTCAAAGCGGTTGTCTTCTATTGGGCGTACTCCAATAGGCTGTAACACACCCTGCTGACGAATACTCTCGGAAAGTTCTGCAAGGCTCGCTTCGTCAAAATTCTTACGTGGGTTGTAATTGCTCGGCTGCACGTTTGCCAATGCTACCATTGTGATGTTTTTCTCTACTGATTGAATTGCTGTTGCTTCCATAATCATAAAAATTTAATTGGTTTTAATATTTAATTTTTTATTTTCCCTTTGTTCGGTTCTCTTTTCTGCCTGAACCGCTTGGGATTTACAGATGCTTTACAAGGACTGACGAATAAGCGATTTCCGACGCTTTTTCCGGAAAATTACTCTTTCGCAGAAAGGAAGAATTTTATAGGAAATGCACTTCAAAGCGACGGAATCAAGCGCGGCAGTCCACCTTTGCGTCTGGAAAACCAACCGGTGATGGCAGGAATGGACCGGATGAGTGGCATTAAAAGAATATAGAAAAGGAAGAATACGCTGAAAGGCGGATGGTAAAACGGATGGAACTATAAAGGGATGATTAACGATACAACGGGACAAGCGGAAGGACGTAAGACCAGACGGTGTAAAACAGGAATGGAACTTACCAGATAAAAATCCTTTGAGCCATTTCGCTAAATAAATCTGTATCAATTGCCTGTTTTACCAGAAATTTGCATTATTTTTGCAGTAACGAAACAGCCGTTTCGGAAACAGACGTTTCGGAAACAGACGTTTCGGAAACAGCAATAAAAAAGGATAAGGATATGAGATTTTTTGACAGGACAGAAGAAATAGCCTCTCTTCGCAAGATTCGCGAAATGGCCAAAAACAATGCTCAGTTTACAGTGGTAACGGGACGTCGCCGTATCGGTAAGACATCACTCGTGTGGAAGGCATACGAGGACGAACCGATTCTCTATTTCTTTGTTGCCCGGAAAGCCGAAGGCGATTTGTGTGAGGACTACCGGCTTGAAATAGAGAACAAGTTGGGAGTCCCAACCATGGGGCGGGCCGAGCACTTTACCGATGTGTTCGAGTACCTGATGAAACTTTCGGCAGAACGTCCCATCACACTCTTTATCGACGAGTTCCAGGAGTTTTTCCGTGTGAACAAATCGGTGTTCAGCGATATGCAGCGCATCTGGGATCTATACAGCCCGAAGTCCCGTATTAACCTGATTGTCTGTGGTTCGATTTATTCCATGATGACAAAGATATTCAAGGATAAGAAAGAGCCGTTGTATAACCGGCAGTCGCGCTTTATGACTGTGCGTCCGTTTACCCCAACTGTTCTGAAAGATATTCTTTCGGAATACAACCCCGGCTACACGGCGGAAGATCTGCTGGCATTGTACGCTTTCACGGGCGGTGTGGCGAAGTATGTACAACTACTCGTGGATGCAGGAGCAACAGCCAAAACGACTATGCTCGACCAGATTATAAAGGCCGACTCCATATTTTTGGGCGAGGGTAAAGCGATTCTTATCGAAGAGTTCGGCAAGGATTACGGAATCTATTTCTCCATACTATCGGCCATTGCACGAGGAAAAACATCCCGTTCGGAAATTGAAAACGTGGTAGGCAAGGAAATCGGCGGTTATCTTACCAAGCTGGAAAAAGAATACGAAATCATATCGAAGAAGCAACCGCTGTTCGAGAAGAGTTCCGCCAAGAATGTCCGGTATGTCATCGAGGATAATTTTTTCACGTTCTGGTTCCGCTTCATCTACAAGTACAGCTATATGCTGGAGATAGAGAACTATGGAAGTGTGAAGATGATTATAGGTCGGGATTATGAAACTTTCAGCGGTCTGATGCTTGAACGTTACTTTAAGCGTGTACTGATAGAACGGCAAGTCTATACGCGTATCGGAGGCTGGTGGGACCGCAAGGGTGAGAACGAAATAGACATAGTAGCTGAAAACGAACTGGACGATACGGCGACATTTTTCGAAGTCAAACGCAAGGCCGAAAATATCGACATGGAAAAACTGGAAGCGAAAGCAGCCGCTTTCATGCGTGCAACGGGAGAGTTCAAAGGTTATTCCCTGTCATACAAAGGGTTGTCAATGACTGATATGTAGCAATACATATCGGCATAACGTACTAACAGAAGTCACAGATTTAAAAGAACGGTAAGCGAGGAACATACCCTCACTTACCGTTTTTTTCCAAATACTCCTTCATCGCCTCATTTACAATGTCTCTCAATGACATATTCTTCTCAATAGCAAGGAATTTCATACGCGTATGAACACTCTTGTCGATAACGAAATTGCAATGTACCGCAGGCTCTTTTTCAGTTTTAAGTGGTGTGGCTTCCTTCTTTTGCGGAGATTTCTTCGTGGATGACAGCAATCCGTCCAGTCCGCTTTTCATACTGTCTTTCAATAAATCACTCTTGCCCATATTGTCTTATTTTAATTTCAAAACCTCTTGTGCTAAAGCCATATAATCTTTGGCTCCATTGCAGTTCTTATTGTACTCAAAGACGTTCTTTCCCTTTATAGGAGCTTCGGCCAGTGCCACATTGTCCCGTACAAGCGTTTTGAACACTTTGTCACAGAAAGAGTCATTGATAATTTCAGCTACGCTCTTGTTGAGTGTCTTGCGCTTGTCAAACTGGGTAATAACAATGCCACCAATACTCAGGTTCGGGTTCAGGCGTTCCTTGACAATCTCAATTACGCTTGTAATCTTCGCCATTCCGCGCATGGCGAGGAATTGTGCCTGCACCGGAATAATCAGAAAGTCCGCTGTGGTAAGGGCATTGAGTGTCAGCAAGCCCAGTGAAGGTGGACAATCAATCAGGATGTAGTCAAACTTCCGACTGTCAAGCAACTTCGTAATCAGACCTTTCAGTATCAACTCACGTCCCGGCTCGTTTATCAGTTCGGATTCTGCCGCCGACAGGTCGAGACAGGACGGCACAACAGCAAGTCCGTTCTCCAGTTCGATAACCGGTAAGGGATATTCACCTCTCATTGCCCCATACACCGTTTGTTCTTCCTCAATGGAGAGACCACACGATTCTGTAAGATTTGCCTGCCCGTCCATGTCGATAGCCAGTACACGCTTTTTCTTCTGTCGCAAAGCAGCGGCAAGATTGATGGTGGTAGTTGTCTTGCCAACCCCACCCTTATGATTCAAAACAGCTATAATTTTTGTCATAATTTGATGTCTTTATATGCGATACAAAGATAATACTATTCTTAGTAAATACTATAATTAGTATATACTATTTTACTAAAAAGAGTATTTTAGTATTTACTACTATACTAAAATACTAATAGACTAAATGTAGTAAATACTACTTTCAGTAATAGGTAACTCACTAACTTCCTACTTTACTATAATTAGTAAATACTACATTTAGTATTTATTGTTGTTCAATACTATATGCACATCATCAGAACGGCAAGTCTTCCTTGTCCTCTTGCGGCATAGCTACCGGTGGTACAGGTACATTACTTGCGGCATCTGTCGGACTCTCTGCTTCTGAAGTTGTACCCTCACGCTTTCCGGTATTGATGAACTCCAATGCGTCTGCCGTAATGGATAGTTGAATCTGACAGTTTTCATCCTTATCCTTCCACAGTGAAGCTGAAAGTGTCCCTTCAATGAGCAGTAACCGTCCTTTGGTAAGATATTCGGATAGTCGAATATGGTTCTCTTTCTTACTCCGTACCCTTACCCAAGTAGTGATGCTGTTTCCATGTGAATAGTCATCTACCGCAATATCAAATGCAATGAATGAACCGTGTGCTCCAGTAATAACCTGGCAATCCTTGCCAATGCGACCAATTGTGTGAACGTATAACATAATAAATTCTTTTTGTGGCAGGTGGTTAATCCTACCGTTACCTTAGTTTATAAATATTCTTTATTTCCCTCTGTTCGGCCTGTTTGCGACCTCCGGGATGATTTTTTCTGCATCCAAAGGCGGCAGGAACAATCTGGCAAGGCTGAAGAGGAAAAATACGCTCACCAGCGGAGAGGAAGATTTTTGCGCTTCACTTGCGGCTGAATGCCGGCATTGACACGACTGGGACTGGCGATTACCTTCGCGGAAAAATTCAATCCACGGCAGGTTGCACGGCAGCAGAAAAGCGATAAATAGAAGTATATAAAAAAGGAATAGAAAACGCTAAAGCAGGGAATAATAAAACAGGAGAACGGACATGCAGGACTAAGCTCCAAAGACTACCTTGAAACTGTGAATAGTGATATAGTTATATCATTATCCGCAATTTCAAGTCTGTTCGTGTACCCTTTGAAAAATAACTTGACGCATTTTATGTAACGCGCTACACAAAGCGTGTCAGATTTTTCTTGTAGCAGCCTATCAGTCCTTATACAGAGGGATATAGAAAAAAATTATAAAAGTAACCGACAATAGCTAACGTCAAATACCCCTTGCTCCAATGACCTGATTAGACTATTAAGTCCATAATCACTTATATGTTCATAGATACACACGACGGCCATACAGATAATGACCGCTATTAATACAAAGTATCCGGATAGGGATTTACGCAGCAATGGAGCTTTGCGAATATTTTATGGTATTCTACTTATCAATATGATATGTACTATAAATAAAATTTTTAGCTTTCCTTTGAAAGTTCTCGTGAATTTCTATGGCTATTTGAAAGTAACATTTTTAAGTCATTTTTATTGATGCCCATGTATTTACATATTTTAAACTCACTTATGCCGTCTGATAACATTTCTTGAGCTGCTTTTCTATTCCTTTCATACGCTTCCAGTTTGTCAAAAATGGCATCTGTTAGAAAATCTATCCATTCGAAAAAGACCTTTTCCCCTTCTTGAGTACTAAAATCTATTGTACAGGTTTTCGCACACCTCCTATGAAGTATCAGATAATAAATTCCTCCAATCAGATTCGCCATAATAGCTTTAATATTGATTTTCGCCGGTTTAAACAGATTGTCATAAAACGCAATCAAATTTAGATTCATAATATCCCGTGTTTCTGCTGTTCTCTTTGTCGTTTCATTAATAACCGACATTTCATAAAGTAACAACTTTTGCATTACAGTGTTATCAGACAAGTTCCTATAAAGGGTCTTGAATGTTTCCGCAAAAAACTTTTTAGGTCCCAATATGTTCAGGCTGGAAACGTCAATAGTATCATTGATCCAGAAATCATACTGCTTGGCAAGCCTGTCGTAAAGGTTTTCCATTGAGCCGTATCTTCTATAAAACACATTAGCTTCTATGTTTGCAGCTTTCATCAATGCACTCAAATTGACATTACCAAAACCATATTCAGCTACAAGCTTTTCAAGTTCGGATATTACCTCCTTGTCTATTTGTTCATTTGTCCTCCTATTTCGAGCTTTCTTTTCTTTCTGTTTCACTATTATATAGTATGTTATAAAAATAAATCTGCAAAAATCAGTAAAAGGAAATATTTTTATTTTAGCTTTCGATAAACTTCTTCTTTTCTGAATTGACGATAATATCCCAAGGTAGGCTGTAAGTATTTATACAGCTATTCCATTCTCTTTTCATTTGTTTTGATATAGAGCAATTGGGTCTGTTGCAAATATACATTTTTATGCTTTACAAACAATAGACAGAATATAAAAACTACGTTTACCAATAAATTTGCATTTCAATAATAGACGTATTAATTTACTTATTTATTGCTATATTATAGGAAAATCTCCAATTTGAAAAAAGAACACTCACTACACGAAGAAAACTTGCTGCACATCTACATTAAATCCCTGATAGTTTCCGGTTGCGATAAGAGAAGTCAATTTAAATGAGACCCTAATGATTTCATATAAAGAAAACTTCATGTTGGATTATTCATGTGAGAATTATAAGAATGAAGAAGCATTATATATCGAAAAATGAAACTCTATTTTTTCTTTGAAAGAGGATGTATTACGTTTTATATTCACTGTGTAATGACATCTTATTATTTTGTTGAGAAGTGTTCTTTTACAAAGAATTTCGAAAAGGATAATACATCATCAAAATCATAGAACATATTATAAGTTACGGCTACTAAATAATCAGCTTCCACAAAAACAAGACACATAACAGGAGCCTCTGATATAATATCAATAATCGCATAGTCCTGTTTTTTTAATTCTTCTATTTTTGAGGTTATGGGGGCATGACTCTTTATATTAGATAGAATATTGATTTCTATAGAGTAATATTGTATATTTTTCTTTGATTTATTTGGGACTTTAATGAGATAATGCTTACAACAATATCCGATCTTAGCCAACTCTGTCTGTTCGTTCACATTATTACAAAAAGCGTTTAAAATAGGAGAGATTATGTATTTATGAGACGAGACAAATAAAGCAGTATCTTTGGAATTAGTATCCTCATAGACAATATTATTATTATCCCAACAATAATTGAAATTTTCAAGTACCTTATATGAAAACTTATCAGATATACTATCGCTACAGATTGCAGCAGCATGAAGATATGCACACATACAAAATATAGTACATAGTATATATTTTATGTTACACATAAATCTTATCTCCTTTTTATACTAACTTCTTTATAAAAATTCGCTTTAATATTGGGTGGAGTAGCATATTCAATTTCTATATAAAGTTTTTTATAAAAAACTAATTCAGAAATTGCACTATCCGCATCAACTTGAGTTGACCCCGATAATTCTTTTACTTGATCTTTAAACTCACTAAAACTTCCTATTATTTCAACGCACCCTGCTGCTCCCCATCCAATATGAGTAAGATCTTCAGGACCAGCGTGAATGTAAAAAGTTCCTTTTAGAACTATTGCACCATTATGTTGAGAATATGTATTATGTACCTCATAGGCTTTTTTATATTCTGGTGCAGGCTGCCTATTGAGCTTATGCAAGCCACTATTAACCCATCCAATTGTTTTATAAGAACTAAAATTTGGTGGGTTATAATACGGCATGAAGCGTAATGCTTTCCATGTATATTTTACACTTTGACCTTTATCATCAGTACCTTTGATATAGACATAATATACAGGGACTCCATAGAGCTCTATTTTGCTATTCTTATCCATATCACTGCATGGATAAGATTTTGCATAATAGGTATCCCCAGTTTTTGTACCAGAAATAATAATATCCACATCTCGGAGTTTCATATAAGTAAAGATTTCAATAATAAGACATATAATTTCAGCAACACATGACCCTGATAAATGATTTACAGATGGGCATAACTATGCCCATCTGTAAATTTAAAATTATTCAATACTATTCTTGATGATATTCGCTTTCCCAAATAGCATCCTCCGGATTATCGCCTTTATGACCGGCAAGCTGTATCACGAAGCTTTTTGCCGGGAAATACGGTGTGATGTGGATGTCAAGAAGCACACGGTCTTTCTGATTCGGGTCTTGTTCAATCTTCATAACCTTGAAGCGTTCGATGAGTTTGTTCGGTCCCATTACACTATCGAGGAATTTCACAACCTGACCACGTAAATCTGCTTCCGTGCGAGTAGTCCAATTTTCAAATGCCCGACGGTTCAGGAAGTCAATCAGTACCTTCGTTATATAGTCGAATACACGAACTACGGAGTAGGTCTGCAAGCCAAGATTATCTCCATTAAATAATGTCTTGGCGGAGAAAGCCATAACCTTGCTGTACTCGTTCACCATCGGCACAAGCCCCATACGTTCAAGCTCTGAAATCTCGCTCTTGCGAAGGTCGAAGCGTACACTTTCTACTTCATTAAGTCCACCAAATTTCTTTCCGGCTACTACCTGAGACATTAAGGTGTTGTATATTTTTCCGGCAAGTGAAGAAGATGGCGGAATATAAAGATTTTCTTCTTCTCCAACGCTTTCCTCTCTTTGACGACCAAGCAACCAGTTACAGGTCATAATAGTATTCGATTTGAACACATCTCCACTCGTATGATTGGCATTGAAGAATATATCTACTACATCGTCCGGAGTTTCAAGGTCTTGGAAGTCTGTAACAAGAAAAACCTTGTTCTCGTATGCCATTTTAGACCACTTATCCAAAATGGCATTTGAGCCTATATATCCAGGAACGACAAGCAAGGAGTAGTTGCGACGCAGGTCAAGACGGTCAAAATTCTGTTTGAGTTCGTTGCTAATGTGGTCAGCGAAAATGGTATTGTCCAAATCCTGAAGCTGCTCCATGGTCGCATTGACAATGGTGACATTCTTCACCTTATCACTTTCCGTGTTCTTGTAAAAGAACGCAATAGTGCGATATGCGCTTTCAAGTTCCCGTGTCCTGGCAAGAGCATTCTTCAAGTTATGATTAAGAAGGTTCTCGGCGTTTTCTGCGGTTTCTTTGGCCTTGTCCCGCATTTGTTCGGCAGTGTCATTCTCACGTAAGAGTTTGAGCCATACGCTTAAGCGATTAACCAAGGCCTTACGTTCATTTTCCCACTGTTCATCCGTGAGGAAGATGTTGCGACGGGCCTTTCGTGCCGGATTAAGATTGGAATACCCATCTATGATATTTTCAAGAAAAGCGAAGCCACCAAATTCTTTGAGTTTGTCTATTGCCGATGCAGATGACTTTTGCGCCTGTTGTGATACGACTTTCTGTGAGGTTGTCGTACTGGCTGTCTGTTGTTGAGTTTCCTGCTTCATCTTAGTAAAAGATTAAAGTTCTACTTTCTTTTGATTTGCCAGAATCTCCTCGATTGATGATTCAATCACGTCCATAATGGCATTTTTGACTTCCGGATTTTCAAGTGCTTTCTGTAAAGCGCGGTTGGAAGTAAGCTGGCGAGTTATTCTGACACCCTGCTCTTTCTCAATGTCAAGTTTACTCAAGAAATCACTCTTCTCTTTAATCTTCTTGGCTCCGAAGTCTCCAAGTCCGGTGAATGTCATGATTTCCTTGATTTCATTACCTTCCGCATCCACGTGGCATAAGTCAACTGTTGGTTCAAAACGTTGGAACACATCTTCAATGGTTTCCAAACCATACACGCTTTCCGGAGCCGCAGGAGCTTCATCTGTCAGTTTTTGAACTATCAAAGTTCGGTTGGAGGGGATTTCCGCGATGGATTCGTTCGCATCGACTTTTACTTCGTTGCCTCCAATTCCATAATTGTAGATTGCCATAGAATTTACTTTTTAATATCATACTTTTTTTATAGCTCTCTTTTGGTTTTGTGACCGTGCGCAATATATGAATTATTTCTGAAACCGTCAAATTTTTAGGAGCATTTTATTGGCATCTAACAAGGAAAAGAGTATATTTGCGAAATAGAATAAAATAAAAGAATAGTATGACTTACCTGAAAATGCCATTACAATTGCAATCGGCTGTTGCCAAGAAATTGCAAAGGTGTTCCTATCAGGAATCGATAGCCCAACACATCATGCTACTGATTCTTTCTCACCATGGGGAAGTTATCGGCCGAGAAGACTTTGGTTCCATGATATGGGACCTTGAGTTCAACCAACTTGTGAAAATCAGCGATTGGGAGGAAGGAGTAAAAAACTCCTTAATAAAAACGATAGAGAAATATGAAAAGAGACTACGGAATGTAGATGTGAACGTCACCCTTTTGGAAATAGAAGAAGAAAATATAGATAAAGTATCTCATATCCGAAGAAAGGCACAAATAACGGTGACCGGAATAATGGATAGAACCAACGAGAAATTCAGTTTTAACACCTCATTATATATAAGCCCTTTATCACAATAATCGAACTATGTCAGACAAGAAACAAATCGCAATAAAGGAACGAATATTAAAGCAGGCTATGGAGTTTTGGGGTGTATCCGATATACGCGATATGGACCCCGTGATAGATTTGCTGCTTGAAGTTTTTGCCCATGAGTCCAACAAGCTGCATCAAGAAATAGATCAGTCCGATTCACGGATACTTCACCGCCTGTCCAGAATACTCATAGGAAACAAATGGTCGCTGCCAAAGCCGGCCCATGCGCTTATGACTATTACCCCCAATCATGGGGAATGTTGCGAACTTGATGCCGAAGATCACTTTTATGCAGAGAAAAACATATTTGGCAAAGGGGATATTCAAGTCTTTATAACCCCTTTGTTTTCCTATAAACTGGTTGATGCAAAAGTCAAAGCAATCGCATACAACGATAGTATAAGGCATTCAACCGATAGCTTTAGCACTCCAACACGCTTCCTTGGCCCTAAAAACCGGATAGCGGATTATTGCGTCTGGGTCGGGCTGGATGTGTCTAAAGAAGTCCTGCAAAAAATGGACTCTGTAATGTTTTGTATCAAGCCTTCCGATATGGGGTTGCTTCCGTTTATGAATATGGCTTTCTTCTATGACTGCACAGGAAACCGATTGAATGCAAAAACAGGCCTTCATGTTGAAGATCCATATAGTAATGCGCACTACTTTGATGAAATCCGCGATTTTTATAGTGACCTATATTTTAATGTGAGTATAAAAGATGCTTCCAAAGAGAAACATACCTACCGAGAAATGTTTCCCGGTTATGTGGCCGACTGCGAGGTCCCGGATGACTCTGAGAATCTCTTTTGGGTCAAGATAGTCTTTCCGGAAATATTCACGAAAGAAAGTCTTGAAAATCTGGAAGTATATTTGAACACATTTCCGGTTGTAAACAGACAAATCGTTTACAAACAGCATAATTTCCGTTCCACCGGACGAATTATACCCCTGAAATGTCCGGGCCGTACACAATTCTTGAACATACGCTCGTTTCAAGACAACAAAGGCCGGGAATATGTAAACCGACTGAACCAGTATGAGGAAAATCCGACAGGTATATTCAGTCTGTATTTTGGCGACCTTGAACGATTTGATTCGGACAGTGCCCGCTCATTAATTTCAAAAGTGTTACAATTAATGAAAGAAGACGGGAGTGCTTTTGCTTCAATGAATCCGGATGCACTTTCGACGCAGCTCAAAGAGTTGTTCAACAAGATAAATGATATAGAGAAAGGATTGGAGGCCACGCTAAAAGGAGATAACAAAATAAAGGCCTTTGTTTTAAGTGTCCCACAAAAGGATGCGACCAATGCCGAGATAAAATATTGGGTGACTTCCGGATCTCTGGCGAACGGTTTCAATGAACGCACATTGATACAGCAATTCAACATAGAAAAATATGACGCTTCAGGCATCATGTTGCGCACTTGTATGCAAGGAGGAACAACGCATGATAGCGAACAGGAACTTATTAATAGTTTAAGGTATGGTCTGTTGTCCCGGGAACGGATTATATCTAAAGAAGACATCAAAAGCTACTTGTTTCACAAGCTGGGAAAACATGTTGAATCAGTCGAAGTCGGTAATGGCGTAGCTATATCTCCTGACAGCAAAAAAGGATTAATCAGAGTGACAGAGGTCAAGATAAAACTTGGACAATTTGATAAAGATGAAATTCCCAATCTGGAAGAATTGGCCCATTATCTTGAAAAAGATTTGACTGAACGCTCTGTATGTAATTCAAACTATAAAATCAAATTCGTATGAATGATAGCAATTATAGTCCAAGTTTGGTGTCTGCCCTTAAGATAGCAAGAGGAATGGCACTTCAAGACAAGCATAACACGTTCGGCGTGTCACATCTTGTCATGGCCATGTTTGCAGAAAACACGGGTCTAAAAGAAATTTTATCCTCGATGCAGAAGGATGTCGGCTACATAATGGAATGGTTTGACACCCACCGCGAAATGTATAGGTCCAGTGGCACTTCCACAGAAGAAGTGGAGCCTGACGAAGAAGTGTCAAAAGTCTTGGATGAGTCCGAACGGTCTAAAATTAAATTAGGAGCGGATTCCATAGACTCCATCTGTGTGTTTACCGCCATATTGCGTGAAGGTGTCGTATATTCGCATCAGCAGATAGAGATGCTGGATGTTTCGGAAGATGACATATTGTCCCACTACAATGCCCTTACCCCGTTGCATTCTTATCAAGGAGAGGAAATGCAGATAACAGCAAGCGTTCCTTATGCCGACAACCTAAAAAAGCAAGAAACCATCAATGCCGGTGGCTTTGTCGTCGGTAGGGAAAAAGAGGTCCGTACTATTTTAGAATGCCTCGAACGCTCAGAGAACAAGGGCATACTGATTGTCGGTGAATCCGGTATCGGGAAGAGTTCCATCATCAACGCCTTTGTCAAAGATATCTGTGAGAATGAAGACGAGATGTTAAAGCAAATATCTATTGTCGGACTCAATACGGCAAAACTGCTCGCATCAACCTCGTCTGAAACGGAGATAGCACAAAAAGTTGTCAATCTGATGCACAAACTCAACCAATTGGAACAAGCTGTGCTGGTGATTGATGATTTACAGGTCCTTTTGGAGAACAGCGTATCAGGCAAAGCATCCACACTTATCAACATATTAAGTGCGCAAATCAGCGAGGGAGCCGCAAATCTTGTTCTCACACTCACGAACGATTCTTACCGGAAGAACATCGAAAAGCATCCGATAGAAGGGCGTCTTGATATCATAAAGATTGAAGAACTGGATACGGCTACACTTGAAAGTGCCATACAATTACATAAAAAAAGGATTGAAAACTATTACGAGCTGAGAATTTCAGATGCGTGTATTAAAGATTCAATCGCACTCTCCAAACGATATTTTAAGGAACGCAGCCTGCCATATGCCGCCATCGACCTGCTTGACAGAACCGCTGCTGCCGTCCGGCTATGCAATAAGAATGCACGAGCCAGTGTTTCTGATTTGGAAGCGGATTTTGAGGAAATAAAGAATCTCGACGAAAAAATATCTGAAGGGCCGCTTTACTTACTATACCGTTCTGTATTCAGCAAAATCAGTGTCGTATTGACCACCAAACTGTCAGACAACTATGTATGGGATAAAGAAGATGACATCGCGATAAAAGCAGGACGTTTGTCGGGCATCATCAAAGAATTAAAGGCACTATCCGACCAGTCTATTGAAGAGATACGCTCTTCGGAAATAGAGGCGATTGTAGCGGAGTGCACCAATATACCTATCGGAAAAATACAAGCCCGCGAGAAGGATCGACTTTTGAGCATCGAGAGCAAATTGCAAGAACGGGTCAAAGGACAGAACCGGGCCATTACGACTTTATCAGATGCCATTATAGAATCACGCAGCGGACTGAGTGACCCCAAGAAGCCTATAGGTTCATTCTTCTTCCTTGGCCCTACCGGAACGGGAAAAACAGAACTCACAAAATCACTGGCCGAGTTACTGTTTGATGACGAATCAGCCATGATCAGATTTGACATGTCCGAGTTCAAGGAAGAACATTCGGCTGCATTGCTGTATGGTGCACCTCCGGGATATGTAGGATATGAGGAAGGTGGTTTACTGGTCACTCAAATCAGACAGAAACCTTATTCGGTAGTGTTATTCGATGAGATTGAGAAAGCCCATAGCAGCGTTTATGATGTTTTCCTGCAAATGATGGATGAAGGCAAGATACATGATAAACTGGGCCGGGAAGGAGATTTTTCAAATTCCATAATCATTTTCACCTCCAATATCGGAAGCCAGTGGATTGTGGAACAAATACAATCCGGACATACTCCTGATTCCGGAAAGCTCATCGAGGTTATGGCACAGTATTTCCGACCTGAATTTTTGGGACGTCTCACCGAGGTGGTTCCGTTTGCGCCAATAGATGAAAATGTCGCCAAACAGATATTCAACCTCCATTTTGGAAGATTGCAAGAACAACTGATGAAACAGAAAAACATCCAGTTGAATTTGTCGGATGAAGCATTGCAACATCTGGCAAACAAAGGGTATTCTCCCAAATACGGCGCACGTCCGATAGCAGGAGTCATAAGAACTTATATCAAGAAGTCCGTATCTCGTCTGATTGTCTCTGAGCAAATCAAGTCGGGTGACAACATCGTCATAAACTATCGAAACGGTGAACTGATATGGGAACAATGTTAGCGCAAAAGAAACCCTTGGAAAGCATCCAACGAAGTCAGGCAATAAATTTTGTCGCAGAAATCTTTTATGATGAACTTCAATTTATTCTTGACCGGCGGCTGTTGGACCATACTATGGTTAATTGCCATGGTATGAACAGTCGTGTGAAATCCAGAGATGTATTAAGTGTTTCGGTACAGCATATCGCGGCGACAAATGCCGACAAAGAATATATATTGCTGAATCTGGCAAGAAACAGCATCTATCATCAATTGCCGGAATTACTATTTCATCCATTGGTGCTTAGCACACCGGGCATGAGCAACAAGGAGATAGTTGAAGCCATCCGAGCCAATGAAAAACAGGATAAAGAGCTTATACAATTCTTTGCACCCTTTGATACAGAGTTTTTCAAAGAAAAGGTCCGTATCAATAACCGCCATCTGAATTTCTTTTCAGACCCGGACTCCAAGAAGAACTTCATCAAGATGATTGAAGTAATGGAAAATGTCGAACTATCCATTACTTCCCATCAGAAATATAAGCTGTTCCTATTCCTCTGCAATGCAGAACGGTATAAAGAGAACCTGCCTGCTATCGAGCAACTGCTTCTTATCGTTTTGGGATTGAAGGTGAAACTGCGACTGGAAGTCCATGAGATTGATGAAACGGTTTACCTTTCCGTCGGTTCCGGATGTGTCGGACAGACATTAGGCCTTAATGGTCTAATGATAAGCGAAACCGATGATTTGACGGCGACAATCATCCTTGATACTCCGACAGATGACTATGAGGAGGTAAAAACGCATCTATCCAATGTCCGCCGGATACTTGAATTTTTCATCCTTTCAACAAGAAATATCGAAGTTGATTATCTGGTACGTGGAGAAACGGATTTTATACTCGGAGAAAACCGATTAGGATATAATATGAACTTATGAAAAATCTAATAATATGAAGATATTGCTATATTTCTTTGCACGTTATTTATTGGCTCCATTATTTGTAGCCGTGATGATATTTGTCTTGACCGGAATAAAAACGATCAAGAGCAAACTTAGCCTGAAGAAATTAATCATATTCATTCTTCTGGCTTCCATTGCCGTCGCTTTACCCAGCCTGTTCGGTTTCCTAAAAAACGAATACGTCTGGGGAGGCTTGACATTCACGATATTGTCCTATATCCTCCTTGGAGCATTGTTCTGCAAACTGTCAACCTCCGATTTGTTCGGAGCAATCGGTATTGGCAGTTCCCGAACAGCGGTTATTCTCACTCTAACCACAATATGCGCTTTAGGCGGATGGTGCTACTATCTGCTGTTTGAACTGATAAGCAAGCTACCTTATTCGCTATGGAACACAACAAATATCCTGTGGTTTGCAATCCCATATCTGATTATGTACAGCAGAACCCTGTTCCTGGACATCCCGCATCCGATATATACCCCATGGGAATTGAGCTATGGTACCTTTGACCGGAAATATTGGGACAACATAGACAACTTCGGCTTCCGAACGGTCAAAGTCAAGATCAAACGGAATATAAAAGACCCGACATACGCTTCGTTGGTTGTCCGCCTGCCCAATGAAATATCTCTTGGGAATTGGTTCAATTGGGTTATCGAAGACCAAAACAGGCGTTTCCCCCAAAACAAGATTGAAACAGAGAAGGAAGATATGCAAATCGGATGGATGTTCTATACCTCAAAATGGTTTAACTTCCCGTTGTTCATAAGAATACTTGACCCCACTCTGACGAGTGAGGGCAATAAGATTAAGAATAATCAAACGATATATATCCGACGTGTACAAGTAGAAACAAAAACATCATAATATATGAAAACACTAACATATTTGCCTGTAAACTGGGTCAATGGTCTGAAGCTGACCAGCCAGCATTTCTTTGCAAACCAGTATTGCCAAACGGAAGCTCTCAACCGCGAAGCAGGAAGGAGTCTGACCAGTTATAACTATGGTCTTGGAGAGGTCCTTGAAGGGATAGGTGACAATCTTGAAATAGAGATTTCAGGTGATACCATGTCCACTCTCTGTGTCCGCCTGAAAAGCTGTAACGCTATCACCAAAGGCGGTCTGCCCATCGTTTATTACGACGGTTTATACGGGGATGAGAAACCCTGTGCAACCATTTCAGAATCCGGTCTGCAAGCCGAGGACAGCGAGTATATGGTACTAATATCCGTAGATCCGTATCACTTGATACCTGTCGGTGAACCGGACCCGGAAGAGGTGCCTTTGCATCACCCGTATGTCTTGCCGAGCATAAAACTCCATATCGTTCCCAGAAACCAAGTCAACAAATCTTTCTACAGCCAGAATTTTTTGCTGGTGGCAGAGGTATGCAGACAAGGGAATACCTATAAAATCAATCATCAATATATTCCACCGGTACAACATTCCGCTTGCCACGATGGGATTAAAACATTCATTTCCCAATTGGCACGTACCCTACAGTCGATAAAAGAAGACGTGAAACTCATTTACAGCAGGAATGTTGCTGACAAGCGTAGAGATACGCTTGCCAATAATACATTTGAGCTGTGTAAGGCTTTCTCGGCCTTTTACAACTCAAGAATCTTCTTTATCGAACAAATCGCCTTAGAGCAACCGCCGATATATCTTGTGCAGGCCGTGAATGAGCTTGCAAACGGTCTGAACTCCGCTCTTCAAAGTCTTTCTGAAACGGAAAGAGAACAATTGCTCCAATATTTCTATGAGTGGACCAATGTCACACCCTCTGAATTTATCACGAAGATAGAGAGCCTAACCAAGCTTATGTATGATCATACCAATATAAACCAGTCATTGCAGACGGCAGGGGCATTTGTGACACTGCTCAGCAATATGTTCCACAAAATGAGTGAACTGGAATACATCGGAATGGTTCGTGAGAATATTATAGTAGGAGACGAAAGTCACGAAACAATAGAGGCTCAAAAGAAACGATCATGGTCATTTATAGGTTGAGCGATTAAATCATAGCAAGTATGGAAGCAGAAAACAAAAAAGCTCGTTTGAAAGCGAAGCTCCGATTTACTTTGGTATTCGCTATCGCACTGATTGTTACCACAACCGGAGGTATCGTAACGATTGTGACTGCACAAAAGGGAATATCCCTTCTTGAAAGCAAGAAGGCCGAATATGACAATGTGTTCAAGAAACAGGCAGAACTTAACTTCCAGATAGAAGAATTGTTCCGGGACTTGAACAATCTGAAGACCAAGCGGCGAAATTCGAGTGAACACAAGCACATGCAAAAATTGATAACCAAAAAACGGTTATTAATGGAAAATGACATTGCAATGCAGGCCGATAAAAGCAAGTACGAAGTGTATAAAGCTATGCTTGAACAGATCCGTGTCATCCAATCATCAATGGATGACCTTGACCGCGAAAGCAAAAAGCGTGAAAGCAACATGGAGCAACTTGAAAAGTGTAGAATCAAATATCAGGAATTAACCAAGAATAAACTGACGAAGCCATGACAAAAGACGAAATGCTATGGGGAAACATCCGTTTCCTCCTGCTGCTGATTTTCTCAGTAGCCGCAATTTATATCATACTTTGCCGGTATATACTCAACGTACCGACAGAGGACAGTTCGGAGTTGATAAACGAAATCAACCATTCCGAACGCATTTTTGAAATCCAGCATACACATATGCAGCAAGCGCAGAGCATCTGGAATGAGATTGACTCTCTGGACTTCAACATTCATCAGGTACAAAAGATGGACGAGGTGAAGGATGGGATTTACCAATTGCAGCATATATACAAGGAAAACAATATGAATACGAAATTCCTTTTCGGCGTGTTGTCCTCCAGAATGCTTAAATGCCAATTCGACATAAAAGAGGAATTGAACAGTCTGGTACATAACAATGCACTGATTGAACGGGATTTGGAAGAATGTAAAGCCAATTTATAAAACATTCGCGATGGATAATAAGAAAACTATAACAATCATCATATTGGGACTGGTTGCCATGGCAGGTATCCTTTTGTTTTTGTTCCTGCCTTCGAAGTCGCACCTTGCCAATATTGACTTTTATGTGTATGACACCAATGATAATTTTCATTATGAGGTCAATGAGCGGTTGGAGCTATTAGTCAACGATACGGCAGCGATTAAAGGCAAGCGGCTCATTTGGGAAATGGGAAACGGTGATACACTGATGAGAAATACGGATGTGTCATACACTTACCGTAAGGCCGGCAAATATCTTATTACTTTGAAAATAGACGGAAAACACTCCGTAAACAAGTATATCAAAGTTATCTCAGGACTGGAGCATGAGGCCATTGATTCCATACCCCGTATAAATGGAGTGTCAGAGGGTTATCAAGGTGAAGAGCTGGTCTTTTCGGCAGAAGGCTATGGTATGGACACGTGGCTATGGGAATTTGGAGAAAGCGGTACTGTGGACGCATACGAGCAGCAAGTCGTGTATTCGTATGATATTCCGGGAGAATACACCATCTCATTACAAACCAATACGACGAAATATCCGGTGAAGCACCGTATAACCATTCTCCCACGCTTTGAAAAAGCAGAGGAACTGGTCACGGTAGATTCGTTGGTACTGGTACAGAATGATATTAAAAAACACTTGCAAGCCATAGCTGACGCCAAAGTCTCACAAAAGTCGGTCTATTACGAACATACGAATTATATCCGTAACAAATATTTTTGTATTGATGCAGACCAGGTAGTGGTCGTCATCAATGATGAAAAATACAATGACTTCAACGGCTATTGCCAAGGACTGCATTTTCTTGAAAGCAACAGGAAAAAGCGTGTGAGTATTGATGATGTGAAAATTGACGATTTGAATTGCGTCAAGTCCATCCATGTGACACAAAGTTATATTGAAAAATGAAACAACTGAATCTCATACGAAATCTGTTTTCTGTGGCCGTGATGATTACTCTTGCGTGCAACGTATCTGCCCAAGTGTCCATCCGCGACAGAATACAAATAATGGATAGGGATATATTCAATTATCCGGAATCAACAGACGCTCCTGTCAAAACAAAGAAAAGCAAGACAAACAGAATTGTCTATTCGGACAGGACCGGAAATCAAAGTTATGAAGACCCGTATTTCCAGCGTAAGCGGTCTTCACACGGGATTGGCACACCCTATTACATAGTAGGTGAAAAGAACGGAACCTACAAGCTCGTTCAGGCTGACCCAGACATTACAGGCAAGCCCAAGTCGATAATAGGCTTCCTGTATAACAGCAAGAGACACTTTAAGGAACCCCGTAAAGTCAATTATGCCGGATGGATACCATCGGAAAATGTACTGATGTACGACCATGCCCGTATCAATCCCCGCAACAACCAGCCGATAAGGTACCGTATAGGCATAAACAGCATTAACAAGCTGTTCGATATCCATCAATTCTTCAATGGAGATACCCTGAAAATATATGGAGAGCCGTTTTTGAAAACAACAACGGATGCGGTAGTTGTCAGCGGAGAGGTTGTTTACCTATACAAGTTAGACAAGAGCGGCAAATCCGCATTGATTTCCAATGTTCCCGCATTATCAGACAGTACCAAACGCTTTTTAGGGTGGGTTCCCGCTGACCTTCTTGCAGAAGTCGGCCAAAATGAGGTGTATCATATTGATTATTCACGATACCGTGATTCTTTGTTGTGTGCTGTCAACCTAATGTATCCCGATACGTTGGCATTACATAATGCGAATATTCAGGGTACGATGTTGTTCAACCTGGATGGAAACCCGGCAGGGCCTATAACGAATGGGAATATCCGGCTGAACTATCCTTTGTCCGTCTGGGACAAGAACTGGAATAAGATTATCAATATCAAAGGCGGAGACATCATGGTTTCCGATGTCCGAAAGATGGAAGCGGAAAACAAAAACGTGAACATACATGTACTGTTCAATGATGCCGACCTGCCTTATCTATCCCCATATATCAATGTGCTACAGAACCTAAAGCTGAAAATGAAGCCCGGATATGACTACACTTTCTCAGCAACTTGCATATCCTCCAACGGAGAAAACAGACATTTGGCCCCAACCAAGGACTTTTCAGCCTGGCTCGACTATATCAAACAATCCATTTCTTCCAAACGGAAAAACGAGCAAGAGGAACAATCATCGTTTTACGGTTTTGGCGGGGCTATCAAACAAATCTCCCGTTATGATGACGAAAGCCGTTTCAGCAACAATGTATTTGTCATTTTAGGGTCAAAACAAACTTTATCCTTGCACGAGCAACAACTCTCGTGGCTGGCAACCCAACCGGCAAGGCTTCTGTTTGCCCAGATAGACAGAGCATCAGGCACTTCTTATCAGGACTTCCTATTGCAGGCCAAATCCATTCTGGACAGCCATTCTACGAAATACATAGACCATATATCCAATTATATCGCAGACAGCAGACTGGTAAAGACGGAGCTGTTCAAGAACATAGAAGCTACGGATGCCAACTTATACCTGTACGATGCTCCATACAACAGCCTTACGGTAGGAGGAATCTTATTCCCTAAAGGTAGAAACAGACTGGAAAGCAACGCTTTGGAAACAGCCTTGGATTCCGTATTATGGCAATCTTTCGAAACGGACAGCCTACTGTTGCACTCACTTAAAGATTATGAGCGAAATATAGGTGTCCTAAGAAGCCGTCCCACATCCGAACTGACGCATATATTCCATCATACGGAAAATCCTGACAGTATGAGCCTTGACGATATAGATAGAAACAGCGTGAATGACACCTACTATATAAAGGCCTCCGTAGCGGACAGTATAATGGACGGGTACGAATATGGATATCTACTCGATGACAAGGAAGTGATGGAACTGCTGCAAAGCTACAGGGGACTGCTCCCGGAGTTCTCAGATAACATAGGGAAAAAGGAGCTAAGAGTGCTTCGCAAGCAATTTAACCGGCAAAAGAAAAGCATAAACAGAAGTTTCTATCGAAAAGTATTGCCCAGAAATCCATATTTGGCTCAAATCTTCTATTGTAAGACGGGAGTCATGGCCAATGACAGCCTTTTAAATTCAACAAAGGTGAAGAAACTAAAGAAAAGAAAGGTTGAACTGACGGACTTTAATAGTGGCTATACAGCCCTGATTTCAAAGATGAAGAGACTGGAAGACATGTATCAACGCAACCTTTTCAGACCTGTATTCATCGCCGGCAAGAAATATTATTTTATTCCGAAACAATTAATACTGTAAATAAAATGGAACCAACAAGAGAACAACTACAGGCAGAGATTCTTGAAATCCTATATCAGAAGTGCCTCCAGAAGCCAATATGGGTATCTTGTGCAGAAATATTTTGGAGCATCAGCAACCTCAAGGTATCAGAACGGAGTGTCAAGGACGTTCTTGACTGGCTGGTAAAAAACGACCTTGTAATTTATCAAGCGGATAAATACCAGATTGCCAAGCGCGAATTTATGGATATATCAAGACGTAAGGCTCTTGAGAAAAAAGAGACCGAAGAAAATGCCGAAGTCCGGACTGTAGAGTATGGAACATCCATTCCGCCTCACACGATGAACCATCATCCATGGCTTGAACGAGAGTACCAACAACCTGTCGCGAAATCATCAAACACAATGTTTGCCATCATAGCATTAATAGCCTTTCTGATCAGTGGCACACTTGTTGGCATACTCCTGTTCAACAGCTTCGCAACGGAACGGCGCAATAATGCAGAACTGACATACCTTCCGGACAGCATACAAGTTCCCTCGTTACAGGTAAGCACGCCCGGATATATCCGTGACGCATATACGACCAACCGCAACTTCAAGAACATCCAAACTTCGCTGGAGACACAGCAACGGATTAATGCTGAACTTATGGATATCTGCAAGGCACAACAATCCCAGATTAATATACTGACAACTTGCTCCAAACAACAAGCGGCGGACATCGAACATTTGGAAAAGGAACGGAAGATCTATACATGGATGATTGCCCTTGCACTCCTGGTATTAAGTTCATTGCTCATCTGCCGATATGGACGTAAGAATTAGGACATCCGCAAACATTCAGACTGTATAGTCAATCTGCTAACGGTATCTGCCACTTTCATGCGGTGGATACCGTTTTTCTGCATTCCGGCAGCAGTTTGCTTTCCGACGGTTTCGTCCGTTCCTGATAAAACTTCTTCTACAAGTGTTATTACAATACCGAGAATCAATTTAATAGCGACACATCATCAACGGGGCGTATTTCTAATCATATAGGACAGTGGCTTTATACACGAACATTAGTTTAAAACGTGTTAAAATGAAAACAACAGCAAAAAAACGCGCTAAAAAATTTGGAAAAATGAATATAAGCACTTATATTTGCTCACATCAAAGATGATGTTTTATTTTCTTCTCTTTTTCCCACAATAAAACTGAGTCATCCGGAGGCTGAGAGGAAATTTCAAAAAATCGTTTTTGAGGTTTTCTCTTTTTTGCATCTATACCGGTTAGGGCGCAAGGACGGAGAAACCGAAGTAAAATAATTAAGTTTAACCCATTAAATCCAAGTATTATGGCATTTAGAGCATCATTGGAACTTAACAACAAGGAATTTGACGTCCTTTATTCAAACTATGAGTTTAGTCGTAACACGGACCCTAAAGGTATGCCCTCTTCAAGCGTATTGGGTGGTAGAGTAAAAGCAACCATCGAATCAACAGAAGACACTTCGGTCATCGAAGCGATGTTGAACAGCCCTTTCAAACCTGTAGAAGGAAAGATTATCTACAAAAAAACGGAGGAAGATGCCAAGATGAAGGAGATCCAGTTCAAGAACGCATACATCGTTCACTACTCGGAAACTCTGGACGCGAACAACGATGTGCCTATGACAATCACCATTACGTTCTCCGCTGAAGAAATCATCGTCGGCAGCGCAGCTCTTGACAACCGTTGGCCGAAGAAATAAATCGGCGTACATAGGTAAATCCTAAATCAAAACATTTGTCAGGCCGTCCGACGGACTTCCGCCGGGCGGCTTTGGCAATTTGGATATAAACCGTCAAATATAATGCCGCCATGCTGGAACAAAAAAAAGTCACATTGGAAATAGCCGGCATACCCATGCCGTCGTTTGTGCAGTTGATGCTCAAACAGAGCATCAATGAGCATCACTACTTTGAGATAACACTGGATATCCAAGCCATAGAAGCCTATGGTGTGGAAATCCCGGAGGCATCAAAAGACTGGGTTGGAAAAAAAGTAATCATGGACTTCGGCGGCACTGTTTTTGTCGGCGTGGCCACCATGGTGGGACTTCATCGTTCCGGTGGAACACACGGAAATATAAAAGTGACGGGATATTCGTCAACATTCCTACTGGAGTCAGACCACACTTGTGCCTCATGGTGCAACAAATCCTTGTCTGACATCGTTAAGGAACTTACAGACAAGGCGGGAGTGCAAGCTCTTGTCAATCCGGAAACAAAATCGAAGCTGGAATACGAATGCCAGTACGAGGAAACCAACTTCAGATTCATACAACGGCTTGCCCGCCAATATCAGGAATGGCTCTACTACGACGGACAGAACCTTGTATTCGGGAAGCCACAGGCCGGCTCGACGACCAAGCTGACATACGGCGAGGAACTATCCGTGCTCGATGTCTGCTCGCAGACACTTGCCCGACCAATAAAGGGAAGTTCTTACCATTCGGTGAACGACCAGACCTATAACGGCCAATCCCCCGATACCGCAGCCGGACAAAACACATTGGGACAAGCGGCCTTTGACTCGTCATTGGCTTTGTTTACCGCTCCCGCTGTCCAACGGGCGGAACCGCGCATAACCAATAAGGGTGAACTTGACGCCTATTTCCAACGCAGGCAGCAAAGCGACAGCGCCGCATCCAGTTTCATCACCGGGGAAAGCGATTGCCGCATCCTTACGGTGGGCAGTATCATAGATGTTCATACCGCTATCCATACAGGAATAGGTATCCACGTAAAAAATAGCATCGGCACCTATATCATTACGGAAATAACCCACGTAGCCGGTATGGGTGACAGTTACCAGAACTATTTCACCGCACTTCCGTCTTCTATTCCCACCCTTCCATGCCCGGATGTACCTCTGCCTGTCGCTCATACACAGCAGGCCGTGGTTGTCAGCAACGAGGACCCGAAAAAGTTAGGCCGCGTCCAAGTCAAGATGAACTGGCAGACCGGCCCGATGCAAACCTCGTGGATACGGGTGCTCACTCCCGACGCAGGTACAAGCGACAAAGTGGCCACAAACAGAGGATTTGTATTCATACCCGAAAAGGGAGACCAAGTCATGGTGGCATTCAGATATGATGACCCGAACCGTCCGTTTGTACTTGGCAGCTTATTCCATGGAAAGTCAGGCACCGGTGGCGGCAGTTCAAACAAAACAAAAAGCCTGACTACCCGCAGCGGTTGTACCATAACGCTTGATGATGAAAAAGGAAGCGTTATGATGAAAGATAAGGAAGGCAACAGCTATACGGCAGACGGAGAAGGAAATATCACAATATCTGCCTCTAAAAGCATCACCTTATGTGTTGGAGAAAACAAAATAATGATTGATAGCGAAGGCAATATATCATCTAATGCGGAAAAGGACATAACAGAGTCCGCGGGTGCCAATATTGCGCAATCGGCAGAAAATATTGATTGTACAGCAGGCAGCAATTATAATATCTCCAGTACTGATTTTACAGCAACCGGCAGCAGCAGTGCCACGGTCAGCGGTACAACAAAGGCTACGATAGATTCTTCCGGAACCACAGCCGTAGCCGGAACTATTGTCAAATTGAATTAACAGCATATGAGCAACGCCATACAACAAATAGCAGACAAGATGCTCTACCAATGGGAAGATGCAGTCAGGAAACCGGTCAAGTTAATCCGTATCGTCATCAATCCAGGAGACGAAAGTATGCTTGATGCTTTCTATGACTATATGCTTGCCCTTGATAGCGAAGAGGAAGATATGGTGTTCCTCATAGAACTTCCGTTCAGTTCCAGAACCGATTTCTCAAAAGATGTTGTAGGGTATATTGCACAACAAGTAGAATACTGGAATAACTCAAAGAAACCCGAAGATATTGTCTTTGAACGTGTTGATTGGATAGCTGATTATAAGTCGGAAGAAGCGGAAAACGATGCATCCGTCGCAGTTGCCAACTTCAACAAGCTGACAGAATCCCTTGTAAAAGGGACTGATATGAAATGCAGTTTTGTCTTTAACCTAAAGAACACATACGACTATGACGGATGTCGTGAATGGTTTGAAAAGGCTCTTGCTCTGCCATTCCACAAGCAAATGGTATGGGGGATATCCGACATAAAAGACTATGAACAGTTTGGTAAACTAATGGCCAAACACTCCAATGACGCGGTGTCTATTTATCCACCAATAGATTTAGACGGTGCAATGGAGCAACTCGCGGAACAAGCGGCGAATGAAGACAAGAGCGACCCGGCAGCCTCGAATTTCAGGCTGGCATTAATCAAACTGATGAACAGTGTGAAAAAAGGGAACGCAGCGCAAACAGAGGAATTTGCGAAGAAATGCCTCGATATCGCTCTCGAAAATGTGAAGAAAGACATTAACTGGATCAGTCAATTTGTAACCGTATATACAATTCTATATACAGACCAGATTTCCCGTAAGGACTACAAGACAGCCATGTACTTTGCCGACAAAGCCGTAGAAGCCGCTGAAATCGGGGAAGAAAAATTAGATCCCTCTTTAGCTTGCCGATTGCTTGGAAACACCTTATTGGGGAAAGCCTCCATCTATGTACGAGAGTCGCTTTGGAAAGAAGCGGCAGAGACGTACTATCGCGGTGCTGAAGCATACTCCAGATGCAACGATTACCTAATGCAAAGTGAAGCATTGAGATTGTGTGGTTGGTGCCGGGAAAATAATTATGAGAAATCGTTAGCTGCGGAATGCTATGTGGAAGGTTTCAGACTTTCAGATAAACTTTCCATAGACCTGATAAAAAACTCCTCTTATCCTCTCCTGTTATTAAGCCTGTTAAACAGTTCGGCACGCTCCAAGCTGGTCAGTGACGATGAAATAAATGAAGTTCTGACCAAAGTGTTAGGAGATAACTGGGAGAATTATTTGTATGAGTATAAAAGAAATTTAGGAAAATACAATGGAATGGCTGAACAACATATTGCGAAATCTTGAAGGGCTGTTCACTAATGCAACCGAATATGCCTATGCGAACCCTAAAGTGGGGTACTTAGTAGTAATTTTTCTGCTATTGGTTTGGCTTGTCGGACTGATATTCGACTGGAAATGGACATACACCAGACCCGGAAGCTGGGGAGGAAATTTCTTTCTTGACTTATTGGGTCCAACCGGATTCCGATTTTGGCTCGGTGTAATTATTGTGATTGCCATTGTTGCATCTGCCTATTTGTATTTTCGAGTTAAATAACGATAAAAACTGACAGTTATGGCGGACACAGGCTATTTCGACAGCGTAAGTGCAAACCTAAAGACCGGCGTAGGCGCGCAGGTCAAGGGTATCTCGGAAGGCGTCAAGGCGAACTCCGAGGCCGGTGTGTCACCGTCCGTCAATGCCCTCGACACGGGCATCAAGGCGGCAACCGCCATCGGCGGCCTTGCCGACGGCCTGAGT
>NZ_QROH01000002.1:0-4804 GCF_003474285.1 Bacteroides sp. AF39-11AC | reverse complement strand
TCGACGCTGTGGGAAACGTCACCGCCGAGAAAGGCTTCGACGGGGCCGTCCGTCGTTACCTGCGTGACAGGGGCGGACGCGTCGTCAGGGAGACGCTGCCTTCGGGGACGGAAAGGGAATACGGCTATGACGCCTGCTCGCGCGTGACGCGCGTCTCATACCCCACGGCCGGCGACCCCGACCAGACCTACGCCTACGGACTGTCCGGCAGGCTGGTGCAGGCATCGAGGGGGGAAAGCACGGTGGAGTTCGCGTACAACTCCCTGGGACTTCCGACACGGGAAACGGCCGACGGCAACACCATACTCCGCACCTACGACCATACCGGCAGGATACTCACGCTCGACAGCACGGCGGGGGCCTCGCTGCACTACACCCGCAACGCCTACGGGGAGCTTGAGGGGTTCACTGCCACCGGTGGCAGCGACGCCGACGGCGCGGGCTCGTGGGAATCGGCACACCGCCACGACGCGCTGGGCTTCGAGGTGGAACGCATCCTTCCGGGAGGCATTGTCCGCTCGTTCGCCTATGATGACATAGGCCGTCTGGTGGATGCCCGCACACGCAAGGACTCGCGCACACGGCACATGCGCCGCTACCGCTGGGGCGTCGCCGACAGGCTGTTGTCCGTGGAGGACAGCAGGCATGGCGAGACACGCTACTCCTATACCCCGACGGGGCAGCTCGAAAGGGCGGAATACCCCGACGGCAGGGTGCAGTGGAGGAAGAGCGACCAGACGGGAAACCTGTATCCCGACCCGGACATGAGGCTGCGCCGCTACCTCGGTGGCGGACGGCTGGAGCAGGACGGCGAATGGCACTGCGAGTACGATGCTGACGGGAACCTGACGGAACGCTACCTCGGCACGGGAAGGTGGCTTGACGGCAAGAAGGACCACTGGAGATACCGGTGGAACGCCGACGGCTCTCTGGCAAAGGTGGTGCGGCCCGACAAGAGGGAGGTGGAGTTCACATACGACGCGCTCGGGCGCAGGCTCTCCAAGAGCTTCGGCACGACGGTGACGCGGTGGGTGTGGAACGGCAACGTGCCGCTGCACCAGTGGAAGCAGCATAGGGAATACTCCGTCGTGGAGGACAGGTGGAACACGGACACGGAACGCCGCGACATGACGGTATGGCTCTTCGACGAGGATTCCTTCGTGCCGGTGGCAATGATAAAGGAAGGCAAGTCCTACTCGATACTGACCGACCAGCTCGGAACACCGACGGAGGCATACGACGCCGAGGGCAACGAGGTGTGGAGCCGGGTGCTTGACATGGACGGGAACGTCATTGAGGAGACCGGCAACAAGGGAATGGTACCGTTCCTGTTCCAGGGGCAGTATTATGACCGGGAGACAGGGCTGGCGTACAACAGGTTCAGGTATTACTCACCGAAGATGGGAATGTATGTCTCGCAAGATCCGATTGGATTATTTAGTGGGCTTACAAATTTATATGGATATGTTATTGACACAAATATCAGTATCGATGTTTTAGGGCTTTTAGATTTCATGCCAAATGATACTGATTTATTCCCAGTCACAGGTGCCCAAAAAAATACAGTAGTAATAACAATGCAAGGAAGCCGAGGACGAGATTTTACAGCAGCATATAAAGCAGCTGGAATATCTCGAAGTCAAGCAAAAGGTTATACATGGCATCATGTTGATGATTTTGATCCTCAAACGGGAACTACTACGATGCAATTAGTTCGTACTAATGGGCGACATCAAAAAGAAAATCATTCTGGATCTGTAAAACAATTTGAGTCTAAGATGAAAGTAAAATATGGGACTCGTAAATCAGTGAATAAAGCTTATAAAAAGGGTTGGGTCACTGGACGAAAACCCAGTTATCAAAAATAAGGTTAATTTTATGGAGTTGAAAGTTTTAGATTCTGAAAAAAGAATCACTATTAAGGACTTAGAAAATGTGGAGTCATTGTTGAATTTAACACTTCCAGAGGTGTTAAAGGAATTCTACTTACACCACAATGGTGGAACGATAGATAAAAAAATAACGATGCTTAATGAAGAAAATATTGAAATTGAAAGTATTTTTCCTATCAAATATGTGAAAGATTTTAATGATGATCCTGATTTTACAGCGGAAGGAGAAACTATTAAAATGCATAAAGCATTCGCAATACCACCGAATATGTTTATATTTGGAATGGAAAGTGAAGATGAAGGCCGCATTGCTGTTGATTTAAAAGATAATGATAATAAGGTATATCTTTACCCTATCACTGGTATGGCTGGGGATATATTTGTATTTGGCAAACCAACACTAATATCTACATCTATCAATGTCTTTTTTGCCAAATTAGAATCGGGAATAAATAAGCAAAGCAAAGAAATAGAAGCACCTTTAATATATAAGAAAGATGATAATAGTAAACAGATAGTATCTGACAATTGGCCTTCGATAACCAAAAGGGATATTGAGGATCTTGAGTTAAAATTAAAAATTGAAATTCCTCAAAGTATGAAGTTGTTCTATTTAAAGAATAATGGAGGTATACCATCTAACAACTTATTTATTCCACAAAACAAAAAGTTAGATGTTGTAGAAATTAATCTATTTTTACCTATTAAATACGATGACTGTAATACCAAATCAATATCTACCAATACTATAGACTGTTGGGAACACAAAACATTACCATTAGGTTTTGTCCCATTCGCAATAGATTCAGGAGGTAATTTTTATTCTATAAACGTATCAAATAAGAAAATATACTACTGTCTTATGGATCAGTGGGATAATAAAAAGACTAATGAAATGAATTACAAACATAATATTGTACAAGTAGCACAGTCATTTAAATATTTTGTAGATAATTTATTTTCTGAACTCTAATATATATGGCGGACACAGGCTATTTCGACAGCGTGAGTGCAAACCTAAAGACCGGCGTAGGGGCGCAGGTCAAGGGCATCTCGGAAGGCGTCAAGGCGAACTCCGATGCCGGTGTGTCACCGTCTGTCAATGCCCTCGACACGGGCGTCAAGGCGGCAGCCGCCATCGGCGGCCTTGCCGACGGCCTGAGCGAAGCCGCCATGCTCCCCGTACTGGGTGCCATGGGCATGAAGGGCATGGCCTGCCTGCCTATCTCCAAGCAGCTCGACCCGGTCATCGGCGTGGACATCCACCTCGTGACGATACCCCCGTCCCCCGTCGTGCCCATGCCTCACCCTTATGTCGGGGTTCTCCTCCGTCCGCAGGACTTCATCGCGGCGGCGGTCTCCTCGTTCATCCCCCCGCCACCGACAGCGGAACAGACGGGCGACGCCGACAGCGCGAAGCTCGCCGAGGTGGGCCACACCGTGCTGACGATGGCTGTAGGTATGCTCGGAGCCACCGTCAAGATAGGCGGCTTCATCCCCCGCGCGGTCGCATCCACACCCACGCGGAGCATCCCGCACATCCCCATGGGGGCAGGCTGGGCGGCCCCTTCAGCGGCGATACCAAAGAACAACGGCCACGCCTTTATGGGCAGCCTGACGGTACTTGCCGACGGGATGCCCTTCTCGGGCGGCGGCGCGCACCTGCACCTTGACTGCAACGACGTGGGCATACCGAGCGTGCACAAGGTTCCGGGCATGTTCCTGCCCACGGGTGTCATCAACCCGATACCTCCCGCCAGGCAGATACTCACCAGCCCGGTTCCCGTCCCCCTCAACCCCATGGCGGCACTCGCCCGCAAATGCACGGGGGCGTTCGGGCGTTTCTACAAGAAAAAGACCAGGAAGCTGGCGGACAGGCTGCACAGCAAGGTCAACAGGACGATAAAGAGCGAATCCCTGAAGAACATGCTCCACAAGGCCATCTGTACGGTCACGGGGCACCCCGTGGACGTGGCCAGCGGCACGTTCTTCACCGACGAGGAGGACTTCTGGCTCGACGGCCCGGTGCCCCTGTCATGGGAGCGCACGTGGTACAGCCGCAGCGACTACCGGGGTCCTCTGGGCAACGGGTGGCACCACGCCTACGACATGGGCGTCGTCGCGGACACGGAAGAGGGCACGCTGACGCTCCGCATGAGTGACGGCATCCCGGTGGCCTTCCCCCTGCCTACAGCGGAGGAACCCTCGTTCATCCTCTCCGAACGCAAGGAGGCCCGTCTGGAACAGGACGGCGGCTACTGCGTGTGGGACATGGCCGAGGACCTCTACTACCGCTTCACACACAAGGAGTACGATTCCGTGCGCCTGCTTGAGAGCGTGACCGACTGCAACGGCCTGGGCATCCGCTTCGACTACACGAAAGAGGGCCTGCTGCGCTCCATCACCGACAGCGCGGGCCGCCTCCTGAGGGTGGAGCACGACACGAGAAGCGGACGCATCCTTGAGATATGCGGCCCGCATCCGGAAGATCCGGAGAAAGAGATTACCCTCGCCTCCTACGAGTACGACGCCGACGGCAACATGACCCTCCAGCGCAACGCGGCGGGCGACGTGATGACATACGAGTATGCCGGAAGGCTCATCGTGAAGGAGACATGGCGCAACGGCCTTGCGTGGTACTTCGAGTACGACGGTACGGGCGTGGGTTCGCGCTGCGTACATACGTGGGGCGACGGCGGCATATACGACCACAGGCTCACGTTCCGGGAGGGAGTGACCGAGGTGCTCGACAGCCACGGGGAGCTGACGGTGTACCACCACCGCGGCGGCCTTGTGTGGAAGAAGGTCGATGCCAACGGCGGGGAACACCTGTGGCGTTACGACGACAGCCGCCGGCTCCTCGCACAGACGGACCCGCTCGGTAACAGCACCCTGTACAGATATGACCGCTG
>NZ_QROH01000019.1:0-8336 GCF_003474285.1 Bacteroides sp. AF39-11AC | reverse complement strand
AGAGAAACAAGACTTGCAGCAGAAGTACATACAACTTAAAAACGAACTCACCCAAAAAGAAGCTGAGATAGTTTCTCAACAAAAGGATATTAATCAACACCATATCAATGAAGAGAAAAAGAAGGAACTACAACAAGAACTTGATACTTTAACGAGAAAACGAAGTGCGTTGGCAAAAGAAACTCTTGAGCATTCAGAGGTTTACTCAAAAATAGAAAGGATTATTAACTCTTACAAAAAATACGATAAATCAGAAGAACAGTTGAACGATGACGACTGGCAGCGTTTCATAGTTGAAACCGACATACGTTGGGAAAAAGCCATTACCCGACTGAGAATTCAATGTGAATTGGAAAAAGAAGAAGTGCACTTATGTTGTCTGCTTTTGACTGATTTTCCAATTAGCAACTTAGAATATATAATAAAACAAACGAGAAACACAATCTACAGAAAAGAAAAAGAAATCCTAAAAAAGGCAGGCTGCCCGTCGGGTACAAACAAGCTAAAAGAATTTCTTAAAAACTATTAAATCACGCACTTTTAAGAGGAATATAAGCGTAAAATGCATCATATAAAGCGAAATGATACACTTTTGATACACTCTATCAGGATAAAACCCCGCTATATTTGCAGTAAACAATATCTAATAAACGAAAAATATGAAAAAGCTATTATTCCTTTTAATCGCATTTCTTGCTTGGGGAACTTCCGCATATTCCCAAGAGTTTATTAAAGGCATGGAAATTAGCCTTTATGGAGATATAAAAAAAGATAATAATGTAGATCCAGAAACTGCTCCTAAAACGCGCAGCATTATTATACAACCTGCACATGCATACTTATATAATAAAGTTATATCCATATCTTTTGAAGAAGTGATGCCAGCAGTCACCATCAAGATTACCAAAGAATCTACCGATGAAACTGTTTACTCACAGGAATATATAAGTCCAACAACAATCTCTGTAAACTTGAACCTACTAGATTCAGGAACATACTACATAGAAATCAGCTCGGACAATATTTCGTTACAAGGAGAATTCCCCTTGTAGCATAGTAATAATTTAAAAACTTAATTAAGATGAAAACATTAAAATTAACTGTTTTCGAAGCAGATGCTCTTTCTAAAAAAGAAATGAGCAAGGTATTAGGCGGTAATGTTTGCGGATGTGGATGCCCAGGGCCATCTAGTACTGCTGCAAACGGAAATGCTAATGTAAAAGGTAACAAATACACCAACACTTCATTTGACAAAATGGAAATTGTAGTAACGCCCTAACGGATATTAACCTAAAAAGCCTGGGTTGTAGATAGCTATTTACAACCCAAACTTTATGAAAATAAGAAAGTAAATATATGACATCCTTTTATACTCGGTCAAACAACAATAATTATTATCACTTCAATTTCAACACGAAAGTTCTTTCGCTTATTTCACCCATCACCTTTAGGATTAACACATTAATGAATGAAGGAAAGGATGAAGCGAATATATTAGCAATATTATCAGCTGAATATAATCTCAATTCTAATGATGCAAAATTCTATCTAAGCCAATATTCCCTATTTGAAGAAGCAACTACACAATACTCAATAGCTGAAAACTATAATGTGGAGTTGACTCCTCAGATGATAGAAACAACCTTAAGTAATTTGGAACAAATTACTTTTGAAGTAACTGATGCTTGCAACCTTAAATGCAAATATTGTGGATATGGTGACTTTTATGAAAACTATGACACGCGTACACACAAGAATTTACCAATAGAATATGCAAGAAGGTTAATAGAGTTTTTATCTAAGTATTGGGAAACAAAAGAGAATATATCAGAAGGAGAAGTTATTTATGTCAGTTTTTATGGCGGAGAACCTTTATTAAATATGCCTTTCATCAAAAGCATAGTACGCTTATTCGATAGCTACAATCTGAAACGGCCAATCAAATATACAATGACAACAAATGCCATCTTACTAAAGAAACATATCAGCTATCTGGCATCACATGATTTTCACTTACTTATCAGCTTAGATGGGAATAAATACAATAATAGCTATCGTGTGTGGCCAAACGGAAAGAGTTCTTATAATATTGTGTATGAGTGCATGAAATATATACAAGATAATTTACCCGCATATTTTAAAAATAACATAGAGTTCAATGCCGTTCTACATGACAAGAACTCTGTTGAAAAGATAATCAATTTCTTTAAAAAAGAATTCTCCAAGACCCCACTTATAGGAGAATTAAATCTTAATGGAATCAAAAAAGAAAAAAAAGACGAGTTTAAAACTCTATTTAGAGATACAGCACAAAGCATAAATGAATCCTCACAAAAAGGGAAATTAGAAAAAATAATGCAAGACAAAGACCCTTTTTTAAACTTGTTGACAGTATTTATACAACGTAATAGCATAATGTCTTATTCTGATTACAATTCTCTATTCTCTCTGAAAAGAAAAATACAGAGTTTACCAACAGGGACCTGCATTCCTTTTAGCAAAAAAATATTTATTACTGTAAATGGTAAATTATTGCCATGTGAGCGAATCGGACAAGAATATAGCCTAGGGCATGTAACAGATCAGAAAGTTGAACTTGACTTGAACGCCATATGCAAATATTACAATAAATGGCTAATGCCGATAAGCCAAAAATGTAGCACTTGCTATATGAGACATTCCTGTCAACATTGCATATTCAATTTCCCCAAATCTGATAAACCTTTCTGTATAGATTATCTAAATAAAGAAAATTTTAAAAGATTTTTAAAAAGGACAATAGATTATCTCGAAAGAAACCCGCAGAGTTTTCACCATATAATGAAAGACATCATAATGAGATAAATTATGGAAAAGCAAGAAGCACTTATTATTCACCCCTATACCTATATTACCTTGATTGGGGAAGATTACCTACTGTATAACACCATCAATGGGGAATATATAAGAGGAAATGATTTAAACATTGCAAAAATCATAAAAAGGCTTTTATCTACTAATAGCCAATGGATATATCATGTACCAACTGAAGATAAAGATATAGGCTTAAGCAATTTCATTCTTGAGGTTAAAGAAAAAAATATCGGTGATTACATAAAAAACTATAATAAGCAAGGAGCTATTCAATTCTATCCCATAAAGAACATTCAACATGATATAAAGAGGTATAAAGGATATAGCGAGTACAAGTCTGGTGACAATGTAGCAAAATATCTTCATGAATTATCTATTTACATAAACAACCAATGTACACAAAAATGCCAATCATGTAACCAAAGCTACAAACAGTATACATTCTGTCGCAAAGAAAAAGAGATTATTAACATAGACCTAAAAGCACTGTCTACCTTTATAGAAAAAACAGCACTCCCATCATTATATAGAATCAATATTTGGGGAGGAAACATTTGGAATTATCCTCAACTCAAAGAGTTACAACTAGAGCTATCTACTTTAAACGTAGACATATATTACCACACCTATATTTCCAACTTTAATCTGAAACAAATAGATTTAAACAGCTTTAAACATATTGTAATATTAGTAAATATCGCCGAATACAAAGAAACATATAACGAGGCTTTTCATGTAATAGAGAACATAGAATATAATTTCTTTATTACAAATGAGACAGAATTAAACATGGCTCATAGCCTTATTAAGAAGCATCAGCTAATACATTATCAGATAAGACCAGTTTACAACAAAAAAAATTATGAATTCTTTAAAGAATTCGTATTCATCAACGAGGAAGATATCTTTGAACGAACGCATACTTTCCAAGATATATTCAGAAATGACACATTAAACTGTAATTATTTCGGAAAAATGGTTATATTTGAAAATGGAGATGTTTTCACAGATGTCAACCAAAAGGCTACCGGAAATATTTATCAGAACTCTATTTCTGAATTGATATGGAAAGAGTTGGAAACAGGGAAGTCGTGGCTCAGAATAAGAAAACAACAAAAACCTTGCAATAAATGCATTTTCAGAGAATTCTGTCCACCTACTTCAAATATAGAAATGGCATTGAGAAAAAATGACCTTTGTTATAAATCAATGGAATGAACAATATAAAGAGACATATTATCTTTGTTTCTTTCATCCTTTTGTTTCGTCTTTGCTATGCCCAAACTACCATCGAAGGACAAGCCACAGATGAGAAAGGAAATTCTATCTCTGATATTAGTATAATTATCACCACTACAACAGCCTCCCCCGAAACCTTAGGCTATGCTTTTACTGATAAAAATGGATATTATAACATTCAATTCAGCTCAGAAGAAAAACAAATAAAAGTACAGTTTTCCGGATTCAATATACAGAAAATAGAAACAATACTCCCTAATCGTTCCACTACCTTTAACCCAACCGTAAAAGAGGAAGCTATCAATCTGAAAGAAGTTATTGTAAAAGCAGAGAAAATCTGGCAACAAGGAGATACATTGAACTATAATGTAAACTCCTTTATGTCCGATAATGACGCTTCTATCGGCGAAGTACTGAAAAAGATGCCAGGAATTAGCATAAAGCCATCAGGAACCATTGAATACAAAGGCAAAGCTATCAGTAAATTTTATATTGAAGGAATGGATTTGTTAAAAGGACGGTATGGAATTGCAACTAACAACATTCCCCCTTCTTCCATCTCTACCGTACAAATATTGGAAAACCACCAAGAAGTGAAAGCTCTGAAAAATCTGGAATTCCCGGATGCAGCCGCCATCAACCTGAAGTTAAAAGATTCTGCAAAAGGAATTTTCAACCTTATAGCACAATTAGGTTTAGGAACAGACAAAAATATGCTATGGGAGAATGAGCTGATAGGAACCTATTTTACCCGCAAACGCCAACATTTTATTACTTACAAGAATAACAACAACGGGGCTAATTTGGCAAAAGAACTGACATCACATGCTGATGACTCCCCATTAGTTATCAACCAGTTCATCCAAATGGAAATACCATCTCCTCCCGGTATTGAATTATCCAAATATAACTTTAACAACACAAATGCAACAAGTGCAAACAATATATGGAAATCATCCAAAGGAGATGAAATAAATATGAATATTGTCTACATGAACGACCATGAAAAACGTAATAGTTATGAGCAAACAATCTACATGATGCCTGATGGAAGTCCAAATACGATAGAAGAAGAAATGGCGTCTACCTCTACAATCAACAAATTGGAAGGGAATATATCATACAACCGCAATAAAGAAAATAATTACCTTGCCAATGACGTGAGCTTTTCGAGTGAATGGGAACGAGGGATTGGAAATATATTTAATGAACAGGATATCAACCAATCATTGAAGATGAAAACATTTCAAGTATCAAATGCATTACATTGGATTCGAAAAAAAGACGAATATAAAGGGATAGAATTAGAATCACATACACATTTCGGAATAAAACCACAAAAAATGTATGTACGTCCTTGCTTATTCGACGATTTATTTTCCGGAGAAGATATAACAGGAGTTCAACAGAATGTTACAAATACAGATTTCACCTCACGCAACTCAATTTCTTTACTGACAGCATGGATGATTGGCAATATACGCATCAGTCCTGCCGGGATATTCAATTTGAGATACAGTAGGCTAAGGAGTAAATTATTTCCTATTCAAACATTAGAAGACGCTTACAATAGGAAACTTCAGAACAACGCTCACTTTTATGAAATAGAAAGCGGAATCTCTGCTAATATTGATTACAAGATCAAACGCATTGAAATTACATTATTTCTCCCGATTAAGTTCAATTATAACCACTTGAAGCAGAAAAAGCAAGACTTTACAATAAATAAATCAGAAGTCGTTGCAGAGCCGTTCTCCTCCATCAGATATAGAATAAACTCTCATTGGGAAACGTCTGCAAGCTATAATCTCAACTATGGGAGATCTAGCATGCAAAATCTTTATGGTGGCTACATTTTAACTAACTACCGCAATCTGAACAGCTACCAAGCAAATCTTGATAAGTCAGTATACCAAAACACCAATCTTAAAATCAACTATAAGAATGTAGCTAATATGCTCTTTACAGGGATTAATATTACGCATAGTCAATATAAACCACGCATTCTGTATGGCTATAATCTGGACGGAGCTCTTTCACGAATGATAACCCATAAGACCAACAAGAGTGGGAATATTTGGTATATTGGTTTCCGAGTAAGTAAAGGCTTCTCTTGGAAAAATCTCAATTTAGAATTAGAAAGTGCATGGAGCAAAAATGAATCACCTCAATTAAGGCAAGAAGAAGTGGTTTACTATTTATCGCAAACTGCATTCGTAACAGGCAAGGCCAACATGACCCCCTTTAAATGGCTTTCATTCGATTATCAAGGAACTTGGCAATGGAATCAATCATGGATTAAGAATGGAGGAAACTTTCCAATCAGCCGAACTCTTACCAATAAAACTACTGCTAAAGCAACAATAGTATCGGGCTTGATTCTTTCGGGAACGTTAGATAACTATTATAACAATCAAATAGAAGGTAACAAGTCTTTCACCTTAGTGGATATGAATCTCAGTTATAAATGGAAAAGTACAGTATTCACTTTAGTGTGGAATAATATCTTCGACATAAAGAAATACACCTATTCCTATACCAGCAGTATGAATAAGTATTACTCTGAATATCGCATACGCCCGACATCGGTTATGTTTAAAATCAAATTCAAAATATTATAAACTTAAAAACAGTTACTATTATGAGAAAAATTATCTTTGCCTTGCTATTAGGCGCGTTCTCTACGGTACAGGCACAAATAGAATTTGCACCGGCACCTAAATTATTAAATAAATATGACATTATAGATACTTGTCTGTTCAAAATCACCTATAAGTTGAAAATTGTGCCTGACCCTCAAAAGAAAAGTTATACCTATAATGATGTGCAAATTCTGGAAATAGGGAAAAATGGCGCAAAAAGTTATAGCTATATGCTTTATGAAAAAGACTCTATTTGTACAAAACTAAATGCTAAAGGTGTGTCTAATACTCCTTTGTTACAAAAAGCTGTTCTGCCGATGGAGGTTTTTGTATCTGGAAAAGATAATCAAACGACTGTGGTTTACAGAACAATCTTAGGTGGCCCTATTTACATTTACACGGAACCCACAGAGAATATAAAATGGACTATAGTATCAGGCCGGAAAACAATATTGGGATATGACTGTCAGAAAGCTACCGCTACTTTTAAGGGACGAGACTATGAAGCTTGGTTTACGATGGATATACCAAGTAAATATGGTCCATACAAATTTGTAGGCCTTCCGGGACTCATCCTTTCAATTCAAGATAGTAATAAAGAATACAATTGGGAGTGTATCGGAATAAAGAAAGGTAACAACAAAACAACTATAAATAAGTATAAATGGGAGTACAACAATACTACTCCAGAGAAATTAGAACAGACCGTTTCACGAATGTATAAAGACCCCATTCATTTCATGCAATCATTAGGTGCTAAGGTCAGAAATGAAACTAATAGCGGACTAAGTATGTCTTATAATCCTCTTGAAAAATAATAATATAAATGAGAAGTATCCCATACTATCCACAGCACGACACCATGGATTGCGGCCCTACCTGCCTCCGCATGGTAGCCGCTTTCTATGGCAAACGTTATTCACTGGAAGGGTTAAGGGAAAAATCATTTATCACCCGTGAAGGAGTATCCATGCTCGGCATCAGCGAAGCGGCAGAAAAGATTGGTTTTCGCAGCATTTGCGTACAAGTGGGTTATGAAAAACTGAAAGAAGCTCCTTTACCTTGTATTATACATTGGAACCAGCAACACTTTGTCGTGGTATATAAGCTCAACGACAAGCATGTTTGGGTGGCCGATCCCGAAGCAGGAAAGCTAAAATACACCAAAGAAGAATTCTGCAATTGCTGGCTGAGTTCCCGAAAGAAGGAAGAAGACACAGGAGTAGCGTTATTGCTGGAACCCTCTCCGAATTTTTACGAGATAGAAGACGAGGAGGACAAAGTGAACCGCAGAGGATTTGGATTCTTGTATTCGTATCTCCGTCCGTACCGGAACTTGGTAGGGCAGTTATTCTTAGGTTTACTACTGGGCAGCATGATACAGCTCATGTTACCTTTCCTCACACAATCTGTAGTAGACTTCGGTATCAATAACCAGAATCTTGGTTTTATCTATCTGGTACTGATAGCTCAGTTGATGCTGTCTTTCAGCAGCAGTGCCGTAGAGTTCATACGGGGATGGATACTGCTACATCTGGGTACTCGCATTAACATTGCCCTCATATCAGACTTCCTCATCAAACTGATGAAGATGCCCATCAA
>NZ_QROH01000018.1:0-8859 GCF_003474285.1 Bacteroides sp. AF39-11AC | reverse complement strand
TATAAAGTATTTCATAGATTTTCTTTCTTTCTGTATCCGGTCTATATTCTATTTCAATATCCGACCCCATATACCTCATCGCTTCCTCGACCGTAGGATAAACTCCCGCTGCAACCGCCGCAAACATAGCTGCACCCAATGCACACGTCTGTTCCGAGCGTACGATGCGGATAGGCATGCCCAGCACGTCTGCCAGCGTCTGCATTACAAAAGGAGCTTTCTTACTGATTCCGCCAATGGCATTGACCGAATCTATCCGCAGCCCCTGGCTTTTCATATGTTCCACAATGCGGCGGGAACCGAATGCTGTGGCTTCAACCAGCGCTTTGAAGATCTCCGGGGCAGTGCTGCCCAAAGTGAGTCCTGCAATAGCGCCTTTCACACTTTGGTCGGCATAGGGGGTACGGCGACCGTTCATCCAGTCCAGAGCGACGATGTTGTCTTCTGAGAGTTCTATCCCTTGGGCTTCACGCGTCAGACCGGTCAGCATGTCATCCAAGACTTTCTGTCCGGCTTCCGTTTCGGGAATATTCTTCAGTGCCCATGACGACACTTTCGCGAACCATGCATAAATGTCTCCAAAGGCTGACTGTCCGGCTTCGAAACCTATGAATCCGGGTAGTACGGACCCGTCTACTTGTCCGCAGATGCCTTCTATGCATCGGTCGCCTATCTCGGTTTTCTCCGCTACCATGATGTCGCATGTGGAGGTTCCCATGATGCGTGTCAGTACCCCTGGTGCTACCGAAGCTCCTACGGCTCCCATGTGTGCATCGAGTGCTCCTACGGCTACGGCGATGCCTTGGGGAAGTCCCAACCGGGCTGCCCATTCGGTGGTCAGTGTTCCGGCACGGGTGTCGCTGGTGTAAGTTTCGGTGAAAAGATGCGGAAGAATATTTCGCAGAGAGGGGTTAAGTTCTAAAAGAACTGAGAAAGAATAGAGAATCTAATACTTATATTTAGGAAAGTTAGGGATACAAAAAGCAAACAGTAGAAATTGAGTCACATTTCTACTGTTTATTATATTCTCACGATTTTTGTCTGAATTATGAATATGCCTGTACTACACTCTCTCCTTACCTACTCCTTACTTACTCCCTACCTACTCCTTACCTTCTCCTTATTATATAGAAGGAGTAGGTAGGGAGTAAGCAAGGTTCGACTAAAATTTAGATATGAGGCAGAAGTGAAATAGATTGGGTTAAAGAAAATGTTACAACCTACTATATAATAGTAAGATAGAGTTGAAATTATGGTTTATTTGGAACAGAGTCTGAATTAATCCCCGATATAATTTCTTCCGGTGAAAAAGGGCTTATACCAAATATATAACTCTGACCGGCATGAAAAGGCTCTGTCAATTCAAAATTTTCATAGGAGATACCACCGGGAATTGGAGATTTGCTGGCCCAATAAGTATAGCGTCCATTTACCACTCCTTCTAATTCATTACCTGGTTTTGGGCAATACCAATATTGTGTAGCCTTCTTGCCGGTATATTTCCAATGCGAATGAGTATCTTCTGCATAAACAGCTTGAGTTGGATCTTTTTCATCAGGTGAAGCAATGAACCAAGCACCGCCATTTTTATCTTTTATCATTTCAGCCAAAGAGGTATGATTGTGTTCAGTAAAATTAGAATCTGTATAAGTTGGCCATAACTGACCAGCTTCTTTTGTTTTTCCGTTTGCAAGATATAATGTTCTAAGCCGGGCTTTGTTACCCATTGTTGCTGTAAGGATGAAACGACTTAATTCATCGGATTCTTCCGTTACATATCCGGTTATTTCAAACTCATAAGGTTTGCCTGCAGTAAACTTAATCCGAACATAGACATCTGCACCGTTATCAAATGTCTCGCAAAAGAAATACACTGTCAATGTCTCAACTCCGTTTTCATTAGCCACTACTCCATGTGCCGGATAATATTTATCAGGAAAAGAAGGTGCTTCGGGTGTATCACTACTCCAAAAACGTTTTCCACGTACATTGTCCAGTTCACTCCATTCTAATTCGGATAATCCCCGGATACTTTTTGCTTTGTCTATAGGTTCAAATGCGATGAAGTTAGTTACTACAAATTCATCATGTTCCAAATAAGGAGTATAAATACGAATCAGCCCCCGAGGACCATCGAGTGGAGTGATCCCGATCCTGATACCATCAGCGAATCCCCATATTGGTTGTGCTTTGGTATTTTGGGCAGGTTGTACCCATATTCCGTTTTTCTCAGGAACTGCTAAAGTTTTAGGGTCAATTTTCAAATCTGTTTGGCCGTAGCAGTAATATATTCCGGCTACAAAGAATAAAAAGGTAAATAGAATCTTGGTTTTCATTGTCTTAAGGATTTAAATTTGTTTTTTATATGTTATTTATGGCAGTTTACCCGGCTTCCACTATAGTTGTACGCTGCAAATATAAAATTGTTATAACGAATTAGCAAAATAATTTGCAATTTAATTTTTTATGTTTATATTTGCAACGTGGTAAAGTGCTAAGTGCTACAAATTCAGTAGATAAATAAAAAGCATACTACCAATATATAGCAAAAACGTTATACTTAAATCCATATGTCAGCACTCAAAAAAGTATCGCTAAAAGACATTGCTGAAGCCGCAGGAGTATCAACAGCATTGGTTTCATTCGTACTAAACGGTAAGAAGAAGGAATATCGTGTGGGCGAAGAAACGGCTAAGCGTATATTGAAAATAGCCCAGGAAATGAATTACCAGCCCAATATTGCTGCCAAGAGCCTTCGCAGTGGGCGGACTAAAACAATTGGAGTTGTAGTGTCTGATATATCTAACCCCTTCTTTTCACAATTAGCCCGTATATTAGAAGACGAAGCAACTAAACGTGGATATACCGTACTTTTCGGTAGTTCAGACGAAGATACGGAAAAAATGGATCGCGTGGTAAGTAACCTTATTAATAAAGGTGTAGACGGACTTATTATCGTTCCTTGCGAGAATTCTGAAAAATCCATTGGATCATTGGTAGATAACAATGTTCCAATTGTACTCTTCGACCGTTATTTTCCTGAAATAAATGTCAGCTATGTGGCTCTGAATAATTGTAATGCAACTTATATTGCAACTAAATACCTGCTGGATTCCGGATATAAGGCTCCATGTATGGTAGCTTATGATATTAATCTGATCCACATGAAAGAGCGTATTCGCGGCTATAAGAAAGCTATGGAAGAGGCTGGTAAGAAACGGCTGGCAAACGTTATCTTCCTGAAACAGGATACTCCAAGGAAATCAGCCGACCGATTATTGCCTAAAACAATTGAGGGAGGGGCAGATGCATTTTTATTTGCAACCAATATGATATCAATAGCCTGTTTGTATACAATAAAAGATTTGGGACAAGAGGTTATCAATAGAATAGGTTTGGTAGGATTTGATGGGACTCCTGCATTCGACTTTTTCAGTGCCCCTATATCCTATGTTCAACAACCCGCTGAAGTATTAGTGCAGAAAGCGCTTGAGATACTGATAGATAATATTGCTAATGGTAATACTGTGCAGTCAGTACTTGCTGAAGGGGTGTTTGTGGAAATAACCCCCTAAGCGGGGCTATTTTTTTTAAATAGTTGCTTAAACGATTTAGTAAATTTATAATATTAACCCGTATAAATCTATTTAACCCATGATTAATTCAAGACTTATTAGCGGAAAGCCGAAAATTGGTATCCGGCCTATCATTGACGGCCGTCGCGGTGGCATCCGTGAATCACTGGAAGATATGACCATGACCATGGCTCATAAAGTAGCAGAACTTTATTCCTCCACTTTACGTCATAGCGACGGTACTCCTGTGGAGTGCATTCTTGCAGATACTACTATAGGTGGTGTGGCCGAAGCAGCTATGGCGGCAGAAAAGTTCCGAAATAACGGAGTAGGGGTCGTGCTTTCCGTTACCCCATGTTGGTGCTATGGATTTGAAACGATTGACATGGATGGTGAAATTCCGAAAGCTATTTGGGGCTTTAATGGGACAGAGCGTCCCGGTGCTGTTTATCTGGCTTCTGCCTTGGCAGGACATACACAAAAAGGACTGCCTGCATTTGGTATCTATGGACGTGATGTACAGGAGATTAGTAATACGGAAATACCGGAAGATGTACAAGCAAAATTGTTGCGCTTTGCCCGTGCAGGTTTGGCTGTTGCAACAATGAAAGGTAAATCTTATCTTTCAATTGGTAGTGTATCGATGGGTATTGCCGGTTCTATCCCTAATCCGGATTTCTTCCAGGAATATTTGGGCATGCGTAATGAGTATGTAGATGCCAGTGAAATTGAACGCCGTGTTCAGTTGGGCATTTATGATCATGAAGAATTTGAACGTGCCATGGCATGGACAGAGAAATATTGCAAAAGCAACGAAGGAACTGATTTCAATCCGGAACATCTGGTATATTCCCGTGAGGAAAAAGACGCACGTTGGGAGTATGTGGTGAAAATGACTCTGATTTTTCGTGACATGATGATTGGTAACCCTAAGTTGGCGGAGCTGGGTTTCAAAGAAGAGGCGATGGGACACAATGCAATTGTCGGAGGCTTCCAGGGACAACGTCAATGGACTGATTTTAAACCGGATGGAGATTTCTCTGAAGCTATTCTGAACAGTTCATTTGATTGGAATGGTATTCGTGAAGCATTTACTTTTGCTACGGAAAATGATACATTGAATGGTGTTTCCATGTTGTTGGGTCACTTATTATCCAACACTGCACAAATATTTGCTGATGTACGCACATATTGGAGCCCGAAAGCTGTAGAACGGGTAACCGGTAAAAAGCTGGAAGGCAAAGCTGCCAATGGATTCATTCATCTTATCAATTCCGGTTCTTGTACACTGGACGGAACAGGACTTGAAACCCGCGATGGTAAACCTGTTATGAAACCTTTCTGGGAAATATCCGAAGAAGAGGTTGAAGCATGCCTTGCTGCAACTAAATGGTATCCGGCTTCACGTGAATATATGCGCGGTGGTGGTTATTCTTCCCAATTCCTGACCCGTGGCGAAATGCCTGTAACCATGTGCCGTCTTAATCTTGTAAAAGGTCAAGGACCTGTGCTGCAAATAGCTGAAGGCTGGGCTGTCAACTTGGATGAAGATGTTTTCAAGGCTATTAATGAGCGTACCGACCGTACGTGGCCTTCTACTTTCTTTGCTCCGCGCCTGACTGGTAAGGGGCATTTCCGCGATGTATACACGGTTATGAACCGTTGGGGTGCCAACCATGGTGCCATCGGTTATGGACATACGGGTGCCGATTTAATTACGCTGGCTTCCATGCTTCGCATCCCTGTATGCATGCACAATGTTCCTGAGGAAGATATTTTCCGCCCCAGCTCATGGACTGCTTTCGGTGAAGATATGGAAGGTAGTGATTACAGAGCCTGCAAAAATTACGGACCTCTCTATAAATGAAAAACATTTGAGTTATGTTACAACGAATCAAATTGAGAAACACTCTGCTTGTAGGTGCGATTACGGTATTCGCATCTTGTGGCGGACAAAAAGAAGTTAAGATGGGAAGTTATGCTTATGATGCCCAGTTTCTGAAAGAGAATGGCATAGAATACACTGAACTGGTTTCTGCTGATGGAAATTCCAAAGTTATGATTGTTCCGGCATGGCAAGGACGGGTAATGACTACTTCCGCTTCCGGTGACGAAGGGGATAGTTATGGTTGGATAAATTACCGTTTCATACGTGAAGGTAAAATCAACCCGCAGTTTAATCCTGTAGGAGGTGAAGAACGTTTCTGGCTCGGCCCCGAAGGTGGACCATTTTCGCTCTATTTTAAGCAGGGACAGGAACAGGTTTATGATAACTGGGTAGTTCCCACGGTTCTTGATACGGAAGCTTTTACTATCAAGTCACAGGATAAAAATAGTATCCATTTCGCAAAAGATACCCGCTTGACCAATGCTTCAGGTACAGTATTCGATATGAATATCGACCGTACAGTATCATTGATGAATGCTAATGAAGTAGCTATGGATTTTGGTATACAACTTTCACCAGCTATGAAACTGGTAGCATATAAGAGCGATAACAAGATTACTAATACAGGGACCAATGCATGGACTAAAGAAGGTGGTCTTGTATCAGTATGGATGCTCAGTATGTTCAATCCTACACCGACTACCACCGTTTTCATTCCATACAAAGAAGATACGGAAGGCATTATTGTAAATGACGAATATTTCGGTAAGATTCCATCAGACAGATTGATTAAGGAAAATGGCATCATTTATTTTAAAATAGATGGGAAATATCGTTCAAAATTGGGATTACCAGCTTCACGTGCAACAAATTTATGCGGAAGTTATGACTCGTCAAAAGGTGTACTGACTATTTTATGGTGTAGCCTGCCCGATGCTCCTTCGGCTTATGTAAACGGTCAATGGGGACCTCAGGAAGATCCATTTGCCGGTGATGTTATCAATTCTTATAATGATGGTCCGGTGGAAGATGGCTCTATCATGGGACCTTTCTATGAAATCGAAACATCTTCTCCGGGAGCAGAACTTGCAGCCGGTGCATCTCTGGTACATACACAAAAGGTGGTTCACATACAAGGTGAAGACGGACAGCTCGCTCCTATCGTACAGAAATTATTCGGAGCAGATTTGAATGTAATTAAATCAAAGTTTCAATAGGGTAATTATATAATATCAAATTCGTATGGAATCGAATCGAATAATACCGAAAGGAATCCTCTTTCCGTTCGTCCTACTCACCACGCTTTTCTTTGCCTGGGCTGTCCCCAATAACCTTACGGATACCATGCTTGCCGCATTCAAGCGAATCATGAGTATGAGTGATTCTAAAACAGCTTGGATACAAGTGGTCTGCTATTTGTTGGGATATGGGTGTTGTGCTGTTCCCGGTGCTTTGTTCATCAAGAAATATACTTATAAATCCGGTGTAATGCTGGGACTTGGTCTATATGCGTTTGGAGCTTTACTATTCTATCCGGCAATGCTTAGTTCGGAAGTAAATGTTGAGTTCAGTTTCTTCATGTATTTGTTGGCGATCTTTGTACTTTTTGCAGGGCTTTCAGTTCTGGAAACTTCTACTAATTCCTATGTATTGGCAATTGGTCCTGAAGGTACTGCTACGCGCCGTTTGAACTTGTCTCAGGCATTCAATCCGTTCGGGGCAATTACGGGAGTAGTAATCAGCCAGATTTTCATTCTTTCACAACTGAATGGAATGACGGCAACAGAACGTGCCCAACTTCCGGTTGAAGAATTAGCTGTCATTCAGGGACAGGAATTGAATGCTGTTACTACGGCCTATGTAGTGCTTGGTCTGGTTATGGTAGTGTTGTTGCTTGCTATAAGACTGACCAAAATGCCAAATCTTCGTGAGAGTGGAGAAAAGGTTGAATTTGGTGCTACGCTTCGCCGGCTTGTAAAAAATAAGAATTATGTGTGGGGAGTAGTTGCACAATTCTTTTATGTTGGTGCTCAAATTGCTGTATGGTCTTTTGTTATTCGCTATGCTATGCAACAATTAGATTTTGACGGTGTATTGGCTTCTTTAGGAGATTCTGCTTCAGCAGATACTGTCGTCAATGCATTGCGTAATATAGAACCGATGGCTGCCGCATTTTATAATTGCTGTGAATGGCTTGGCCTGAACGACTTATTGCCGCGTACTGCAGAACAAGCTGCTGCCACTTATTACATCATGTCGCTCATTCTTTTTGTATTCATGAGATTTGCATGTACGGGAATGATGAAGTATGTGAAAGCTTATAAGCTACTGATAGGACTTGCCATTCTTGCCGTAATGTGCTGTTTGGGTGCCATGTTCGGTAAAGGGAGTTTCGGTGTTTATTGCTTGATGGGAATTTCCGGTTGTATGTCATTAATGTTCCCGACTATTTATGGTTTTGGCCTTACCGGACTTGGAGAGGACACTAAAATTGGCGGTTCGTTTATGGTAATGGCTATTGCAGGTGCTGCTATTCTGACTCAGATTCAAGGGATTGTTTCTGATCAAACTGGTAGTATCATGGCGGCTTATATTGTTCCGGCTATAGCATTTGCTGTAATCGCTTACTATGGATATTTCATTGCGAGAAAACAAGAATTGTCAACTAAATAAAGACTCACATGATAGAATTGAATAAGAAATATGTCATTGGACTTGATTTTGGTACGGATTCTTGTCGTGCACTGATAGTGGATGTATGCAATGGACATGAGATTGCTACGGGGGTAAGTTTTTATCCCCGTTGGAAAGCTGGTCTTTATTGTGATGCGCGATGTAATCGTTATCGGCAACATCCATTAGACTATATGGAATCTATGACGGAAGCCGTACATATGGCTTTATCTCATTTGAAGACGGAAGAAGTAGCTTCTATTTGTGGACTCTGCTTTGACACCACCGGTAGTACTCCTGCATTAACTGATCGTGATGGAATGCCATTGGCATTACGTCCTGAGTTTGCAGAAGAACCGGATGCTATGTTTATTCTTTGGAAAGATCATACGGCTGTTCGTGAAGCGGAACAGATTAATACTCTTATCAGAGAACGCAATCTTGATTATTTGCTCTATGAAGGAGGTACTTATTCTTCTGAATGGGTATGGTCGAAAGTTTTACATGTTATCAATACGAATCCTGCAGTAAGAGATGCCGCTTATTCATGGGCAGAGCATTGTGATTGGATGACGGGCTTGGTAACAGGGAATACAATACCTGAAAAAATGTTTCGTAGTCGTTGTGCTGCAGGTCATAAGGCCATGTGGCATGAGAGTTGGGGACTTCCTTCTTTCTCAGTTCTTTTAGAACTTAACCCCTCTCTGCGAAATATTCTTCCGC
>NZ_QROH01000017.1:0-34334 GCF_003474285.1 Bacteroides sp. AF39-11AC | reverse complement strand
ATAGAGAAATCATCCTTGAACTTACGGGGGAAACTACCGTCAGCATTCTGAAGGCGAAGGAAACTGTCCAGGATAACCTTCAGACGTTTTTCCCATTCGGGATGTTTACGCTTGTGTTGCTTCTCATAATCCAGATAATTAAGAATTGCATACACACCTTCCGATTGGCGGCGGATACTAAGATTAGGTTCCTTAAAATCACGGTTATAATGGACAACCTCATTGAAAAAGCCCGCAGGAGAGAAACCGTTCGTAAGATAAGTATCAAAGATACTGTTAGCACTGTTCACTAGTTCAGGACGGTTCTGCTGGGAACCGTATTCCAATGCATTGAAGGCATTAAGCAACGTACGACCCACAAAGCCGACTTCGGCAACATCAGTACTGGCACAGGTGGCTGTCTTCAGCTCAACGCCCGAATAGTAATGGGTAGGAGTAGTATTCACATAACTCTCCACAAAGAAATTACTCAGCACATCTTTCATACGGTCCACCGTATAAGGGGTATTCACGGGTTGGGGACGGTTCGTGTCATAGCAATACTCCCAGGTACGTTGTACGCACTCGGAGAAGTCGGCAGCATCAATCTCGGACAGTTCCCAGGTCAGGGTAATGCTATCACCCTTGCGAAGCAGCTGGAAAGCCTCAACGGAAGGAGCAAGAGTCAGTTTACGGATATAAGTCTTGGGAGCCTCCTTATAAGGGAAACCATAGGAAAGGACAGTCATGCCACCTATGTTCTCGAAGCCGGTATAGCCGATGGAAGTCTCACCGGAGACAATAACCTCGCCTTCTTTATGAGTAGCCAAAGCCTCCTTGTCAAACTTGTCAATGCGGATGACTGACATGGACTTACCTTTACTTGAATTGAAGGCTGCAGTCAGAGGAGTACTCAGACGGTCTTCGCGTACCAGCCAGCTATCCGAGATATGGAAAGAAGGGGCCTTTTCGGGAGAACGAAGATTCTGGCGGTACCAGAAACCGGGCATGTAGAACTGGCAATCAGAATGCCGGTATCCGGTTTTTATTTGCTCGCCATAATTGAAATAAACAGTATCCAAGGCCGTGATGACAACGTTAATACGCTGCTTGCCATCTTTATCAACTACCTGGCGGGTAATAACCAATGGTAACTGCTCGGAAGACTGGCAGGTATACACACCGTCCTGCTGCTTTTGGAGAGTCAGTGAATAGTGCTGGGCGTCATTACCCGGAACTTTTAAAGAAATGGAAACATTCTCAGGAGTATAATTTGCCGCTCCTATATTTACAATGCCCACAGAAAGCATTATCCCTAAAAACAATCTTTTTAACCTCATATTCAATCTTCATTTTACTATTTTACATTTCAGGTCTTTCGGCTTCTATCGATGGAGAATTGCCGGCCACTGATGGCCATCCGTCTTTCCAATTAACCTTATCCATCATCAACACACGACCTCCGGGATTTTTAGTACTCACCGCATGATAGAACATCCAGTCATTACCTGCTTTATCCGTTACAATCTCTGAATTATGCCCGGTACCAACAAAAGCATCATTCTTATGAATCAGTACTTCATGGTGGTTATCCAGCATCTTCTTACCACTTTTATCAACATAAGGTCCAAAAAGCTTCTTCGAACGACCTACAACTGTAGTATAAGTGCTCTTCAATCCTTCACAACAAGTACCTATGGATGCAAAGAAATAATAATAGCCATCTTTTTTATGAATATATGTTCCTTCATAGGCTGTCCCCGCTACCTGACGGAGTTTAGCGCCTTTCTTTATAGAAAGTCCGTCATCCGACAGTTCAATACCATAAATTCCACGGAAACTACCCCAGAAGAGATATTTCTTTCCTCCATCCTCCATATAGAAAGGATCTATGGAATTCTGCACATTGATTTCATTGCTACGGAACATTTTCCCATGATCCTTAAAAGGGCCTTCGGGCTTATCGGCAGTAGCACATCCGATGCCACAAGTCCACTCGCCTCCCCAAACGGACATGGAATAATAAAGTACATATTTATCACCTATTTTATTGATATCAGGAGCCCATAATCCTCCTTTGGGTTCAAAGTCCGGACGAGTGCTTTTAGTAAAAGCAGTACCCACATATTCCCACTCCACCAAGTCTTTCGAACGATGAATAGGCAAGTTTCGGATATCTTCGGTGGCATACAAGTAATAGTAGCCATCCTCCCCTTTGATAATAGAAGGATCAGGCAAACTATAGTTTATAACCGGATTCTGATAGCTCTTGACGGGCTTTTTCGCCATAAGCAGACAGCTTATGGCGAGAAAGGCTCCTATTAACAATATTTTCTGCATATATTCACTATTACTATTTACAAACCGGTGCTTCTGCTTCGGTAGATGGACTATTACCAGCAATTACCGGCCAATCATTTTCCCAAACAATCCGGTCGATCATCAGATAACGTCCTTTGCTTGGAGTGTGTCTGTCATAACTGTGATACAACATCCACTCATTACCTTCGCTATCCGTCACAATCTCCGAATTATGGCCAGGACCTACAAAGCGATCATTAGCTCTGATAAGAACTTCATATTTATTATCAAGCATTGATTCTCCATTCTTATTCACGTACGGACCTAAGAAAGAAGTAGAACGTCCGACAACAGTAGTATACGTACTCAACATAGAGTTACAGCACGAACCTACAGATGCAAACATATAGTAATAATCACCGCGCTTATGGATGTAAGGTGCTTCAAAAGCAGTACCCGCAACCTGTACTCTTTCTTTCTTAGCAGTTGCAATATCAGGATATACTCTCGTTCCGTCAGCATTCAGTTTTACTGCATACAGGCCGTTGAAACTACCCCAAACCAACCATTTCTGTCCATTATCCTCAAAGAAGCAAGGGTCAATAGAGTTTCTTACATCAATTTCACTTGAAGTGAACAGCTTTCCTTTTCCATCAACAGAGATATCCAAAGTAAAAGGACCTTCGGGAGAATCTGCAGAAGCAATACCAATACCGGCAGTTGCAGGTTTACCCATGGCAGACATAGCATAATACAGGATAAATTTATCACCAACCTTTTCGATATCCGGCGCCCAGACAGCTGCACCTGATTCTGTAACGAATGTAGGTTTCTTTGCGAACATCGGGCCTCCATCTGTCCAATGAATCAAGTCTTGTGACTTACGAATCACAGATGTATTGGTAGCATATACATAAAATGAATGATCATTTTCTTTCCAGATGGTAGGGTCACCTACACTGTAATCCGTCAGCGGATTAGAATAAGGATTCTTATAATTTGTATTTCCTTTATTATCATCGTCCGAGCAGGATGCCAAGGCTCCTGTCAGAGCCAAGGCAAACAAAATATACTTACTTCTCATTGTATTCTACTTATTTATATCTTTGTTCAAGTTCTTCTACCGGAATATTATCTTCATAACCATCATAACCATAATTCTGGTTAATGCGACCTTGTGTATTGGATTCTATAGCATTACGCGGAATTGGCCACAACACATGGTACGGTTTCATAATGAAAGCATTCGTTGAATAATAATATTCTTCTGCAAAGAAGTTGTTCTTCTCCATAACACGGTCATAATACCAGTTCTTCTCTGAAAAATTATTGAGAGAATATCCATCTACACCCTTTTCAGCTTTCAGGAAAGCGATACGGGTCAGTTCTGTCTTACGATGATCTTCCAGGAACAACTCTCTGGCTCTTTCATCCAGGATATCTTCCAATGTAACTGATGAAAATTCCGGAGCATTTACACGACGACGGATTGTATTCACATCAGCAGTAGCCAGATCGTTCTTTCCTAACCACCAATATGCTTCAGCTCTGTTCAGATAAGTTTCAGCAAGACGGAAGATGTACTGGTCGGTGAAACCACCTACAGGCACTTTACCTCCGGCATTCGGATCATCTTTGTCAACCAAAACCTTTACAATCGGAAAGGAGAAGTAGCAGCGCATGGTATCTGAACAATAAGCAGGATTTACCGGTTGACCAAAATAAGTAGCACTGCCACCCTTTGAAGCCGGCAAATTGTAAGTGATACGTGATTTATCAAACCAGTTATTAGAATTATGACGCATATCATCACCACAATTGCTCCACAATGAATACTGAGCATAGTTAGTAGGACGTATCTTAGCAAGACCTCTACCCAATTCTTCCAATTGTTCATATCCATCGTAGATTCCGGAAGCATCGGTTGTTCCATTTTTACCGTCCGGTGTTTTCACCTTACTTCCTGCATGCCATTGCGGCACGAAGTTACGTTTGCGTTTTGAACCACTCGGAGAGGAACATCCATCCAAACCATAGATTTCCTGACCGATCATGATACCTTCTTTGTTTTCAACAAGGCTGATATTCTCTTCCTGGAACAAGTCATTGTATACATCTTTAGTCTTATCATCCATATTGATACCGAAACGCTCAGTCATCAGACGTAATCCGTAATTGTTAATGCATCGGGTAGTTGCATCTACTGCCTGTTGGAAATCACCGGTAGCCAGACAAATCTTAGCCAGCAAGTGCTCACCTGCAGCTCTGCTCACAGCACCACGAATCACTTCCTGAGGTAACCATTGTACGGCATATTCCATATCTTTCTTGATATTTGCCAGAATAGTCTTACGGGAAACTGTATTAAAGTCCAGTTTTGCTCCGGTAATTTCTTCATTGATCCAAGGTATATCACCAAATTGATTTACTAACAAATAGTACCAATAAGCACGGTGGAAATATCCTTCTGCCAAACAAGCATTCCGGTCTTCTTCCGATGCCATATCCGAAGCTTCAGGAGCACGGGTAATTACTGTATTGGCATATTTAATGCCATTCCATCCGAAAACCCAGTAACGCAAATGCAGGTACATATTAGTCGTAGGAGTCAACTGAGTCACCATGTTATGGATCTCCTTCGTCTCAGGACCACCCATTACAGCCAAGTCAGACCAGGCATATTCATATACAGAATAGGTTTCACAGTTTCCAGAGTTGAATGCATCTCCGAACCATTCAAAATTCATCTGCTTACGGCAAAGACGAAGCATGGTTTCCAAACCCGCTTTGTCCACAAAAGTGTTCTCCGGTGTCAGGAACGACATCGCTTTGGGTTCAAGATCAACACAGGCTGAGAGACTGGCTGCTACCAGGCAAGTGGCCAAGCCTTTTAGTATATATTTCTTTGTTTTCATTTGAATATCTTTATTTAATTATTCGTTCTATCAGATTACAAGGTAATGTTCACACCAAATGTCCAGATACGTGGAGTAATGGCTTTAGTCAGAGGATCAGATGTTCTCCATTTAGAGATAACGAATGCATTGTCCACATTGATACTGAATCTCAGGTTATCAATCATGAATTTGTTGATCAACTTCTTCGGGAATGAATAAGACAATGCCATATTCTGCATTCTTACATAGTTTCTCTTCTCGTAAATATTCACACCCGGGCTATCAATGTTTGCACCCAGACGGGCATATTTACTATTCGGATTCCACGGTGTCCAGTACTCAGTCCAAACAGAGTTTGAAGTATTGTAGTAACGGTTTGTTTCGTTTCTCGGCAAGTTGTCGATATCCATCCAACCAAACTCTCCACGCAGCACAAAAGAGAAGTCGATACATTTGAACAGAGTCAGGTTACTGCTCAGAGTCATACGATGTTTCGGAGTTTTTGTACCCAACCAAAGCTTATCATCTGTATTGATCTTACCGTCATTATTAACGTCCAGCAATTTCGGGTCACCCGGTTGCTTACCATATTTTGCAGCTTCCAGTTCTTCACCCAGTTGCCATACGCCAATCCACTTATAATCGTAGATTTCATCGATAGCATGTCCGATATACCAGCCATTCTGAACGTCATCATCCTCACGTTGACCGATCACATTACCATCTGCATCCAATACATCAATCATATCACCATACAGGTGCTTGATTTCGTTCTTATTAGTAGAATAAGTAAATGTAGTACCCCAACGTACATTAGGAGTATTAATATTTATACTTGACAGAGTCAACTCAGCACCCTTGTTACCAATCTCTCCCAAGTTAGAAGCGATTGAACCATATCCTGAGATCTCAGGCATAGCACGGTCCATCAACAAGTCGTTTGTTTTGTTCTTATAAAGTTCTACCGAACCGGACAGTCTGTTGTTGAACAATCCGAAGTCAACACCAAAGTTGAGACCGGTAGTAGTTTCCCATTTCAGGTCTCTATTGGCCAGACCAGAAGGATATACACCTTTATAATTTACACTATTCTGGATAACGTTGGTAATTGTCAATCTTGAGAAGGCTGCATAACGACCGATGTCACGGTTACCAGTCTGTCCCCAAGAGAGACGCAGTTTCAGGTTATCAATCCATTTTACATCTTTCAGGAACTTTTCTTCTGAAATACGCCATCCGGCAGCAACTGTAGAGAATACACCATAAGGATTGTTCTGTCCAAATGCAGAGAAACCATCACGACGTACAGAACCGGTCAACAAATAACGATCCATCAATGAATAGTTCAAACGCCACAACAAACCATTACCTGTTTGCATTTCATCATTTGAGTTGACAGTAGGAGTGATACCTGACTGAATAGCGTGATAGCTCAGAGTTCCATTAGGTTGGAAACCTTCATTGTTTCCTGTACTCTTCCAGTTCTGGTATTTTTCGGCAGTATATACGAAAGTGAAGTCAAAGTTATGAATTTTAGCAAAAGTACGATTCCATTTCAGCATATTGTCAATACTCCACTCGTAGTCAGAGTAGTCTTCACGTTTTGCTTTACCACCAGCTACTACACCCGGTTTGATATCAGAGTCAAAATAGTAGTCTTTTCTCCAACCATAACGCACGTTGAAAGTAGTCTGCCATGTAAATCCAAACGGGAGAGTCAACTTACCATAAACACTTGAGTTGAAATTCTGAGTTCTGTAATACTTATCGTCTACAGAACGGTTCAGCAATGGGTTAGCAATACGGTTATCATCCCAAGGTCTAACTTTGATACTTCCATCAGCCTCATAAACATCACCGAAAGGGCTGGCTGCTTTAGCCGCACCGGTATCTGCTGAAATGTTATCCGTACCTTTATGAACGAACTGTGCATTCAAACCGATATTCAACCATTTTGTAATTTCAGTATCCAAGTTCACACGTGATCTTGAAGCACGGAACTGGTCACCGACAACAATACCATCATTGTTAGTATAGCCCAATGCTACATAATAGTTGGTTCTTGCTGTCTTACCGGAAACAGATGCACTGTAATCTTGTCTCAAGCCATTCTGGTAAACAAGATCCATCCAGTCAACGAATTTGCCGGCCTTGTAGTTAGTAACTTCAATAGGATTGAATTCCAGACGTTGCATCCAGGTTTCAATGTAGTCACCGGAGAAAGAATTATCATAACCAGCCCATTGTTCACGAGAAACGCCATCAGGCAAGTTATCAGGATTATCATAATATCCCAAACCTTTTTGTTGTTCACCCGGTTTAAAGTAGTCAATTGTTTTGTAGTAGTCAGAACGTCTCTGCATGTACTGTTCTGCAGTAGGCATTTGAGGCATAAAGGTTGCTTGTGCCACACCGATCTTTGTGCTTACATTAATAATCGGTTTTTCAGTAGAACCCTTTTTAGTGTTAATAAGAATAACACCCGCCGAACCTTTTGAACCATAAACAGCAGTAGAACTGGCGTCCTTCAGGATATCCATACTTTCGATATCATTCGGATTAATATCATCAATACTTCCGTAAAATATAACACCATCCAAAACGATCAAAGGAGAAGTACTGGCTTTCAAGGACTGCTTACCACGGATCAGGAGTCCGGAAGCACCACCAGCTGCATTAGTAGAAGGAGTGATGTGTACACCGGGAACAGTACCAACCAAAAAATCGAGAGCATTCGTTGCAGCTCTATTCTTCGTCACTTCTTCGCCAATGTGTGCCACAGCACCTGTTACGTCCTTTCTCTTCATTGTACCATAACCTACTACCACAACTTCATCCAGCAACTTAGAATCTTCAGCCATGGTGACATTCAAAGTTCTTGTGTTGGCATCAATTGTTTTTTCTATGGTTTGATAACCAATAAATGAGAATACCAAAGTAGACTTTTGCGCGGGAACGTTCAATGAATACTTACCGTCCAAATCGGTAATTGTTCCCAAAGCAGCATTACCTTTTACAGTAACATTTACCCCAATAACTGTCTCGCCCGTAGCATCTTTAACAACACCCGTAACGATTCTGCCCGACTGGGCTTGAACGTAAACTGTAGAAATCAGGAAGAGGAGTACCATCCTAACCCTTGCATCAGAAAAGAATCTTAAAATCTTCTGCTTCATAATATTAAATTTTAAAAAAATTGAAAGACTGCCTTGTGCTTCAAAGCACGACAAAAGTAGAGAATCAATTAGATAACAGGTGGTAAAGTTATCTCTAAAAAGAGAAAAAACGTCTCATTTTCGCAGTCAGAAGGCTATAAAACGGTGGTAGGTACAAAATTATCAGTAATGAGACAAATATCTTATTTTGCAAAGTTTCATTTGTAATGAAATGTATCGATCTGTTTTAATCTGATAACACAAAATGCCCATTTCACCGTGTGCGAAATGGGCATCTTATACCTCACAAAGGTTAATATTGAATATGAAAGAAAATAATGCTCTTATGAACAACTCTAATTAAGAGCCCGAATTATAAGTTCACCGGTTTTATTAGTAGCCGGTAATGTGATTTCTAACATTCCGGGATGGCCAGATCTGGATTTAACAGACTTACCATTGAACAATACTTCATACTTATATCCTGCATCCATGCAGACAATCATACAACGCTCATGGGCCTTTGTCGAATCGTCAAAAGAGATATCAGCCTTATATCCGGAATTATTGTCATTGAATTCGCTCTTCGTAATCCATACCTCAAAGCCGGTAGAAACTTTACCCGGCTTATAATAGGCAGCAAACCAATTCAAAATAGGTGATGAAAGTCCGGAAAACTGGTGCCACCCCGCTCCTCTTCCCGAAGAGATAATGAAATGCTCGAACGTAAAATAGCTTGCTGCACATTCCTTTTCCCAATTATCCAGGGCTGTATGCGCCACCCGATAGGCTTCTTCTCCCTTACCTAAATCTAAAAGGGTTTTCCACATTACCCACTGATGGGGAAACCATACGGCACCATTCCAATATCCATCTACTTTATAATAAGGTGCAGACTGGTCTACCGTTGAAATGCCTACTTTTGTCCATAACTCATCGGGAGAAAACAGATGTCCCACCAACCGATCTACCTGAACCGGAGAACAGATACCTGCTGTCAGAGGAGTCACTCCATCCAGCCCCTTGTTGAAGTTCGACTGGTCTTTATACCGTAAGATTTCCTTCGCGTTCTCCAAGGAGTCATGGAGTACATATCCAAAATATCCACTTTCTTCGTCCCAAGAGTAGGTTTGTAAAGCATTCGACAGTCGTTCGATTACCTGTTCATATTCTTTCATATCCTTTTTCAATCCCAACTCTTTTGCCGCCAGGCGCAGTATTTTCGCAGCCCGCAGGTAATAAGCCGAAGTAACTACAGGAGTCACCAGTTTATTACCCCCACGTGCATGCTGAGGCGGATAATCGTCCCATCCACCGGAATTATAGAAATAATCCCAGGTGCGAAGCAGACCGGAACCTTTCATCCGGGTAGTAGAGTAAGGATCGTTTCCAACCATAAAGTTAAAGAACTGTTTCAGTCGGGGATATAAGAATTCCAAGGTCTCACGTGACAGGCTATTGTTCCACAAATCAGCGTAAGCATACATCTGGATAGGCAATGGAGTGCCATGATGAATAAAAGCCGATTCACTCCCTACCGGAGTTGTATAGGCCTTGATGCATTCGAAAGCCTTAGCCGGATCCACATCAATCAGTCCCAGTGCAATGAATCCGGAATCCCAAGTATAAAGACTATTCCAGTTCTTGCCCGGTGTAAAATGCCTGATATACTCTTTCTGCGTATAAACCGGATATACGATATTCGATAAAAGCGATGCTTGCAGTAAACGACTTCCCAGAAGATACTTCTCTCCGCCCGGTAACACTTTATCCTTAGACTTTGCATCTTCCGTAGATTTAACCTGCGCAATCAGTTTATCCGGAGTTGAATGGAAACTCTGCAATTCTTGTTGCACCTGTTCCTTATCTCCTGTGCATACCAACATGTAAATGGTCTGTTCAGAATCTGGTTCCAGCACGACAGGACGCAAAAAAGCATTCGTATAGTGCCACTTCCTATCTCCAACCAGCCTTGACGAGACATGATCGTGCACCTTTCTCCGGAAGAAAGATTCCAATTCACCGTTCAATATTTCCCGAACTTCCGAATGCTGATGGTTCCAAGCCACCCCATAATAGTTTTCACAATCTTTGTACTTCAGGATGAAGTCTTTCTTGTTTTTACCTACTTCCATTGCAGGAGTAAAAGGTATCGGAGTACGGACTACATTTACATTGCTGATATCATCCGCACTGCCTATAAAGAATCCATCCAGACCGATTTCAACGGTACTACCCGAAATAAGTTCCAGTTTGTATTCTCCTGCCTTCTTATTCTGATAAGGAACTGATACGAAAGAGAATTCTCCCGTACCTTTCAGAGTAACAGGTTGTTCTATCAGCCCTTTCAGCTGTAGTACAACGTTCTCTCCCTTCTTTACCTTAAATCGGATACCTATGGCTCCGTTTTCCTGATCCGGAAGGATCTTCACCTGATAACTCAGGCGGTCACCTTCGCTCCTACCGAAGCCTCTCCCCAGAATCGAACCATCAAGAGACAAAGCGCTACGTTCTTCATTCCGCTGCCACCCATCATATACCAGTCTGTATTGAGGCGATTTCCGAACAGGTTCATTCTCCGTATAATCAATGGCATTATACCATTGCAGCCGCGATGCTCCTGTAGCAGTTACCTGCGGATACGTCTCAGGATAGTCTATATAAGCCATCTGGTTCAGAACCAGATTCTGAGGCATCCCTGTATTGTTGACACAATGTATTCCGACCAGTGTGCGGTTATCATCCAACACGTAATAAGTGACATCCGTATAAACCTTGTCCTTCCACTCCAGTTCATATCGGTAAGTGATGCGATTCACTTCCGGATTTATCTCCCATGGATAGTAAGACGATTCAAACAGGACATGCGGCACCAACTGGCGATTCCGGTAATATCCGGGCATCACGGAGAAATCAAAACGTATTCCTTTACTCATATCAGGTATGTGCGAGATGCCTGCATAGCGTTTGGAATAAGGTCCCCATGCATGTAAAGACGCTATATCATGGCTGTCCACCTGGGAGGGCAAAGAAGCCCCCATACAGTGAAAAGCCATGAAAACGGCCAAAAATGTCATCAAATATCGTTTCATCTATCTATTATTTATCACTTGCTCCAACAAACAGATTGCAAAAACCATGTTGCAAGATCACTCTTCATTCCCTGTCGTTCCAACACTGCAGGCAGTTTATTATAACTTTTCCAGAAATCAGCGATCAAAGCGGGCATTTCGGAGGGAGCATAGGTCACTGCTTCACTCAAACTTCCCATTTTACCAAACTCTTCTTTAAAGACAATGTACGAATTACGATATTTCAGTTGTTCCATACCCTTCGCTATTCTTCGGGATGCTCCAAGAAGTCCGTTCATATCGACCTTTTCAGACGGATAAACGATTTTAACCACCTTTTCCTGATCGCAAGCCTGAGCAGGAATATCGATCAAAAGGGCAAAATCTTCACCTGAGTACTGGTATTTAGCCAGATGCCCATTCACCGTAACAGACTGGGGGATGAGAGAAGAAAGCACCTTCACCTTAAACGGGCGGACAAGAGGCATATCCTTATAAGCACCCTCACGTTTACCTATCACAAGCGTTTGTTCATTACCATTGCGGACAGAACTCAACTTAGTCACAGCATATTCGGATGCATAATTCTTATCATTACCATTATCTTCGTACAACTTGAACTCAGCAGTATCGCCTCCACCGGGGAAAACCGTTACTGCCACCTCTTCGTCATTACCATTCAGATTCATCACATTATCCAGATACATGGGCAATATGGCACCTGCCTTTATATAAATCGGATATTCATCAACAGCAAAAGAGCGTTCCACAATCTGATTCCCTTTCAGCAGAGCACCTGTATGCCATTCATACCATTCTCCCTCCGGCAACCATACACGCACCTGTGCATAGCCATTCTCAACCGGAGCAGTGACCGGCATAACCAGCACATCATCTCCGAACATGTATTCATTCCGGAACTCATAAGCTTCCTTATTCTCCGGATAATCATAATACATGGGGCGGCAAAGTGAAATTCCGTCATCATACCCCTTGCGGGCCATCGTATAAATATAAGGAGCCATCACATAGCGTTGGCGAATCGTTTCACGAATGATGTCACAATATTCCTTGTTGAATACCCAAGGTTCTTTATTCAATTTAGCCCCTTTCTGAGAGTGCGTACGCATAATCGGACTTAATGCTCCGAATTGTAACCAACGGGTGTACATTTCGGGATCTATCTGACTACCGATATGTCCTCCTAAGTCATGGCTCCAATAGCCATACAACACATTAGAGGCAGTAGAATTGAAATAAGGCTGAAAGTCCAATGATTTCCAAGAGATCACTGCATCACCGGAAAAGCCTACCTGATAACGATGGTTTCCTAATCCTCCCCAACGGTGATATAACATGGGGCGAGTCTCCCGGCGCTTTTCCATATCACTAAAGAATGCGTAATTGATCCACCATGTATTACTCAGGTTCTTCATCTTCGGGTCAAACATTCCCTGCTGCCAGTCCAGCCACCAGAAGTCTACTCCATCTTTCTCCATCGGGCCCAGTATATTCTTAAACATATTCCGGATGAACTTTTTATCGGAATTAACCCAAGGGATCGTCTTCTTCGTCTCAGTATCTACACCCATGTCTTTCGCCATCTCCGTATAGTTTTCTTCGTAAGCAGCCACTCCGTCTGCCGGATGCAGATTGAGAGTAATTTTCAGGTCATTTTGTTTCAGATATTTCAGGAAACCTTGGGGATTCGGAAATAAATCCCTGTTCCAAGTCCAACCGGTCCAGCCTCCTTTACCCTTCTCAGTATAATGCCAGTCCATATCTACTACCAACACATCCAAAGGAATCTGATAAGTATTAAAATTATCAATTAGGTTACGGAACTCTTTATCAGAATACAACCAATAGCGCGACCACCAATAGCCAAACGCATAACGGGGAGGCAACGGCATCTTACCAGCAAAGAGAGTGTAGTCTTTCAGAGCTTGCTTGTAATCATGCCCGTAAGCCATGAAATACCAGTCCTGTCCTCCATTGGAGGGACGTTCTTTCGCCCACTCCCAATCCGGATCGTTATCGAACAGAAGTCCTTGTGAATCATCAATAAAAGACCAACCGTCAGTAGCCAACAAACCGTCTTCCAATTTCAGTTGTTCCCCTTTCTTGGTATCAGCCACCCAAGTTTGAGTTTGCGTTTCACCATCCATTCCGTCCAGAGTGCGGTAAGTACCTTTCAGATTTCCTTTTTGCTGCACTCCGGGCTTCCAAGTGAATGGAAATGTCCCTTTCACCGCTTCAATCATCAGATTATCTCCGGTAAACTGACCACTGTCTTTTTTATAACGCATCCTCATTTTAGAGGTCGTTATTTCAATCCACGCCCCTTTTGACTTTAGCTTGTAGTCTACATCCGGATAAAGGCGGTTCACCGCAACAAAAGATTTGTTATCTACAAATTTGCCATCCGGAGCATACTCCAAACGGAGTGTTCCATCTGAGATAACCGTAAAGCGCACATTATTGTCAGCATATGCTATGTTTTGATGCATATCCTGAGCTCCCAACGAAAATAAGATACTCTGCAACATACAAAAGGCAAGTATTAACTTTTTCATCATAGTAATATTGATATTAATAGGTTTCTAAACTTAGTACCCCCTTATTCAGGAGGTAGACCAATAAGGCTTAACCTGTAAAACAATAAACCTTAGTCTATAAAAGATTAAGGCTTAATATAGAAAACACCCGGGTGTTTTTAGGCAAAAACATCCGGATGTTTTGATCTCTTGGACTTACTGTTGAGAATGCTTTCCCTTAATGATTTAAGGGAAAGGTGTTAGTATCCTACGAACAGAGCTTTATTCCTTTCTGGTAGGTTGCGGTCCCATATAAGAACGCTTCATACCACCAAAGTCCAATACAACTTTCTGCAAAACGGTTCCGGCATCTCCACAGATGATTTTCACTGTATGCTTGCCCGGCTTGTCTATATGAAGGGTGGTCTTATTGATTCTGCAATTCTTCAATACGCTCTCATACCAGATCTGAGCATATTCAAAGGAAGAAGTAGACGGAGTCATAACAGGCCCTTCATCAATACATACGCCATATTTGGTCTCAACGTTGGTTGCTTCATGTCCGGCATATCCTCTATCCTTGCTTATGGGGAAGGTAGGAAGTACATAGGTGTAAACATCCACCGATCCCTGTTCAAAAGTATAAAAATCATATTCCAGACGCGGTGTATTACGTCCTGCCGTACGCTGTGCCTTTGCCATAGGATTACCCAACTGAACAGCTGTATTCTCAAATCCCAGGTTCGGAATCACAATCATCTTAATATCATCATTCTCTACTTTACGGTGGAAACTTGCCGCATCCATCGCAACATATCCATTGTTCTCTACAAACAAAGTATCCATTTCGGCCAATGAAGGAGATGTAGGATTAAAGACGGAGATATAAACACTCTCTTTCTCACCACGGTCGGACATAATATCCAATGTACCAAGGATTCTCTCACCAGCCGGAACCTTTGCCCAGTCGATGGAAACTTCAATACGCTCTTCGGTAGCTGTCTCTCCGGATTTCTTGTTTACCAAAATCCAATCGTTTGTTACAGATGTTTTCCATTTCAACGGAGCAGCACCTTTATTGAATACATCTACATAGTAAGACTGACGCAGGTAAGTATTGAAACAAGGCAATGAATGGAAACTTTGCAGACCTTTCAACACAGCCTCACCCTCGGCCATTACACCCAGGGAAGCTGCAGGAGCCAGTTCAACATCTCGCAACTTCGGAAGTTCAAAATAAGCAGCTGCAAATCCTTGCTTCATGGTCATCACATGATTCCATTTACCGTCAAGCAGTGAGTTATAGCCTTTGGTTATAACTTCCAGACTGTCATAACAAGCTTTTGCTGATTTCTCCAAATCCTTAGCCGAGGCTCTTTGCTGAATAGCATACCAACGGTTTCTTTGTCCGTCCAGTACCATTCTGTTCAACAATTCGCATCCCTTTACCGGATAATATAATGACTGATAGAAACATGCTTTCTGTTTCTCATCGGACATATTATTCAGAATATTCTCTACGATACCTCCAATACGGCGGTATTCGCTCAGACGGTTGTCTACTTCACGATAGTTGGTCAGTGAAAAGTCTGTATCCGTATTCCGTTCTCTCCCATGTTTATCAGTCGTCCACTGGTAGCCCCATCCCATGAATTCGGGTTTACGTGCAAAAGCCAGCTTATAGAAAGAATTGACTACATCCTGATATTCATTACGGTATTGGTCGCCCAACATACTACACAACCATTCTGTACGATAATTGGCTGCTCTTTCAAAGTTGAAAGCATCAATATCGAAAGCCATTGTCAGGAAGTAATCCACTGCGAATTCACATGACTTAATATCACCGGCATTCAGCAACCAGATGCGGTCGGCTGTTGCATCGTAGGCTTTACGAAGTTCTTCGTACATCAATGTAGGAGAAACCGTATTCATCCAAAGGTGATCGTGAGGCTTGCCAAGATAAGAAGAGTGGTAATATACACCCGAACGCCCCGAACGTTTCTGTTCTTTCGGGCTGCTCAGACGTTTCATATAACCGTAGTTATCATCCGGCCAAATGATAGTTACATCATCCGGAAGTTCCAGACCTTCATCATATACATCCAACACCTCTTTATAAGGAGTAAATGCCTGGGGAATTTCTTCTCCCGGTTTACCGATTGCATTGATCAACATCTGTCTTTGCGCCATCAGAGCTTCCTGAAGCATATCCTTTCTATCACCCATATCATTGCTTGCGTTCATGGCTCTGTCATGCAGTCCGCGCAATGCCAGTGTATATACATTTTCAAAAGGAGCACATTCCTTCACACGAACATTGAGCACACTGTCTACACCTTTTTTATTATTGATGTAATCCCATTCGCCCATCTTATCCCGTTTCCATTCACTTGCCGTATTAAACAATAACGGTTCGCAGTGGGAAGCTCCCATAAGGATAGCAAAGCGGTCTGCAACCACTCTATTCTCAGGAATGCGATGGAATGCCATAGATGCATCGTGCATAGCCGGACACAAATAGTTGGCCTGAAGACGGAGCAAAAGCTCACAAACCTTGGCATAAGTCCGGGGGCCGAAGTTTCCTACTTCCTTCTCAAAGTTATCTCTTGACCAACGGTAAAGTCCCCAGTCTTCGTCATTGATGAAGATACCTCTGTACTTCACTGTAGGCTCTTTAGAAATATACTTGTCTACTTTCAGGTTCAACTGATCCTTCTTGATAATAGGAGCATCCGCCCACCAGTACCAGGGAGACACACCGATAGTTCTCGATACAGAAAGCAGTCCGTAAGCAGCGCCTCTGCGGTCGCTACCTACAATTACCAACGCCTTGTCCACACCCGGAAGCGGATTGCGCACAAGCTGTACCAGATAGCTTTCCCAACGATTCTTCAAAGGTTCTACATCCAGTTTCTTCTTTGCAACCATTTGGTCGATCCACTCATTATGACCCAAGGTGCCTATGATAATACAGTTCTTTTGAGGTGCTTCTTTGGTAGTAGCAACGCCCAAAAGCTGTCCACTCACCTCTTTCACATCATTTGCAAATAGTCCTGCCGTAGTCTTTACAACTTCAAAGTCTTTTGCGTCATAGTACACGCAGGCTTTATCCTTCTTGCCAACGAGACTAAACACGTTGGATCCGCTACTATTCTGTGATAGCGAAACCTGAGCCAGTGCTGCCGAGGAACTCAGCAGAAACATACCTCCTAATAAAATACATTTAAAAATTCTCATGCTTTATCGATAATTATGAATTATTTCTCCATCAGGGCAACTACACACCAAAGATAAGGACCTTGTGCATGAAAATCACCGGTACGACGCGGACGATCATAGTAGTATTGCTTGTCGTTCTTCTTATTAGTACCTACGCAAATCTCTCTTACCTGATTCTTCTCGGTCAAATAATTCACTAAAGCCATCCATGCCTTGCGAGCTGCGGGTGCATACTCTTTGGCATCCAGCCAACCGTTCTTTACACCCGTAATAAAAGCAAAAGTAAACATGGCAGAGCCCGATGTTTCAGTCCAGCATTCAGGATCATCCAGCAATTGGTTCCACAGTCCTTCCGGATTCTGATATTCCTTCAGACTCTTCATCATAGTCAGGTAACCTTCCATGATGCGGGGACGGTCTTTGTGATTCTTAGGTAAGTAACGAAGCAACTCTGTCATACCTGCTGCCATCCATCCGTTTCCACGTCCCCAGTAGAAGGGCACATCCGGTGCATGATAGAAGAGACCATTGGAACGTTGTAATTCATCCAGATACATCACCATTTCTTTGGCTGCACGATCTATATATTTGCTGTCATTGGTCACTTTGTAGGCATGCGTCTGCACAATAGTAATCATGTACATATCGTCAATCCAAAGGCGTGTTTGCCATGAATAACCCTTCTCCGCCCACGCTTTCTCTTCAGGTTTTGCATCTTCGGGAACTTCCCATTGGGTATCAGCATAAGGCAATCCCACTTCTTTATAGCGTTCATCCTTCGTCACCCAATAAAGTTCCAAAGGCAAGCTACCGAACATATTCAAATCGACATGATTCTTGATAGGCAACAGTGCCTTTTCAGTAGTAAACAAATGCTCAAACCGGGCTTGCAAAAGCTTGATAAGTGCTTTATCTTTAGCTGCTGCCGCATATTTAAGAGAACCATTCCAATAGAAGGTTTCGGGATAACCAATCCATTTTCCGGCATGTAATGCATGTTTCTCGGTTACAAAACGATAGGAAATGCGTCTACCGATTTCATCGGGGGTATACCCTTCGGGGAAATTCTTCAGTAGACTCTTCTGAGCAATTAATAACTGAAAAGAAAATAATAATAATAATAATGTAAATGCTTTCTTGTACATAACAATTTGGTTCTATCTGTTAAAACTATAATAATTTACACTCTCTGAGGTATCCGATACCACTACTTCACTTTCAATAATCCCTTTATATCATCACATATAGCCACTGCCACTTTAGAGTCTGCACAACCGTAATAAAGATAAAGCTTCTTCTTATAATAGGCCAATCCTTCGATAAAAACGGTTCCGTCTTTATACTGTCCGCTCTTCTCAAAAGGAGCTTCAGGCATGAAGAAAGGTTTGTCTAAGCGGCCCAATACTTTATAAGGATCTTTGGAATCGAGCAGAAGCTGACCTGCACAGTAAGCACCTGCCGGATAGTTGGCATCTCCTCTCTTTTTGTCATTCTTACCATTATACATCAATACAATACCTTGTTTGGTACGGATGGCAGGAGGACCACATTCAGTCATCTGGCTATCAAAGTATCCATTACGCGGCTTGGCTATCTTCAATAATTCATTGTTCTCATCCAATACGGGATACCAGTCCGTCAGGTTATCGGAAGTAGCTGCGTGTACGGCATATTCTCCCCAATACATGAAGTACTTACCATCCACTTTATCGATAACCAGCTTCCCACCTTTCACCTTCGTAAGAATAGAAGCTGACTTCGTTGCTATTCTGGCAAAACGACCGTCATATGCCTTTTCAAAAGCAAGGCCATGCTTAGTCCAGTTCTTCAGATCCTTGGAAGTAGCCACAGCAAGACGGGGAGTCTTCCGGTTCCATGCCGTATAAAGCATTACATACAGTCCGTCTTCGGTCATTGCTACCCGCGGGTCTTCACAACCACCCGGACATTCGATGCTTTCAAATTCATCTCCACCGGGGAAAAGTACCGGACTGTCCAGTCTCTTCATAGTCACTCCATCCGCACTCTCGGCATAACCGATACGGGAAGTTCTTTTACCTATACCTTGTGCTGAATTATCTTCGGCACGGTAGAGCACAACAATCTTTCCGTCTTTCACGATGGCAGCCGGATTGAAAATATCACTCTCCTCCCACTTCACCTGTTCTTTTCGCATCGGGCAATGGAAAGAGGTGGGTTGTGGTACCAATACAGGGTTAACTCCCTCAGGACGTAAGAACGGTCCAATCACCCAACTCTCTTGTGGTTTCTTATCGGTATCATCTGAAGAAGGCAGAGTAGAAAAACTACTAAGCGACAGCACCCCTATCAGACCCATTATTAATTTTAGTTTCATTTTATTTCTTTGTTTTACATGGTTAAAGTTATCGTTTTACTGACAAAGACGTTTATAAATCATGGTCAGAACTTCCAGCCTGGATGTCTTTCCGGGAGTAGCTTTGGGCTTAAACCCGCATAATGCACTCCATTCTTGTAGCGTTCCTTCATCAATCGCTCCGTGCAAATTAGCGTTCCATTCGGGTAGATATCCTCTCAGCCCCATATATTGTGCCAAGCGGAAGTTAGGATCTTCTGGTCGTAAATCACGAAAGTAGATCAGCGTTGCTTTCTGGTCCACCAACAAATCTTGTAATCTGGACATATCTACATCTTGTACAGGCACTTTGTGGTCAATTGCCAACGAAGCAGCAATACCTGCCGCTTGTCCCAACGCCATCCAGCAAGGCTCCATACGCAATGTGGAGAAACCGATATGCGAGCCGGATACAGGTACAGGCAATAGCAAATTTTCTACATTCCGGGGTAAAATAACGCCCAATGGTACTGTATAAACAGCCGTAGGATAGCTTATAAATCCATCCAGGTGTGCTCTTCCGGTTTCCCTCTTTCTGGCAGCATGCGAATCGAGTGCATAATGACTGGCTGTCACACTATTGACATGCAAAGGTGGGCGCTTCCCCGATGCTATGGGCAAAGCATCCTTAGCAGTGAAGAAGTAGACTCCTTCAAAACGTCTTCCTTCGCGTACATAAACCTGCCGGGGGAAATATTCGTTATCCTGATATTCATCTTTTGCCAATCCCCATTCCAACATTGCTTTACGGAAATGCTCCGGTAGTTCCGGATCATTCTGGGCAAACCAGAATAAACCCACTGTATAATCTTTCAGGCGTTTGGCAAACTTATCTCTCCATTCCCAAGATGAAGTAGGCCACGGCCAATTCTCTTCAGGCAAATCAGTAGAAATAAATGCGGCATGCTGGTTGTTACCATCTGTCTTCTGATTGGGCAGTTTCACAATGCTGCTCAATTTTCTGATTCCCCAACTATCTCCGGGTAGTTTGGTCGGATTGCCTGCAGCAATATGGCGGCGATTTTCTTCCATCATCTCGCCTGTCACTTTCAACATAGCCCGCTGGGTATTCTTTCCGGTCCATACGTCTTCAACCAATGAAACGTATTCATCTCTGTTATAAGATGCTGGTTTCGGAAAAAGAACACGATTATCTGGGTCATTAGTCAAACAAATCCGGTAATTATACGCCTGGACTGCATTGTCAGCCTCTCCAGTGCTACCACTGGCTGGCAGACTCTTCCAGTATTCATAAGTCCGCCCTGCTCCGGGTTCTCCAAATTCAGCTTTACTTTCCCTGCCTACACGGAAGGGAACACCTGCAGCAGCTCCTAAATCTCCTTCATAAGTGGCATCTACGAATATGTCACCCTGATAAATCTCTTTCTTCCCATTCTCACGATTCAAAATACAGATGCTCTCAATACATCCGTCTTTAAGAGATATATTCTGATCCTCAGCATCAAATTGCCGCATAAGGAGTACGGTAATCTTGTCTTTATGCTCATTCAGCATATCCTGATAGATGGATGCTGCAACAGAGGGTTCAAAATGAAAACCGTCACTGCAATCCTTCAACTGCTGCGAATTCTCCCCATAACGGTCTGCATAGTATTGTTTGATTCTGGAAGTAAACTCCATAAACAGACCGGTAGTAGCCTCCCGGGTGGCAATATCCGTCGCTCCCAGCCCATTAGCAGGAAGGCCTCCAATATGCCGGGTACGTTCCAGAATAACAGAAGTTTTGCCTTGCCGGGCTGCTGCAATAGCTGTCATAATACCACCGGGGTTACCGCCCACCACCACAATATCAAAATGGTTTTGAGCGGACACTCCCCAACTGAGTAGCAATAAAGCTGTAAGAATGTGGAATCTCTTCACGCTATTATCTTATTTTGAGTTTATACTTCTGAGTATCTATATTCCATCCTTTCAATACCAGAACAGCACCATCAGCCAGCTTCTCTTCCCCAGTTTCGATGGTGACTGTTTTCTTTTCACCCGGAATCAAAGAAAAGAAGTTATCTGAATAGAATGACGGACGTATCGGGCTCATCTTGGAATTGAGGAATTGCAACTGATTGAAGAAAGCAATGCCATTGGACATATTCTTCATCGCAATGTCTACAAAATAGCGTCCATCTGCCTGGCGAGTCTTGTAGGAAAGCTTCACTTTGGCTGCTTTCAACTTACTCAAATCTTCGAAGCCTGATGATGTAGGGCCGGTCAAGGTCTTGCTGCCTTCATACTTATCATTGGATCTCCAATAGAAGTTGGAAGAAACATCTTTGTCTTTTTCATCTTTCAACACTAATTTGATGAAGTGAACCTGAGAGATGTTTTCAGGGAAACGAATCGTCAGAACATCGTTAGCAACTCCATCTTCCGGCAAATCAATAGAAGCAGACTCTTCAAAAACCTTCTTACTATTTATATCATATACCTGAGCTATCACCTTATAACCAGTAAAGGCACGATAGTAATCGTTCACCACGGACACTGTATTTTTCAGATAATCAAACTGAGCATGCAGCGGTTCCAGAGAATTAGCTGTATGATACAACGAAGCTGTGGGCTCCAAAGACCAATCCCACATACGGGAAGAAACCTGACGCATGGAACAGTTATGATACCAGAACAAAAGTCCGGAACAGAAGCGATCGCCGTAATCCAATTTATTATAGTTCCATACTTCCCAGATACTCTTAGAATTCATCGCACCCAGCAGTTGTCCTTTTTGGGCAAACTCATCAATGGAAGATGACTTTCCATAGTTATTTACCAAATCAGTATACATGGTAGTCATCAAGTGGAAACCATTTCCATCCAGATAATCCCACACTTCCTTATTGATAGGCCAAAGGTCTTTCTCATCCATCATCTCACGAAGGATTTCCACTGTGGGAAGTGTAGGAGCACCATATTCAGGATTGAAACCATCGACACGGCTTCCACGTGGAGATGCCGTATTTTCATAGTGCTGCATCGGATTCACTTGCTTGTAAGGACTTCCGTCATGTACTCCGTCACATTCAGACTGCATCTGGTAACCTCGCGTACCATCCAGTTTATTCAATAATTCGGGGGTACCAGTAACCTCAGTACTCTCATTGGAAGCCACATAATAAGCCAGGGAAGGATGATTACGAATACGCTTCACGGTAGACTCCACGTTATTCAGATAGTTGCCCTTATCGTGCGGATGGCGTGTATCACCTGTCATCCAGAATTCCTGCCATACCAATAACCCCATCTCGTCACACAACTGGAAGAAATAGTCAGATTCGGCAATTCCACCTCCCCACATACGTAAAAGATTGACTCCTGACTGGAGGCTATATCTTAATTCAGCATAAGTACGCTCATCGGAAGTTCTCAGCATAGCCTCCGGTATCCAATTCGTTCCACGGATAAAGAGACGTTTACCATTTACATAGAAGACACGTGATTTATCAGGTGTATTCGTATCAGAAGTAATTTCACGAATACCAAACTTCGTTTTTACTGAATCACACACCACTCCATCGATGGATACGGTCATTTTCAGCTCATACAGGTTCTGAGGTCCTTTATTCACAGGCCACCATAAGCGGGGAGCGTTAATCACCAATTGCGGGAACTCTTCCGGAGAGAAAGACAAAACTTTCTCTTCTCCACGCATAACTTTAACTTTTTTCTCGAAAGTTATATTTTCACCAAGAATCTCACCCTTCACCGTGCAATTAATAGGGTTAAAACCTGTTGTCGGATTCACAACTTCCACCGACACAAATTCGCGTGCTTCGTCGTAACCGGGTTTGCGTAATTCCGATTTCACGAAAGGATAACGCAATGCCACTTTACCGGTAGAATAGAGAGAAATATTCTTCCAGATTCCTGTATTACGGTCGCGAATGCCATCCATAAAAGTGAAGTCCCAACCCACAGTCATCAGCATGGTAGTATTCAATCCAATGTTTCCGTTTCCACCATTATGGAATTCACCTACCGCTCCCCAGGATTTTGGTTTAGCACTACCCGGAACATCCACGGGATATACTTTTATAGCTAATGCATTGCTCTCGTCTATCTTCACAAAGCTGGTCACGTCAATGTAATCCTGCAAGAACATGCCCTTAATTGTGCTTAGCAGGTTTCCGTTCACCCATACCTCAGCGCGGTAGTTGATACCATCCAATTGTAACCAGACATGCTTTCCTTCAAATGATTTAGGAACTGTAAATTCAGTCCTGAACCAATAGGTGTAGAAATCACGTCCGGTTTCAGAAATATCAGGTATCAATTTAGATTCGATTTTATTGTTGATACCATAATAAGGTTCAGGATATTTTTGGTTGTGCACCAATGAATTCAGAACTGTACCGGGCACAATGGCAGGCAACCAGTTTGTTGTCGGATAATTAGACAAAGATACTTTCTCTCCAGAGTCCGTCACGTCTCCCGCCTTCATCATTTTCCACTGATAACCTCCATTATGGGTAATATCCGAGTCAAGCCAGATACGTTCAGAACCTCTGGCATCATTTACTTGCGTTTGTCCGGTTACTACTGTCGAATAGGAAAACAACAGCAAAACAAAGGTAAGGGCTTTGGCCCAACTGCTTATATTCATTTTATAAGTATAAATAAAGTTTCGATATAAGATTACTAAAATAATAGGAAATTATTCTTCTAAAAGCGCAACAGCACACCAAAGGTAAGGAGCTTGTCCATGATAATCGCCTACATTTTGTTTACGATCATAGTAGTATTGCTTATCGTTCTTTTTGTTAGTGCCCTCGCAAACTGATTTTACATTATTGTTCTCATCTATGTACTTTACCATAGCCATCCATGCCTTGCGGGCAGCAGGAGCATATTCTTTAGCATCCAACCAGCCATTCTTCACGCCCTTAATGAAAGCGAAAGTGAACATGGCAGACCCTGAGGTTTCAATCCAGCAATCAGGATGATCCAACAACTGATGCCACAAGCCATTGGAAGACTGATACTTTTTCAGGCTTTTCATCATAGTGCGATAGCCATGCAGAATGCGTGGACGGTATTCACTATCTTCGGGCAAACTACTCAACAACTCTGCCATACCGGCAGCCATCCAGCCATTACCTCTACCCCAATAGAAAGGAACATCCGGTGCATGATAGAAAAGACCATTCGGACATTGCAATTCATCCAGATACATCACCATTTCTCTGGCAGCACGGTCTATATATTTACGATCACCGGTAACTCTATAAGCCTGAGTCTGTACAATCGTAATCATATACATATCATCAATCCATAAACGAGTTTGCCAGGAATATCCTTTCTGATCCCATTCCTTTTCTTTGGGTTTTGCATTTTCAGGAAGTTGCCATTGAGTATCGGCATAAGGAAGGCCCAAATCCAGATAACGTCGATCTTTTGTTATCTTATACAGTTCCAGAGGTAAACTGCCAAACATATTCACATCCACATGATTCTTGATAGGCAACAGAGCTTTTTCCGTTGTAAACAGGAGCTCAAATCTATTCTGTAAAAGCTTCACAAGCTCTTGGTCATTGGTGAGTGCGGCAAATTTCAATCCTCCATTCCAGGTAAAAGTCTCCGGATAGCTAATCCACTTTCCGATATGAAGCATATGCTTTCCATCTACAAAATGATATGCCAGACGTTTACCTACTTCTTTGGGAGTATATCCTTCAGGAAAATCAGTCAACAAACTTGTCTGGGCAAACATCAACTGAAAAGGAAGCAAAAACAATAATAATAACGACTTCTTACACATAAGGTTAATTCTTTATTTATTAGACATTAAGAAATACATAATTGTTATCATGGTATACCTCTTACGAGATGGTTACAAAGATAACACGCAGCATCTTCTCAACAGAGAAGAAGTATTCCAATAAATAGAAAAAACATCTCAAAATCGCATAAAAGTCACAATTTTATTCCCAATAAAAGTACTATCTCCCCTTATCCGGCAAAATCCTTTGGAAGCACTCCAAATTGTTTCAGGAAACATTTAGAGAAATATGAAGAAGAATTAAACCCTACCATATAGCAGATTTCATTAATACGACTTTCACCTTCTTTTAATAACTGGGCAGCTCGTTTCAAACGTTCTATACGCAAATATTCGTTCGGACTCAAATCCAAGACCCCTTTCATTTTACGATAGAAGCTGGAACGGCTCATATTCAGACTCTCTGCCATATCGTCCATACTAAATTCCTGATTCGACAAATTAGAAAGAATAATCTCATTCAGTTTCTTGATAAATTCTTCATCAGCCTTGGTCAGTGCCATTGTATTGACTGCAACAAAAGGAGATTTGGCAAAATCCCGGCGAAGCTTCTCCCGATTGTTTATCAGATTAGAAACCACAGCCAAAAGATATTCCGGTGAAAAAGGTTTCTCAATATACGAGTCCGCCCCTAATTCCATACCCTCAATCTTAGACTGAATATTAGTCTTAGCCGTCAGAAGTATAACAGGAATATGACTATAACCCACATTTGACTTTATTGTCTTGCACAATTCAAAACCATCCATTAATGGCATAACAACATCACTCACCACCAGATTCACAAAATTACTATCCAATGCTTCCAAGGCCTCTCTACCATTAGTTGCCGTAACTACAGCATATTGAGATGACAACTGACGTTCGATGAAAGCGAGCATTTCCGGGTTATCTTCTACAACCAAAACCATATGCTTGCTTTCTTTTGATTGTTTTCCCTCCGATTTATCATCTGAATATTGCTCACTAGATGCTTCTGTTTGTAACTCTGCATCCATATTCTCCATATCAGAATCTAAAGTAATCACCGTATCCTGAATGATAGGAAGTGTCAGGACAAAAACATTGGCATCTTCACCCGGAGCCATAACCAAGGTTCCACGATGGAGCTCTGCCAGAGAACGGGAAAGAGCTAAGCCAATACCCGCACCTGTAGCAAGCTTTCCTTCCTCCTTCTGACTGAAACGAACAAAAGGCTGAAAAATCTCCTCTTTCATTTCATCGGGAATAATGACTCCGTCATTCTTTGTCACCACATAAAATGCCTGTGTCTCTACATCTACTTCCAACTTAATATGCATATAGCTATCGGCATATTTCGTCCCATTATTCAAAAGATTACTGATAATCTTCGTAAATGCTTCACGATTCACATGGGCGCAGAAATTTTCTTCGGGTAACTCCAGATTAAAGTCAAGACCTTTCTGGCGTGAAAGAGAACTAAAACGCATATAAGTTTCTTTCAGGATATTGGTAATATCACATTTAGTAAAGTTCAAGCTATAACCCTGGCTCTCTACTTTCCTGAAGTCCAGGAGCTGATTTGTAAGGTTCAGTAATCTTTCCGTATTATGTTGCATAATATTCAGATCCTCGTGAGTCTCCGGATCCAAATGCTTTTTCAAAAGAATATTCTCCAAAGGCCCTTTAATCAACGTCAGCGGAGTCCGGATTTCATGTGCCACATTGGTAAAGAAATCTATTTTAGCGTTATAGATCTCGCGTTCTTTTTCCTGCTCAAACTTCTCGAGTTGACGGCGATGCAGTCTGCTGCTACGCTGCCTGAAATACCAAAAGGCATATACAGAACCGACAATAAACAACAATATATAAATGCAATATGCCCAGAACGAAAGATAAAAAGGAGGAAGAATATGAATATATAGCAAATGTTCTTCAGGCCCCCAAATACCATCACTATTAGACGCTTTCACGCGGAACACATAATCACCATGCCACAAATTGGAATAAGTGACAATAGGACTTTCGCCCACTGTGATCCAGTCTTTATCAAAACCATCCAATCTATACATCAGCTTATTCATTTTCGGCACCTGATATCCAAGAGCTGCAATACGGAAAGAAAATGAGTTTTGATTAGCCTGAAGAGTGATACTATCCGAGAAAGTGATGCTCTTTTCAAGAGGAGTATTTTCTTCATCTGCACGGACTTCTTTATTGAACAGCATGAAATCTGTAATCACTACCGGTGGCAAGCTTTTATTCTCAGTAAACGTTTTGGGATTAAATACTACAAAACCATCAATACTACCCAGATAAATAGCGCCCGTTTCATCCTTGTAACTGGAACGGTAGTTAAACTGATCACCAAGCAAGCCATTGGCCGTTGTATAACCCTTTACCTGTTTTGTTTCGGGATTAAAGCGTACCAACCCGCTATTCGTTGTCAGCCAGAATAGTCCTTCTGCATCCTCTACAATTTGATACACCACATCATTAGGCAGGCCATTGGATGAATTATAGCTAGTAAAAGTCTCCGTTTCGGGATGGAACAAGCAGAATCCTCCCCCTTGTGTAGTCAACCAGATTTGCCGATGTGAATCTTCAAAAATACTCAAAACTTTGTCATAAGGAAGACTCTCTTTATTACTTTCATTATGTACATAGTTCTTCCATTTCTTTTCATTGACATTGTAGCAATAGGCACCATTCACATAGGTAGCTAACCACAAATTACCACCCGAATCCTCTTTTATATCATATACAAACCTACCGGTCAACTCCTCTATTCTGTCAAAATCATCTGTCTGTTCATTATACCTCAACAGCCCGAACATGGTTCCCAGATAAATATCTCCTGTTGTTGTTCTGCAAATGGCAAAGATACTATTGTCTATCAATGAACGGGGGGAAGCATTTTTCTGATAAGTTTTCAAGATATTCCCGGTATTGGTATCTACGATTTTCAGTCCTTTAGAAAATGTTCCAACCCACAACTTATCACCGACCATACATAAACCATGAATATTGGTAAACCCAGAACTGGGTGCAAAGAAAGAAAATGTTTTTGTCTTCGGATCAAAACGATTCAAACCACCATCCTCAGTACCAATCCATAATATCCCTTTATTGTCCTCGCAGAACTCACGTACCCGCTTACCATGCAAATTGTTATCCCCATCTTTCGGATAATACTTCTCAAAATAGGTGTAAGACTTTGGATAATAGTCTACTCCTCCAAAATATGAACCTACCCAGATACCACCTTCTCTATCCTCACATAGCGAATAAACAGCATTATCAGACAAAGAATAAGGATCATCTTTAGAGCTATACAAGTGCACATACTTATCTGTACGAAGATTATAGATATAGACTCCTGATTCTGCACCAATCCACAATTCATTATCCGAATTAACGAGCAAATCCCGGCTATATACCATTTCACCGGTTTCATCCATCAACAATAAACTCCGCAAATTACCGGAAGTAAGGTTCAATTCCTGAACCCCTTTTCTTATGGAACTGATATAGATACAATTATAGGCTCCCGGCACAATCTTCATAATGACGTCATCTTTAAAAACCTCTTCACCATCCTTCGGGGAAAGATAAGGATGAAGTGTTTTTAAATTATCCTTAGAATAGAACAAACCACTGCCGTAGAATCCAACCCAAATAGTCCCACTATTATCAGAAGTTACACTCTGAACATTGGCTGAGAAGCTGTTTAATGTATAGTTGTGAAGCTGTTCTTCTTGTGGCTCATAGCAGAATAGCCCTTGTGTTTCAACAGCTATCCAAACCCGCCCTTCCTTATCTCCCGAAATTGCGGAAACAGTTCGATCTATTTTAGTATTTTCTCTACTCAACAGGTTAAAAGGCACAAAGATTTCCCGGTCAGAATAATAAATATACATCCCAGCATCCGTACCAACCCAGATATTCCCTTTATTATCTTCATAAAGACAAGTTACGAAATTGTTCCCCAAACTATGATTGTCGTTCATATCACGCTTGAAATTCCGGAACGACATACCATCATATCTACTCAGCCCACCCTTAGTACCGAACCACATAAATCCCTTTTTATCCTGCATGATTGCATTGACTGTAGTTTGGGATAATCCATCCTTAATGCTAAGATTTTTGAAATAGTAATGTTCGTCTGCTGCTTGTGTCCAACAAACAATATAACAAAGAAAACTAATAAGGGCTATTATTCTCTTCCTCATTTTTGTGTTTTTTGATAGATTCGCACGTCAAATATAGCTCAATCTGATGACAAACGATAGCAGAAATACTTCAATAAATAAAAAATTCGTCTCTTTAATACTTAAAAAAATACAGGGAACTGTCGTTTATGAAAAGACTTCGATGAAAATAGCCCATTTCATCGAAGTCTTTCACTTTATATAATCTTCATCTTATCAATAGCTCAGGTAACCCAAACAGAGGCAAGCCTTATAAAACCCAATAAATATGTTTGCTTTATAACCAATGCGAATCAGAAACTGAATTTGATTTATAATTAGTACAATGGATTAAAGAGCTGATGAACCTTTATTAGTTTACTGATAATCAACGAATAGCATTTACCGACTGTTTACCACAAAATGTAAAAGCATTTACCGCTGCATGTAACGTCCTTTACCCCTTATTGTAACGCTCTTTACCTCGGTATGTAACGACCTTTACTTCGGCATGTAAATGGAGTTATTGTGTGGGAGTTAGCGTGTGGGGAACATCCTGTCATGAATCACTCGTAAAAGTGATAATTATAAGGATTCCGTTTAAAATGATAACGATGTCGAGGCAGTGGCAATGGATCCTGCAAACGCAATTCCCAAGCCAACAGTTTTGTCAACAACTCATTCTGCTTATTTACAAACTTTGAGTTTCCAAACAGGTTATTAATTTCATACGGGTCTTTCTTCAGATTATACAGTTCTCCCCTTCCATAACTGTTCATGACCAGTTTCCAGTCGCCCATACGCACCATTCGGGAAGTTCCACTCTGAGTCCAAGTATTCAGTTCGTCAAAACGAGCCACTTTATCATGTCCCAGCGCACCTTCCTGCTCAAAAGTCAGTTTATCATCCAAAGATACATCTTCACCACCGAAGCCCAACTGCACAACTACACTTGAAAACTCCTCTTTCGGGTATTTCTTACCTGTCAGCATCGGCCACAAACTCCGTCCCTGCACACCTACAGGTATAGAATCACCTATCGCCGTACAAAAAGTAGGGAAAAGATCTGCCAATGAAACATGCGCATCTATCGCTTTAGCCTGTTTCTTTATCTGATAACCGGCCCAAACCATTGGTATACGGGTCAGGGATTCGGATAAGCCTGCTCCTTTACGAATTAGGCCGTATTCACCGCAATAATCACCATGGTCGGACAGAACTACAATGATTGTTTTCTCAAAAAGTCCTTTTTCTTTCAAATCCTCAATCAGTCGCTTTATCTGATCATCTATAAGGCGAATCATTCCCATATAATTTCCCCTTAATCGAGGTAGATCCTTCTCAAGATCAGGACAAGAAGCATCTTCCAGTTCTGCCAATATTTGGTACTTCTCTCCTTTCTTCAATGCATCCTGGCGTGAAGTCTTCACTGGTGGAAGCTTATCCGGCGCAAACATCGAGTAATAAGGCTCACAGACTTGATAGGGATTATGTGGTTCGGGAAATGAAACCCAGACAAAGAACGGATTATCCTTCTGGCTATCGATCCATTCTATAGCCTCATCCACTATTCTTGTAGGCTGTTGGTCCTTGACAGGTATAGGCGAAGGCTCCAGACACTGCCCGACAGACTCTTTAAAGAATTCGGAAATGGCACGTTCTCCCTCCGTCACCGGTTTATTCTTTCCCCAGTGAGAATATTCAGACCAGAAATCCATATCTTTCGAACTCAAATAACCATGATTTTTACCCACCAAAGCAGTCTTATAATGGTTCTCCTTCAAAACAGCTACCAAATCTTTTGCATAGTGTATATCGCGTACATTATGATTCGTACGCACATGAGTAGCACTGGGAAAACGGCCTGTAAACATAGAACAACGTGCAGGGCTGCTGGCAGGCATAACCGTATATGCTTTATCAAACCAGGCATTCTGGTGCGCCAATTCATCAACGTACGGAGTGATTTCCATCGGAAACCCTTCACGCCCACACAAATCCGCACGCTGCTGATCTGTCATTATCACCACAATATTGGGCTTATCTGCCTGAGCGTACAAGGACAAGCCTACTCCCTGGAGAATAACTCCTGAAAAGAGATACTTTCTTAAATTCATAACTATCTATTTTAAGCATAAGTTCCGCAAACGAATAATTTTCCCTCTCAAAACATTTAGAACCTATCGAAAGCATCTCCGAACCATGTCAAGTCCGTGTCTGCTCCGTACCAACTCCGTACCTGCTCCTAAAAAAGGTACCTTTATACGGAGTTGGTACGGAGCAGACACGGACTTGATGCGGTGCAGAAGTTCTTTCAAGTCACTTTAAACGTATGCGAAAATAATATTTTTATTAATACCCAGGTAAAAATAACACATATACTTCATAATCTCAATGAAGAGATTATGAAGTATATAAATTAAAGCAGCTTTTTCAGCCGGCTATGAAGAATAGAATATCTTATTCGTTCAGCAATGCATAAGCACACCATATGATGGGAGCTTGTCCATGATAATCACCTGTTATACGGGGACGGTCCAAATAATACTGGTGACTGTTCTTCTTGCCTGTACCGATGCAAACTTCCATCAAGTCATTGTTATCATCAAGATAGTTGCAAAGCCCCAACCATGCACGGCGGGCAATCGGTCCATATTCATCCTTATCCAACCATCCGTTCTTCACACCCAAAATCATGGCATACGTAAACATTGCCGAACCGGAAGTCTCTGTCCAGCAGTCCTTTTCGTCAATCAACTGGTTCCAAAGTCCGTCTTCATTCACATATTTCTTCAGGTTCTCCATCATCAAGCGATATCCTTTGAGGATGCGTTGACGGTTAGGATCGTTTTCAGGAAGGTTGAAAAGCAATTCTGTCATGCCCACAGCCATCCAGCCATCGCCACGTCCCCAATAAAAGGGCACATCGGGTGCATGATAAAAAAGACCGTTCTCACGCTGAATCTCATCCAGATAAAGCACCATTTCCTTGGCAGCGCGGTTGATGTATTTTTTATCTCCCGTCACATGATAGGCTTCGGCCTGCACGATGGTAATCATATACATATCATCAATCCAAAGGCGAGTCTGCCAAGAGTATCCTTTCTTATGCCATTTACGTTCTTCATCGTTTGCCTTCTCAGGAAGAATCCACTGCGTATCGGCATACGGTAATCCCAGTTCTTTATAGCGCTCGTCCTTCGTCATGCGATACAGTTTCAGAGGCAGGCAACCAAACATATTCTGGTCTACATGAATCGGAGGAGGAAGCAAGTCTTTCTCCAGATGGAACAACAACTCAAAACGCTCTCTCAACTTCTTGGTAAGTTCCTTGTCATTCGTCATTTCGGCGAACCGGAGCGCTCCATACCAGGTGCAGACTTCAGCATAATGTATACCTCTGTCTCCATAAAGTTGGTGTTTGGTCTCCATCAGGCGGCTACTTACCTTTTTCCCTACGATTTTGGGATTTGCTCTTACAGGGAAATTACTGAAATAATCTTGTGCGGTGATGGTACTTGTCATTACAAATACAGCCACAACAAATAGATAAATGAAACGATAATCTCTCTTCATAATTCTTATAGTCTTTAAATGAATAATTAATTTACCCAGTTGTCTTATCATTTTCTTACGGAAAATTTATATATGCAATGGCTATCATATTTCTCTCCCGGTTTCAATAATGCTGACGGCCATTCCGGTTTATTAGGAGTATCGGGATATTTCTGAGTTTCCAAACAAACGGAAGCACGATGACCATATACGATGCCTTTTTTTCCCTTTACCGTGCCATCGAGGAAGTTGCCGGCATAAATCTGAATTCCCGGTTCGTTCGTGTAAACATCAAGTACGATACCTGTTTTAGGAGATTCGAGAGTAACACATTTCTGAGAAATATCCCCTTTCGTATTGAGTACCCAGTTATGATCGTAACCTTTACCATACTTCAATTGAATAAAATCATTATTAATGCGTGCGCCGATGGCCGTGGGTTGACGGAAATCCATGTCTGTATTTTCTACAGAAGCAATCTCACCGGTAGTCATAAAAGTACTGTCCACAGGAGTATATGCATCAGCATTAATGGTCAGTAGATAATCCGAGTTGTCTTTGGAAGGATCACCATCCAGGTTGAAATATGAATGATTAGTCAGGTTAACAACCGTAGTACGATCCGTTTCGGCACTATAACGAATATCGATGGCATTATCATCTGTCAGTGAGAAAGTGACCTTACAAGTCAAATTACCCGGAAATCCTTCTTCACCATCTTTTGATAAATAGCTCAATTCCAAAACCTGATCACTCAGCTGATGTGCATTGAAAACCCGGAAGTCAAACCCTTTAGAACCACCATGTAGGCAGTGACCATAGTTATTCCGTGGCAATTGATATTCTACACCGTCTATGGTAATCTTACCCTGGTTAATGCGATTACCATAACGTCCGATGGTAGCACCAAAATTCGTAGGAAGTTTCACGTAGTCTTGAATAGAATCGAGTCCTAATACAACATCACGCATAACTCCATCTTTATCCGGTACCATTACTGATACAATACGTCCACCAAAGTTTGTAATACAAACTTCCATACCATTTTTATTCTTTAGTACAAACAAATCTGTCTGTTTACCATCCACTTCCATACGGAAATCAGCCGGATTCAACCCTGAAGCAGTCTTTTCACTGACCTGCTTACTTGTACAGGCTGATGCTAATAGCACAAATCCTGCCAAAATAATCATAATTTTATTCATATCGCTTATAATGTTTATGCTTTATTTTTTAATTAAAAATTGTTCTGCACGTCCTGGTGAAAATAGTTCCCACAGCGAAGCAACTGTCCAACCCGG
>NZ_QROH01000016.1:0-48961 GCF_003474285.1 Bacteroides sp. AF39-11AC | reverse complement strand
AAGAATGCTTTGGCTAACGTTAAACCTGTAACTAAGGAAGTTGTGAAGGAAGTTGAAGTTGCTGGCCCGCGTGCTGTCTTCTTCAAGATCGGTAGTGCTCGTATCGACGATTATGGTTTGGTTAACATCGAGTTGGCTGCTAAGATCCTGAAGGCTAACCCGGATAAGAAGTACAAGGTTGCAGGTTATGCTGACAAGGCTACAGGTAGCGCTTCTTGGAACCAGAAGTTGTCTGAAAAACGTGCTCAGGCTGTTTATGACGCATTGATTAAAGAAGGCGTTAACAAAGATCAACTCGAACTCGTAGGATTCGGTGGTACAGCTAACATGTTCGGTAAGAACTATCTGAACCGTGTAGTGATTCTGGAATAAAAACAATAATTCTGGAAAAAGGATAAGATTAGAGGTGAAACTCTATAAAGAAGAAAAGGTGTCTGATTGTTGTCGGACACCTTTTTTTGTTATAAAGGAATCAAATAATATTAGATTGATAATGAAAATATTAATGTAATAATATTAGGATAAAAAGATGAATTTCTAATAGCTTACATAAATTACTCTTGGAGATCGAATACTATATAGTTAAATAATTAAATATTTATTTAGATAAAATGCTTAGTATGGTAAGGAAGTCCAGAAGAATAAGGTCTCGCTTACATGAAAATAGCTATTAATATATCAAAATCTCATTTTTTATAAGATGTATCTTTGCTGTTGATTATTAGATTGTTATTGCATTGTGTCCTATGAATTGATTTCTTCTGAAAATTAATATAAAAAGCCATGTTTGGTAATAATATAGTATAATACATGCTTTGAACTTCTACTCTAATCTGCCAGTTTATAGTCAATAGTGCTTTTAAAGTAAAGCGGAATAATTGGAATGTGCAGCTATATTTAGCATGAGTTAGACTCCCTTTTTTGTTATTATGCCGGCAGATGGAGGTAAATATCAAATTTTAATCGTAATTTTGTAGCCCATTATGAGTAGAATATTAGCTATTGATTACGGTAAAAAGCGTACGGGAATAGCTGTTAGCGATACATTGCAAATGATTGCTAACGGACTAACCACTGTGCCTACGCATGAGTTGCTGGCATTCATCCTTGATTATATAGGAAAAGAACCGGTGGAACGTATTCTTGTAGGCTTGCCTAAACAAATGAATAATGAGGCTTCGGAAAACATGAAACGTATAGAACCTTTTGTTCGTTTGTTGAAGAAAAAGTTACCGGAAATGCCTGTTGAGTATGTTGATGAGCGCTTTACATCCGTTTTGGCACATCGCACTATGCGGGAGGCCGGGCTGAAGAAGAAAGATCGGCAGAATAAAGCTTTGGTGGACGAAATCAGTGCAACTATTATTCTGCAAAGCTATTTGGAAAATAAACGTTTTATATTATAATAAGGTATATATACTTATATATATTGATTTAGTAATTTGTAACTTAGAAAAAGAATGATTTTACCCATTTATGTATACGGTCAGCCCGTATTGAGAAAAGTGGCGGAAGATATTGCTCCCGACTATCCTAATTTGAAAGAGTTAATTGCGAATATGTTCGAAACGATGGATAATGCCGAAGGTGTAGGACTTGCAGCACCGCAAGTAGGATTGCCTGTTCGTGTTGTAGTGGTTGATCTGGATGTATTATCTGAAGATTATCCTGAATATAAAGGTTTTCGGAAAGCATATATCAACCCTCATATCCTGGAAGTTTCAGGTGAAGAAGTGTCTATGGACGAAGGGTGCCTGAGTCTTCCGGGCATTCATGAAGCAGTGAAACGTGGTAATAAGATCCATGTAACGTATATGGACGAGGATATGGTAGAGCATGATGAAATAGTTGAAGGCTATCTGGCACGTGTGATGCAACATGAATTTGACCATTTAGAAGGAAAGATGTTTATCGATCATTTGTCTCCCTTGCGTAAGCAAATGATTAAGGGAAGGCTGAATGCGATGCTAAAGGGAAAGGCTCATTGCACGTATAAAGTCAAGACTGTGAAATAAGCTAATCTTATAATAAGGTATAAAAGGCTCAAAAAATATAAAAAGTCTTCCGTTAATCCCGCCAAGTAAATGAAAAGCATTAAATTTGTTTCGTTTACAAGCATTTATAAGACAAGATGATAAAAAAGATACTGACGGCTTTCCTGTTGCTTCCTACGTTGCTGTGTGCGCAGATCAATACGGAGCGAGTGATGACAATCGCACGCAACGCGTTGTATTTTGAAGACTATGTGCTTTCTATCCAGTATTTCAACCAGGTAATTAACGCTAAGCCTTATTTATATGAGCCTTACTTCTTTCGCGGTTTGGCAAAAATCAATTTGGATGATTTCCAAGGTGCGGAAGCGGATTGCGATGCGGCTATCGATCGTAATCCTTTTGTAGTAGGTGCCTATCAGATACGTGGATTGGCCCGTATCCGGCAGAATAATTACAACGGTGCTATTGAAGATTATCAGACAGCTCTGAAATATGATCCGGAGAATCTTGTTCTGTGGCATAATCTTTCTCTTTGCCATATGCAGAAAGAGGACTATGATGCAGCCAAAGAGGATTTGGGGAAACTGCTGAAGATAGCTCCCAGGTATACGCGTGCTTATCTGATGCGTGGCGAAGTGTCGTTGAAGCAAAAGGATACTATACAGGCTCTGAATGATTTTGAAACGGCAATTGATATGGACCGTTATGATCCTGATGGATGGAGCGCACGTGCTATTGTCCGTTTGCAACAGGGAAAGTATACAGATGCCGAAAGTGACTTGGATCAGGCCATTCATCTGAGTGCGAAGAATGCTGGTAATTATATCAATCGTGCATTGGCGCGTTTCCATCAGAATAATCTGAGAGGTGCCATGAGTGATTATGACCTGGCATTGGATATCGATCCGAATAACTTCCTGGGGCATTATAATCGTGGTTTGCTGCGTGCACAGGTAGGTGACGATAACCGGGCACTTGAAGACTTTGATTTTGTTCTGAAGGTAGAACCGGATAATATGATGGCAACTTTCAACCGTGGTTTGCTGCGTGCACAGACGGGTGATTATCGTGGCGCTATCAGTGACTATTCGAAAGTGATTGACGAATATCCTAATTTTATGGCCGGGTACTATCAGCGTGCCGAAGCTCGTAAGAAGATCGGTGATCGTAAGGGTGCCGAAGAGGATGAATTCAAAATCATGAAGATGCAGATAGACAAGCGTAACGGGGTTACGACAGGCGATAAGGATGTTGCAGACAATAATCAGGATAATGAGGATACGAGCAAGACACGTAAGAAATCCGATAAGAATATGGAGAATTACCGGAAAATCGTGATTGCTGATGACTCGGAAGAAGACCAGAAATATAAGAGCGACTACCGCGGTCGTGTTCAAGACCGGAACGTAGCCGTTAAGATGGAACCGATGTATACATTGACATATTATGAGAAATCGAGTGAGGTGAAGCGCATTGTTCATTTCCATAAATATATTGAGGAGTTGAATCATGAGAAACTGTTCCCGAAACCGTTGCGTATTACTAATATGGAAGCTCCGTTGACGGAAGAACAGGTGAAATTCCATTTTGCTCTGATTGATACCCATACTTCGGATATCGTATCCGATGATAAGGATGCCAAGAAACGTTTCCTGCGTGGACTTGATTTCTATCTGGTTCAGGACTTTGCCAGTTCTATAGATGACTTTACGCAGTCCATTTTGCTGGATGATAAATTCTTCCCGGCTTATTTCATGCGCTCGTTGGTGCGTTATAAGCAATTGGAGTATAAGAAGGCGGAAGCCGGTTTGACCGAAGGTGTTCCCGGAGCTTCTGTTGATAGTAAGAATCAAGCGGAAGTAACTGCCTTGGATTATGATATTGTGAGAAAAGATTTGGATCATGTCATCCAATTGGCACCTGATTTTGTTTACGGATATTATAATCGTGCCAATGTGCTGTCTCTGTTGAAAGATTACCGTGGAGCATTGGTAGATTATGACAAGGCAATCGAATTGAATAAAGACTTTGCTGAAGCTTATTTCAACCGTGGTTTGACTCATATCTTCCTGGGAAATAACAAGCAGGGGATTACAGACCTGAGTAAAGCAGGAGAATTGGGTATTGTTTCTGCTTACAATATTATTAAGCGGTTTACCAACACTCGTGAATAACATTTTTTTGCTAAAAAATAAAATATCAAAAAGAATTAGCTATTTTTGCGTTCTGAAAATTGAAATATACACAACATTATGATAAAGATTACATTTCCAGACGGCTCCGTACGTGAGTATAATGACGGAGTAACGGGACTGCAAATTGCAGAAAGTATCAGCTCTCGTCTGGCACAGGAAGTGCTGGCATGTGGCGTGAACGGTGAGATTTATGATTTGGGGCGTCCTATCAACGAGGATGCTGAGTTTGTTCTCTATAAATGGGAAGACGAGCAAGGTAAGCATGCATTCTGGCATACCAGTGCTCACTTGTTGGCTGAAGCCTTACAGGAATTATATCCGGGTATTCAGTTCGGTATCGGTCCTGCCATTGAAAACGGTTTCTACTATGACGTGGATCCGGGTGAGACCACTATTAAAGAATCTGACCTTCCGGCTATTGAAGCTAAAATGGCAGAACTGGTAGCAAAGAAAGAAGCTGTTGTGAGAGAGAGTATTTCAAAAGCGGATGCATTGACAAAATTCGGTGATCGTGGAGAAACTTATAAATGTGAATTGATTTCTGAATTGGAGGATGGTCACATTACTACTTATACGCAAGGTGCTTTTACGGATTTGTGCCGTGGCCCGCACTTGATGACTACTGCGCCGATTAAGGCTATCAAATTGATGTCGGTAGCCGGTGCATACTGGCGCGGACATGAAGACCGCAAGATGATGACGCGTATTTACGGTATCACTTTTCCCAAGAAAAAGATGCTGGATGAATATCTGGTTGTTCTGGAAGAAGCCAAGAAACGTGACCATCGCAAGATCGGCAAGGAAATGGATTTGTTCATGTTCTCTGATACGGTAGGTAAAGGTTTGCCTATGTGGTTGCCGAAAGGTACTGCATTGCGTCTGCGTCTGCAGGAATTCCTGCGCCGTATTCAGGCACGTTACGATTATCAGGAAGTTATTACTCCGCCGATTGGTAACAAGCTGCTGTATATAACTTCCGGTCACTATGCTAAATATGGTAAGGATTCATTCCAACCTATTCATACACCTGAAGAAGGAGAGGAGTACTTCCTGAAACCTATGAACTGTCCTCACCACTGTATGATTTATAAGAATTCTCCGCGTTCATATAAGGATCTGCCTTTGCGCTTGGCTGAATTCGGTACGGTTTGCCGTTATGAGCAAAGTGGTGAATTGCACGGATTGACACGTGTACGTAGCTTTACACAGGATGATGCACATATTTTCTGCCGTCCCGACCAGGTGAAAGATGAATTCCTGCGCGTAATGGATATTATTTCTATTGTGTTCCGTTCCATGGACTTTGCCAATGTGGAAGCACAGATTTCCTTGCGTGACAAAGTGAACCGTGAGAAATACATCGGTAGCGATGAAAACTGGGAAAGAGCTGAACAGTCTATCATCGAGGCTTGTGAAGAAAAAGGCTTGACTGCAAGAATTGAATATGGTGAGGCGGCTTTCTATGGTCCGAAGTTGGACTTCATGGTAAAAGATGCTATCGGTCGCCGTTGGCAGTTGGGTACCATTCAGGTGGATTATAACTTGCCGGAACGATTTGAACTGGAATATACCGGTGCTGATAACCAAAAACATCGTCCGGTGATGATACACCGTGCACCATTCGGTTCAATGGAGCGTTTCGTTGCTGTGCTTATCGAGCATACGGCAGGTAAGTTCCCGTTGTGGTTGACACCTGAGCAGGTAGCTATTTTGCCTATCAGTGAGAAGTTTAATGATTATGCACAGGAAGTGAAAAAGTTCCTGAAGCAATATGATATCCGTGCAATTGTGGATGAACGCAATGAGAAGATAGGACGTAAGATTCGTGATAATGAATTGAAGCGTATTCCTTACATGCTGATTGTGGGTGAAAAAGAAGCAGAAAACAGAGAAGTTTCTGTCCGCAAGCAAGGGGAAGGCGATAAAGGCACTATGAAATTTGAAGAATTTGCTAAAATTTTGAACGAAGAAGTTCAGAATATGATAAATAAATGGTAACTTTGCGCCCACTTGTGAAAGCATAGCATAAATGATGTTCTAAAGATAGCTTTTACCTAACATAAAAAAATAATAATTTGGGAGTAGTAAATAAGAAACAAACTGGAAATAGAGGTTATTTAATGAAAAATGACAGCTTAAAAGGGCAATACCGGATTAACGAACAAATCCGTGCCAAAGAAGTCCGCATAGTGGGCGATGAAGTAGAACCCAACGTATATCCGATAGCCCAGGCATTGAAGCTTGCCGAAGAACGTGAGGTGGATCTCGTGGAAATCTCTCCAAACGCACAACCCCCTGTTTGTCGTGTCATCGATTACTCTAAATTTCTTTATCAGTTAAAGAAGCGTCAGAAAGAACAGAAGGCGAAACAGGTGAAGGTAAACGTGAAGGAGATTCGTTTCGGTCCTCAGACTGATGATCACGATTATAACTTCAAGTTGAAGCATGCTAAAGGCTTTTTGGAAGAAGGTGATAAAGTAAAGGCTTATGTGTTCTTTAAAGGTCGTTCCATCTTGTTTAAAGAGCAAGGAGAAGTGTTGTTGCTTCGTTTTGCTAATGACTTGGAAGACTATGCAAAAGTAGATCAGATGCCAGTACTGGAAGGAAAGAGAATGACTATTCAGCTTTCTCCGAAGAAAAAAGAAGTGCCTAAGAAGCCTGCTGCACCGAAATCTGCAGATGCTCCGAAAGCAGCTCCGGCTGAATCAGAAGAATAAAAGAAATGAGTAACGCCACAGGTATAGTGCGTTGCCATATAATTTAAATAATTAAAAAATAAGTAAGATGCCAAAGATGAAGACTAACTCCGGTTCTAAAAAGAGATTTACTCTTACCGGAACAGGTAAAATCAAAAGAAAGCACGCTTTTCACAGTCACATTTTGACTAAGAAAACTAAGAAGCAAAAAAGAAACTTGTGCCATTCAACTACAGTTGACGTGACGAACGTAAGCCAAGTTAAGGAACTCTTAGCAATGAAGTAAAAAGCGTACAAAGTATTTTAAAGTATTAACCGAATGCATTAGCTTTAAGTCCGTTGTGTGAAGTAATGGCGCTAACATTCAAAAATTAGTAAAACTATGCCAAGATCAGTAAATCACGTTGCTTCAAGAGCAAGAAGAAAGAAAATTTTGAAATTAACCAGAGGTTACTTTGGTGCAAGAAAGAACGTATGGACCGTTGCCAAGAATACTTGGGAGAAAGGTTTGACTTATGCGTTCCGCGACCGTAAGAACAAGAAAAGAAACTTCCGCGCTTTGTGGATTCAGCGTATCAACGCTGCAGCTCGTTTGGAAGGTATGTCTTATTCTAAGCTGATGGGTGCTTTGCACAAAGCAGGTATCGAAATCAACCGTAAAGTTTTGGCTGATTTAGCGATGAACCATCCGGAAGCTTTCAAGGCTATCGTAGCTAAAGCAAAGGCTGCTTAAGTTTATTTAGCAAATAGTTTACAAAGTGCTGATTACGAACGAGTAATCGGCACTTTTTGCTTATAATAGGGAGAATATAATATAAAATGTCCTGTATGGAGGAAACAAAATCATGTTTTTCCTTGTTTCTTTGACAGAAACTTACTACATTTGTTGTAGAAAATATAGCCGCATTGATTGGATCGGGAAACTCATCAAACTATTATGAAATACCGAGACAAGCTTCGCTTCTCGATGGCGGGCCACGCCCTTCGGGGTAACTTTGAGTCGGTGGATTACAAAGAGGACGAGCGCTCAAATCATGTCATTCGGAGTTTCATCACATCATCGGTGCGGCTTTTTTATAAAGGGGAACGGTAATCTTGTTTGGTTACCGTTCCTTTTTCTTTGTACTTTCTCTAATCAAAAGACTTCCACTTAGCCTCTATTAAGTGGTGTCGTAACTCAAATATTGTCAATAGCAGATTTATGTATTATTAATGGAAGTAGGTTAGGAGGCTGCTTTGAGGTAATGATATGCAATAAAAGAACTTCCATTTCTTTTGCCAGTGTTTTTTGAGTCAAATGCTACATCCCAGTGCTCTCAATGCCACACCTTAACAGGACAAGTGCTACAGGTTGCAGACTGCGAAGTGTGGAGTTAGAGATGGCGGACTGTGGCATTACGCTTGTATAAGTGTGGGCTTACGGTGGTGCAAGTGTAAGCTGGCGGTTATATAAGCGTAAGCTTTTGGAGCCTGCTGCATGGGGACTAAAAAAACAGAGAAGCAAAAGCTTCCCCGTTTCTATATGATGCGAAATATAATTCAGTGAAATAGTATCTATAAATGGATAGTACAAAGATACTGTATCAAAAAGGCGATGTCAAGTATTCCACTGATTATTTTGAAAAAAGGCTATTTCTATTGATTTTGCCGCAAATCTTTTACTCTGACGGCTTTTCCTTCGCTTTGGGGTAATGAACCTTTCTTCACAAGTTTCAATCTTGGGGTAACAAGTATTTCGTCTTTCAGTTGACGGGTAATATCTTTACGTACCTTCTCCAGTTCAATGTAATTATCAGTAGAAAGATCGCTGAGTTCTACCTCTACAATCATTTCGTCCTGGTTGTTTACGGTCTCTAAGGTAATAAGATAGTTGCTACCTAATTGTGGGAACTGTACCAATACTTTTTCAACTTGCATTGGGAAGATATTTACTCCCTTAATGATAAACATATCATCGCTGCGTCCCTTGATGCGGTCGATGCGGAGGTGTGTACGTCCGCAAGGACATTCTCCGGGAAGAATACGGGTAAGGTCACGGGTACGATAACGTATAAGCGGCATCATTTCGCGATCAAGAGTGGTCAATACCAATTCGCCGATTTCTCCATCCGGAACGGGTTCTCCTGTTTCAGGATCAATTATTTCGACGAGGTAGCAATCTTCCCAGAAATGCATGCCGTTTTGTTCCTGACATTCAAAAGCAACGCCGGGGCCATTCATTTCTGTCATACCGAAGCTGTTATAGGCTTTAACACCTAACATGCGTTCGATTTTCTTGCGCTGTTCGTCTGTATGGGGTTCTGCTCCGATAACAAGTGTTTTTAAACTGGTACTTGTCGGATCAATTCCTTCTTCCTGAATAACTTCTGCCAGGCGAATGGCATAACTGGGGATGGCATGGAGTGCGGTAGTCTTGAAATCTGTGATAAACTTGATCTGGCGCTTACTGTTTCCGGCTGCTGCAGGAACAGTCAGTGCACCCAATCGTTCAGCACCGTATTGGAAGCCTAATCCTCCGGTAAACATACCATAGCCCGAACTGTTCTGGAAAACATCTGTTTTACGTATACCTACAGTGTACAAGCAGCGTGCTACCAGATTGGCCCAAGAGTCCAAGTCGTGTTGTGAGTGGACGATGACGGTAGGAGTACCGGTGGTTCCGCTTGATGAATGAATACGCACACCATCTTCCTGCATATTACCTGATACCATGCCGAATGGATAGCAGGCACGCATATCGGATTTCGTAGTAAAAGGTATTTTCTGTATATCATCCAGACTTTGGATGTCGTCAGCTGTGATGTTATGTTCTTGAAATACTTTTTTATAGTACGGTGAATTAGCCGCAATCTTTATCGTTTTTTTGAGTCGTTGAAGTTGCAATTCCTGCAACTTCTCACGACTCATGGTTTCTATTTCTTCTTCCCAGTATTTGTTATTCATGGTGGTGTTTTTTTGAGGGATCTTACATTAATTTCTCAGCAATTTCTTTTCCGGCTGCGAGTGCTTTAAGATTCATTTCCACTATGGCCTCGCCTTTACGTTCGAAGATTTCGCGGATACTGGTCTGTATTTTTTCGTAATCGATGCCGAGGAATGGGGTGGTGGCTCCCAGTAAAACAATATTTGCTACACGGATGGAACCAATTTCTTTGGCTACTTTGTCTACATTAAGAATGATCTTGTGAGGTAGCCTATCTAATTCCGCTCTTACGTCAGCTTCTGCCGGATAGTTTGGGATATTAATAAACGGTGTTTCGTTGGTCACCAGCCAGCCCTCAGGACTTAAGTAAGGAAGATAACGTAGTCCTTCCATCGGTTCAAGTGAAATGATCAGATCGCATTTACCGGAAGGGATAAGATCGGAAGCGATAGGCTGATCGCTTATGCGCAAATTGGATTGTACATCGCCGCCACGTTGGCTCATGCCATGTACTTCCGCCTGTTTCATATATAGTCCGTCTTTAAGGGCGGCTTTACCAATTACAGTGGCGATAGAGAGGATGCCTTGTCCGCCTACGCCGGAAAGTATAATATCTTTTTTCATGGTTTTACTTATTTCGTTTTTTACGTGCTAAGGTTTGAATACATTCTCTGCGTGGAATGATAACGGATACACCGCGATATTCGATTTCTTCACGGATAATCTGCTTCATCTCTTCATAATTCTTTTTCAAGGGAACTACTACACGGATATGTTCGGGGGCTACGCCAATACCGGCACAGATCGCTTCAATACGTCCTGTTCCGGCTGAATCCTGGCCGCCTGTCATTGCAGTCGTTTCATTGTCTGAAATGACAATGGTAACGTTTGCATTCTCATTGACGCAATCCAAAAGTCCTGTCATGCCGGAATGTGTGAAGGTGGAGTCGCCAATTACTGCTACTGCCGGATGAAGTCCGCCATCCGAGGCTCCTTTAGCCATGGTAATAGATGCACCCATATCTACACATGAGTTGATAGCATTAAATGGTGCATTGGCTCCTAAAGTATAACAGCCGATATCACTGAATACTTTATGTGTCGGATATTCTTCTTTCAGAACCTGGGTGAGCGTAGTGTACATATCACGATGGCCACAACCTTCACATAGTGCGGGTGGGCGCATTTCTACGAGCGAAGGAATACCAAACTCTGACTTATTCTCTTTTCCTATAGCACGTGCCACCTTATCCGGATTTAATTCACCGTCTTGTGATAATGTGCCGTCTAAGCGTCCTTTTACTTTTATGCCGATACCAAGATAGCCTTTAAGTTGTTTTTCTACGAAAGGTTGTCCGTCTTCCAATACCAGAATCTCATCACAGGTTTCTACCAATTGCAGGAGCTGTTTCTTAGGTAATGGGTATTGGCCAATTTTTAATACGGGGTATTCGCAACCATCAGGATAGTTTTCCATCAGATAATTGTAGCCGATTCCACACGCTATGATACCTAACTTTTTATTAGGGCCATCGGTATACTTATTATAAGAAGAGTTCTCAGATGCTTCAATAAATTCGGCTTGACGTTCTAATAAAACCTTATAGCGCTTGCGGGCGTTACCTGGCAACAAAATGAACTGGCGGGGGTCTTCACTGAATGACATTTGGTTTTGGGGTTGTTGCGGTTTTTGTTCTACACCGGAACGGGAGTGTGCCAGGCGGGTGACCATACGCATCAATACCGGTTCGCCAATCTTTTCAGAAAATGCGAATCCATTATAAACCATATCATATGCTTCCTGTTGATTGCTTGGTTCGTACATGGGGATCAATGAGAAATCACCATAAAAACGACTATCTTGTTCATTCTGTGAGGAATGCATGCTGGGGTCATCCGCAGCTACTACAATTAATCCACCTTTTACGCCTGTAACAGCTGAATTGATAAAACAGTCGGCAGCTACGTTCATACCTACATGTTTCATGCAGACTAAAGCCCGTTTACCGACAAATGACATACCTAATGCAGCTTCCATAGCTGTCTTCTCATTGGAAGTCCAACGGCTGTGGATGTTCTGTTCAGCTGTAACAGGCGCCATTTGAATATATTCTGTAATTTCTGTGGAAGGAGTACCGGGATAGGCGTAAACACCTGAGAGTCCGGCATCTAATGCGGCTTGTGCAATGGCTTCATCGCCAAGTAAGAGTTGCTTGCTCATATCTGATTATTTTAATGTTAGTCATGGATTATTAAAAAGGAAATAATCTGCGTTTTTCACTCGCAAATATAGGCTTTTGCTTTTATTTTATTATGATTTTACTTGAAAATCTTTCTTTCGTTTAATGCATTCCAGTATTTTCTGGCATTTTTCATGTGGTCAGTATAATTGGAAGCAAAATTGTGGGTACCTGAAAAATCTTCTTTAGCACACATGTAAATGTAGTCATGCTTGGCATAGTTCAGTACAGCATCAATACCTATAGGTGAAGGTATACGTATGGGGCCTGGAGGCAGGCCTGCATTTAAATATGTATTGTAGGGTGAGTCGACATTCAAATGTTCATTGGTTATTCTTCTTAAACCAAAGTCCTGGAGGGCAAACTTTATTGTTGGATCTGCCTGTAATGGCATACCTTTGTGTAAGCGGTTAATATAGAGTCCGGCAACCATTGGTTTTTCCTTGTTGTTGTTGGTTTCCTCTTCAACAATAGAGGCCAGGGTAGAAACTTCTTCCGGTGTCATTCCGATAGATTCAGCTTTAGCCAATCGTTGCTGGTTCCAGAATTTCTCATGCTCTTTTTGCATACGCTCGAAAAATTCGCCTACACTCATATCCCAGTAAACCTGGTATGTTTCCGGAATGAACAGACTGGACATTGTTTCTTTTTTATATCCCATCCGCTTCTGGAATATAGTGTCATTCATTACAGTAGCAATTTCTGTAGAGTCGATCATTAACTGCTTACCAATGCTGCGGGCAAGTCTGTCTAAAGTACGTACGTTGCTAACAGTAAGATTGATAGGTTCCTGGTATCCCCGGTATAAACGACTGAAGACATGATACACATTTTCTCCCGGGCGGATGGCATAGTGTCCGGTGTGAATGGATAAATCGTAATTGCGCCATCGGGTCATCCAGAGAAAACCTGTGAGACTTTTCGGGTGTCCCTGTATTCTTACTTTATTATATATGGAGTCTATTGTATCGTCTTTGTCGATATAAATATAAGTAGTCTTTGGGGGATGAAATTGTGGGTAGAATATATAATAATAGAATGTTCCGGCACAAGCTACGCCCATAAGGAACAGGATTACCAATCCTCCTATGAGAATTTTTTTTGTCTTCTTTTTCATCTGTTTCTGAAGTTTTTTAGTCTGGCAAAGGTAAGAAGAATCTATGAAATAAAAAAAGAGATGCATAAGCATCTCTCTCTTTCTGAGCCGCTAGCCAGACTTGAACTGGCGACCTACGCGTTACGAATGCGTTGCTCTACCAACTGAGCTATAGCGGCAACGGCTTTTTGTTTTTACGGGGTGCAAATTTACAGCTTTCTTCGAAACTACGAAAAGAAAAGATGATTTTTTTGAGAAAATCTTTCCTAAAGCTGTTTTCGGAGGCTATTATGTCATTTTCCTTTTAAAAAAATTGTTTTATCAATATAAAAAATACATCTTTGCAAAAGTGTATACCAACCTGAAATCTGACAATAATTATGAACCTAAAAGTTTATTATAGAAACTTTTCATCCCGCATTGCATCTAAATGGACCATTTTGGCTATTGATATCTGTTTAGTTGTGATATCTACGCTTTTAGCCTGCATTCTTCAATTGGGAGTTTCTTCTATAATATATAAGGTATCGTTATATATATGGATGATTTTATTCTCTCTTTCTTGTAATCTGTGTTTCTTTTCTGTCTTCCATACCTATGTTGGAGTTATTCGTTTCTCTTCGTTTGTGGATATTTACAGGGTGTTTATATCTCTTACAATAAGCTATGGTATATTGGGTATTGGTAATTTTTGTTGGTTGGCTTTTGGATTTGGAGAAACATTACCGAATGGAATTGTCTTTATTGCATATATTCTCAATTTTATTTTTATGGTATGTCTGCGCATTTTGGTTAAAATGCTGCATGAGGCTTTGTCTTTTGATGATCGGCACTGCGTAAATATATTTATTTACGGCTTTCGTGGTACTGGAGTAAATATAGCTAAATCGATGCGGGTAAGTCGAAATAATCATTATCGTGTATGTGGTTTTATTTCAGATGAACCTTGGATGATAGGTAAGCATACAATGGGATGTAGGGTTTATGCTAATGATGATAAGTTGTTTGAGCATTTGAAGAGAAAGAATGTGCAAACCGTTGTTGTGGCACCGGATAAGCTGGCAGATTTAGAATCATCCGGTGTAATGGAGCGAATGTTGGCCCAAAATATTTATGTAATGACAGTACCTCCCTTAAGTAACTGTTTGGATGACGGGATTATAAAAGACATTTATATAGAGGACTGGCTTCGTCGTGAGCCTATCCAGGCTGATATCCGAAAGATTGCTGCTTATATTGAAGGATACCGGATATTGGTAACAGGTGCTGCAGGTACTGTGGGACGTGAAATCGTTCGTCAGTTGGCAGCACTGAATCCCTACCAATTGATATTAGTTGATCAAGCCGAATCTCCTTTATACGATGTTCAATTAGAATTATCGGATCATTGGAAGAACCTTGAAGTAAAGGTCTTGGTGGCAGATGTCGCTAACCGTAGTAGGATGGAAGCTATATTTAAACAGTATATGCCACAGCTGGTCTTTCATGCTGCTGCTTATAAAAATATTTCCATGCTGGAAGATTATGCTGCTGAAGCATTGCAGGTTAATGTTTTAGGTACTAAAAATGTCGCAGATTTGGCTATTAAATACAAAGTGTATAAATGTATGATGATTTCTACGAATCATGCTCTGTCGCCGTTTCATGTTATGGGGTACAGTAAGCGCTTAGCTGAAATCTATATGCAGGGGCTTTCACAAAAAATCAGGCAAGAAGGGCTTACTGCAAAATTATTTGTGGTTCGTTTTGCAGATGTATATCCGGAAGCTCCACGAAGTTTGATGACTTTGCCGGAAGCCTGTCTGCTGATATTGGAAGCCGGAAATCTTGGAGAAAATGGAGGAATATATGTCTTTGAGGATGAATCGGCTCAGGAAACCGAAGTTACATGTTATGACAAGGTGAAAAGGAGTAGGGAGGATATTGCAGGAGTTGATAGGGTTTGTAAACAGATTGATTCTTTAGTTGAAAAATGCGAATCGGATGAATCTCTGACAATAATTAACGAAATGAAAAAAATAATTTCATGTATTGCAGAACATTAGGTAGAGGTCTGAGCTGTTGATAGAGATGGTTTTAATTTCTTTTTCCAAAAATTAGATGTAAAATAAATGGGCGTTATAAAATAATATGCTACCTTTGTGCCCGATTTATATTAATTATAGGAATTCTAAAGATTAATCAAATATTTTATGCGCAGATTAATAACACTATTCTTTTTAATTTTCGTCCTTTCTGGAGTGGCTATGGCCCAGCAGATGTCGGATGATCAGGTTATTCAGTACGTAAAGGAAGCAAATAAAAGTGGAAAAAGTCAGAAGCAGATAACCACTGAACTGTTGCGTAGAGGGGTGACTAAAGAACAAGTTAGCAGGATACAACAAAAATATTCGGAGAGTAATGCTGTAAGTAATAAATCCAATGAAATACCTTCTCAATTGCGTCAACGTACTTTAGTTGATGATGGGGGGGGGCAGAGAAGATCCACCGACTATTCGGAAGTGGGAACAACACCTGATGAAACTGTAGGGGTGAGAGTGGATAATAGAGTAAATAATACTGCTGTTACAGATAATGCTTCTCAAATATTTGGTCATGATGTATTTACAAACCGGAATTTAACGTTTGAACCGAGTATTAACCTGGCTACTCCGGTGGACTATCGTTTAGGACCTGGCGATGAGGTTATTATTGATGTTTGGGGCGCTTCGGAGAATACAATTCGCCAAAGTATTTCACCTGAAGGAACTATTCAGGTGAGTGGATTAGGACCTGTTCAATTAAGTGGCATGACCGTAAAAGATGCCAATGCATATTTGCAACGTGAATTTTCAAAAATATATTCAGGAATATCAGGAAGTGAACCTACTTCTCAAATAAAGTTGACCTTAGGAGATATCCGAACTATACAGATTAATATAATGGGTGAAGTTGCTGTTCCTGGAACATATACATTATCCTCTTTTTCTTCTGTTTTCCATGCTTTGTATCGCGCTGGTGGTGTTAACAAAATTGGTAGTCTGCGTAGTATTAAGGTAGTTCGCAATGGCAAAACGATTGCTGATCTGGATGTTTATGATTACCTTATGAAAGGTAAGATGAAAGATGATATTCGTCTTCAGGAAGGAGATGTAATTATAGTTAACCCCTATGAGTCTTTAGTACGAATAGCTGGTAAGGTAAAGCGTCCGATGTTCTATGAAATGAAGCCAACAGAGACTGTTGCTACTATTTTGAATTATGCCGGTGGCTTTACCGGAGATGCTTACAAAAAGGCTGTTCGTATTATTCGTAAAAGCGGTCGCGAACATCAAGTATATAATGTAGACGAAATGGATTACTCTGTTTTCCGTTTGGATGATGGTGACTCCATTTCTGTAGATGCCGTATTGAAGCGTTTTGAGAATCGCGTAGAAATTCGTGGTGCTGTATATCGCTCCGGTTTATATGAATTGAGTGGAACAGTAAATACTGTAAAGCAATTAATAAAGAAAGCTGAGGGTTTAAGAGGTGATGCATTTTTGAATCGTGCACTTTTAGATCGTGAGAATGAAGATTTGTCTCATGAAGTAATTGCTGTGGATTTAGGTGGTTTGCTTAAAGGAACTGTAGCTGACATACCATTGCAGAAAAATGATATTTTATATATACCAAGCATTCATGACCTGAAAGAAGAGGAGACTATCTCTATTCATGGTGAAGTTGCAAATCCGGGTACATTCCTCTTTTCTAAGAATATGACTATCGAAGATTTGTTGGTTCAGTCTGGTGGCTTATTAGAAGCAGCTGCAACAACAAAGGTTGATATTACCCGTCGTATTAAAGATCCGAAGAGTACTTCTTTTAGTAGTGTTTTAGGAAAGACTTATTCATTTGATATTAAAGACGGCTTAGTAGTAGGTGGAGAAGGAGATTTCTACTTGGAACCGTTTGATGAAGTATATGTTCGCAAGAGTCCTGCATATCGCAAGCAGCAGAATGTAGTTGTTGCAGGGGAAGTACTCTTTGGTGGTAATTATGCTTTAGTGAAGAAGAATGAGCGTTTGTCTGATTTGATTTCAAAAGCTGGCGGAATTACTCCGGATGCTTATGTAAAAGGTGCGCGCTTGATTCGTAAAATGACGGAAGAAGAACAACGCCGTCAGGCCGATGCTGTTCGGATGGCTCGAATGGGAGAGGGAAAAGACTCTATTTCTGTTGAGAAGCTGAACATATCAGACACTTATACTGTTGGTATTGATTTGGAGAAGGCTATCTCTAATCCAGGTAGTGATTTTGACTTGGTTTTGCGTGAAGGAGATGTTTTATTCATTCCTGAATATATTAATACAGTAAAAATTAGTGGAGCGGTTATGTATCCCAATACTGTATTGTATAAGCGTGGTGAAAGTTTACGTTATTATATCAATCAGGCAGGTGGTTATGGTAATCTGGCCAAGAAGAAAAAAGCCTATGTAGTATATATGAACGGTACGGTATCCCGTCTGAAATCTCGTGATAAAAAGGCTATAGAGCCTGGCTGTGAGATTATTGTTCCAAGCAAGGAAGAAAAGAAGCGGATGAGTACTGCTGAAATTTTAGGTATGGGTAGCACAACCGCCTCCATTGCTGCTATGATTGCAACCATGGTTAACCTCTTTAAGTAATAGAAGTTATGAGTGAAGAAAACAAACTGAATACAACTCCTCAACAGCCGGAAGAACAAGAGATCGATTTAATAGAACTTGCTCAAAAGGTGTGGGCAAGTAGGAAACTGGTTTTCAAGGCATGTGGATATGCTGTGTTGGTGGGACTGGTTGTAGCATTCAGCATCCCGAAAGAATACTCTACCAGTGTGACGTTGGCACCAGAGACTGGTGGTAAGTCGGGTGGAGGTAGTATGGGGGCATTAGCGGCTATGGCAGGTATCAGTTTAGGTGCTTCCAGTGGTGAAGATGCTCTTTCACCGGAACTCTATCCTGATATTGTAAGTTCCACTCCTTTTTTGATTGAGCTTTTTGATGTAAAGGTGAAGGATCAGAAAGATAAGATTGATACAACACTTTATGCCTATTTGGACGAGTATCAGCGTGGGCCTTGGTGGGGAGCCATCACTTCTGCTCCTTTTAAAGCATTGGGTTGGGTGGTATCTTTGTTTAAAGATAAAGAAGAAGAAGGCGTGGCTACTAAAGCAGATCCATTTAGACTGACTAGGGATGAAGCTGCAATTGCAGATGCGTTAAGTAAACGTATTTCTGTTTCTGTAGATAAGAAAACAGGGGTTACGACTTTGTCGGTTACTATGCAGGATCCTTTGATTTCAGCTTCATTGACAGATACGGTAATGCGTTGCCTGCAGAACTATATCACGGATTATCGGACCAATAAGGCGCGTCATGATTTAGCTTTTACAGAGAAACTCTATAAGGAGGCTAAAGATAATTATACTGCTGCACAGTCAAAGTATGCATCTTTTGTTGATGCTAATCAAAATATAATTTTGTTAAGTTATCGTGCTGAACAAGAACGCTTGCAAAATGAAATGAATTTAGCATATAATGTGTATACTCAAGTTGCTCAACAATTACAGATGGCTAAGGCTAAGGTGCAAGAAATTACTCCGGTGTACACCGTTGTACAGCCGGCATCAGTTCCTTTGCGTCCGGCGAAACCCAATAAAGTAATGATTCTTATCGGTTTTATTTTCTTAGCTGGAGTAGGTAGTGTAGGTTGGATTTTATTTGTAAAGGATTTATTAAAAGGATGGAAAAAGCAAACAACAATATGATGATGGATGAAAATGCGCGTTGCTGGTATATTGTGTATACGGCACCGAGATTGGAACGTAAATTGATGCAGCATTTAAATGTTGCAGGGTATAAGACTTATTGTCCTATGCAAACAATATATGTAAACTGGAATGGGAAAATGAAGGAGATTATTGTTCCTTTTTTCTCAGGTTGTGTTTTTGTAGAAGGAGATCTGAAGGATATAGCTCCTGTTGTAGCATCTCAGAAAGCCGCTTTTTTAGTGGGTACTGATGGCAAAGAACTTTCTATTGTATCAGATAAAGCAAACCTTTCAAGTAAATTTGCTCAATTGTTGAAGTAATGATGAAGCTGATTTCAGAAGAACTATTGGACGGGGTAACTCATGATGCTCAGGAGAATTCTCGTTTACGAATGAATTATAATTTTCATGAGTCTTTAGATGCACCTATTCACCGTCTTCTTAATGCTCTGGAGCCGGGAACTTATCTCCCTCCTCATCGTCATGTAGATAAGGAAGAAACTTATATTGTTCTGCGCGGAAGTCTGATTGCGTTTTTCTATGATGATATGGGCAATGTGACGGAAAAAGTTAATCTGAATCCATCAGCTGGAATGTATGGAGTGGAAATTCCTTCCGGTACCTGGCATAGTATTGTAGTTTTAGAGTCTGGTACTGTTATCTTTGAAATAAAGAGTGGCCCTTATAAGCCACTTCCACCAGAAGATGTTGCGCCATGGGCACCTGCACCTTCCGATGTGGAAGGCGCGGCTATATTTATGAAACGAATGTTGGAGGTCTAGTTTGTACCTTCAAACATTCGACTTCGTGCCAACATGCATGCCCCAACAATACCCGCCTTATCTTTTAACTTAGAGGTTGTAATAACTGAGTCTTTATTGACGAGGTTTAGAGAATACTTTCGTACTGCTGTTCTGATGGGTTGGGTAATGTAATCTTCAGTCAGAGATAATGTTCCTCCGATTATTACTAATTCGGGGTTGAAGATATTTATAAGTCCTGCAATTTGTTTACCTAATTTTTGCCCTATCTCTTCTACAATTTCAATACATAAGAGGTCTTCTTTATTCACTGCGGCTATAATTTCATCCAGTGTTATTGGAGTTTCCATATTTACCCGGTTGGATAAAATCGAATTTTCCCCTTTCAGTATCCGTTCCAGCAGGGTACGATGTAATGCAGAGCCGGAAGCTTCCGTTTCCAAACAACCTTTTTTACCACAATGGCAAATGATCTCATTATCAAATGTGTTCACATGTCCGAACTCCCCGGAAAATCCGGACTTTCCTTTATAAATTTTTCCGTCTATAATGATTCCTATTCCTAATCCCCAACTGATATTAACGAAAATAATATCTTTCTCTCCTTTTACACATCCTTGCATATATTCTCCGTATGTCATGGCGCGTGTATCATTATCAATCGTTACAGGATAACCGAGTCTTTCACTTAATACATCTGCGAGGGGGCGTTCTTCAAAATTAAACTGACTGAAACTATATCCCGATTCAGGGTTTACTCTTCCTGATACGTTTACATTAATATTCAATATCTTTTCCGTATCTATCGGGAGCTTTTTTATGAAATTGAGAATCAGATTACAAAGTTCGTTCATTCCTTCTAAGGAGTTTTCAAAATTATAAGGTATATCCATTTTAAGTTCTACCATATCGCCTTTGAAATTTATTAATCCGATATTGATAGAGAACTTCTTAATGTCTACTCCTATGAAATAGCCTGATTTGGGGTTTAGTCCATATAAATTAGGATGTCTTCCTCCGCTTGTTTCTAGTTTGCCATAATCGTTTATGTATCCTTCGTCATACATTTCTCCAATTAGCTTAGTAACTGTAGGAACACTTAAATCCAGTTCTTTTGAAAGATCAGGAATTGTCGAACTACCATTATATATATAATAGGTAATAATTCTTTTTTTAATGAGGGCATTTTTAGACCCCATTTCTATTTCTTTTAAAAACTGCTGATACATATATCTTGTTAATTTCATTATTTATCACAAAGATAATTAATATTTTTATTAACTTCAACCTTTTATAATAGAAAAGAAAGCATTTATTCTTTTTTTTGATTCAATTTATGCTTAGTATATTAAGCTTTATCTCATCTTGGTTTTTATATTTAGTTCGTATTTATTTCTCTTTTTATTTATTAAGGGCTAAAAATAAGGCCTATTTTAATTAAATACTAATAAAATGAGATTTTGATAATAAAATAATTTATTATCTATTGTTTATTTAATAAATATATCTATATTTGCATCGTGTTATAAATAAGAAACGCTTTATAATAATAAAGCTTAAACACAGGATTCAATAGGTTAACATATATAATATACAGAAAGGAATACTATGAAAACAAGTAACCGCAGAGAATTTTTAAAGAAAGTCGCTTTAACAGGAGCTTCCGCTTTGGTAGCTCCTGGACTGTTGGCCACTGAAGCAATGGAGAACACTTTATTTGCTTCAATACGGAAAAGCGATGCTGATCGGCTTATTATTCCTAAAGAGAATGGTTTAAAGATTACCGGGACTTTTTTAGATGAAATATCACATGATATTCCTCATCAAAATTGGGGCGAAAAAGAATGGGATCAAGATTTCCGGCACATGAAAAATATAGGAATTGATACTGTTATCATGATCCGTTCCGGTTATCGTAAGTTTGTCACCTATCCTTCTAAATATTTATTGGGTAGAGGATGTTATATGCCGTCTGTTGATTTAGTGGACATGTACCTTCGCTTAGCGGAGAAATATCAGATGAAGTTTTATTTTGGTCTGTATGATTCCGGAAAATACTGGGATACGGGTGATTTGTCATGGGAGATTGAAGATAACAAGTATGTGATCGATGAAGTCTGGAATCAATATGGTGAAAAATATAAGAGTTTTGGTGGCTGGTATATAAGTGGTGAGATCAGTCGTAAAACCAAGGGGGCTATTGATGCTTTTCGTGCAATGGGAAAACAGTGTAAGGATGTGTCTGGTGGTTTACCTACTTTTATTTCACCTTGGATTGATGGAAAGAAGGCTGTGATGGGAACTGATAAGTTAACTAAGGAAGATGCTGTTTCTGTTCAGGAACACGAAAGAGAGTGGAATGAAATATTTGATGGAATCCATGAAGTGGTTGATGCGTGTGCTTTTCAAGATGGGCACATTGATTATGATGAATTAGATGCCTTCTTTACAGTAAATAAAAAGTTGGCAGATAAATATGGAATGAAATGCTGGACGAATGCAGAGACATTCGATCGTGATATGCCTATAAATTTCTTGCCAATCAAGTTTGATAAGCTTAGAATGAAATTGGAAGCTGCAAAGAGAGCCGGCTATGATAAAGCCATTACGTTTGAGTTCTCACATTTCATGAGTCCTCAGTCTGCTTATTTACAAGCTGGACATTTATATGATAGATATAAGGAATACTTTAATATTAAATAATATGAAACGTTTATTGAAATATCTATTTGTTTGTTGCATCTGTATCCTGAATATGAGTGTCATGGCTCAATCTGCTTCTGGCATTAAGGGAAAGGTTATGTGCCAAGGTAAAGGAATATCTAATGTTGTGGTGACGAATGGTTTCGACTGCGTGTTGACAGACACGAAAGGGATGTATAGTTTACCATATCATCGGGATGCACGTTTTGTTTATGTAACGACTCCGGCCGGATATCTGCCTCAAAGAGAAGCGAGTCTTCCCCACTATTATAAAAGAATAGACAGTGAAGTGGAAAACTATGATTTTACCTTGATTAAGAATCCTAAGAATGATGATAAGCATATCTGTCTGGTACAGTCTGATGTACAAGCTGCCAAAGCTAGTGACATTCAGGGGTATATGAAATATTTGAAAGATGTTCGTCAATTTGTAGGTGAACGGCAAGACAGTGATATTTTTGTTTTGGATTGTGGTGATATTGTGGGTAATGCACCGGCTATATTTCCTTCTTATATCCAAGCTTCTAATGTTCTGAACCTTCCTTTCTATCGTGCTGTAGGCAATCATGATATGGAATATGGAGTACGCTCTTATGAACATTCTTACAAAACTTTTGAAGAGTATTTCGGACCGATCTATTATTCTTTCAATCGGGGTAAGGCGCATTATATTGTATTGAATAACTGCTTCTATATTAATCGTCATTATCGCTATATAGGCTATATTGATGAGCGAACGCTGCAATGGATAGAGAAGGATTTATCTTTCGTACCGAAAGACCATCTGGTTTTTGTTACAATGCATATTCCAAGCAGCTCTACAAAAGAGCTACAGTTTAATGCATTACTTCCTGATGAAACCAGCAATGCCTCCAGCTTATATGATCTTTTAGCCGGATATGATGCACACATATTCTCCGGACACACCCATTACAATTGGAACGTTGTGTTTAATGATAAACTCATGGAACATAATACAGCGGCAGTTTGCGGTACTTTCTGGAAAGCCGATGTCTGTACGGATGGTACCCCCAGTGGTTACGGAATTTATGAAGTAAATGGTAATAAGGTTACTTGGAGCTATAAGAGTACGGGATTTCCTATTGATTACCAATTCAGAGGGTATCCGGTCGGTTCTTCAGAAGAATACCCCCATGATATTATTGCCAATGTTTGGAATTGGGATGAGTTGTGGAAAGTTGAGTGGTATGAGAATGGTAAGTGTATGGGTGAGATGCAACGTTTCGAAGGGTATGATCCTGAAGCTAAGATTATCTGTTCGGATAAAGAACGGGTAGAATATGACTGGATTATGCCTATAAAAACAGAGCATTTATTTAAAGCGACTCCCCAAAATAAGAATGCAGTTATCGAGATAGTAGTAACGGATCGTTTCGGACATATATATAAGCAAAATATTAAATAACAATTCTATGAAATCTACAATAAATATAGGGTACCTTGTTTTCCTGTCAGTTGTTGCTGCCTTAGGTGGTTTCCTCTTTGGATACGATACAGCTGTCATTTCCGGAACTATTGCTCAGGTGACAGAGTTGTTTAAACTTGATGCCTTACAGCAAGGGTGGTATGTAGGATGTGCATTAATAGGCTCCATAGTCGGAGTACTTTTTGCCGGAGTCCTGAGTGATAAATTCGGTCGTAAACTGACTATGGTTATTTCAGCGTTTTTATTTTCTACATCAGCCATTGGATGCGCTTTATGTGCTGATTTTAACCAGTTGGTCATTTACCGAATAATTGGTGGCATTGGTATTGGTGTTGTTTCTATAATATCTCCACTTTACATTTCAGAGGTTTCTGTTGCCCAGTACAGAGGACGATTGGTTTCTTTATATCAATTGGCCGTGACTGTTGGTTTTTTAGGTGCGTATTTAGTGAATTACCAACTGCTGGCTTATGCTGAAAGTTGCACTAATCCGGGAACAGGCTGGTCTGATTTAATTTTTGTAACTGAAGTGTGGAGGGGGATGTTAGGAATGGAGACTCTTCCGGCTATACTGTTCTTTATCATTATTTTCTTTATACCGGAAAGTCCCCGCTGGTTGATTTTGAAAGGACAGGATGCTAAGGCTACAAATATTTTGAAGAGAATTTATGTTTCTGCTAAAGATGTAGCATTTCAGGTGAATGAAACGAAATCAGTTTTATCTTCCGAATCAAAATCCGAATGGTCTTTATTGTTGCAACCAGGAATTCTGAAAGCTGTCATCATTGGTGTTTGTATTGCTATATTAGGCCAGTTTATGGGAGTAAATGCCGTATTGTATTATGGTCCTTCTATCTTTGAGAATGCAGGTTTGTCAGGTGGCGATTCTCTTTTTTATCAGGTTCTGGTAGGATTGGTTAATACTTTAACTACGGTTCTGGCATTGGTCATTATTGATAAAGTCGGTCGTAAGAAGTTAGTCTATTACGGAGTTTCGGGTATGGTCGTTACTTTGTTACTAATAGGATTCTATTTCTTGTTTGGTGAATCCTTAGGTATTTCAAGCATATTCCTGCTTATATTCTTTTTGTCTTATGTATTTTGCTGTGCTGTCTCCATATGTGCAGTCGTATTTGTCCTTCTTTCTGAAATGTATCCTACCAAAGTTCGCGGATTAGCTATGTCTATCGCAGGATTTTCTTTATGGATCGGAACGTATCTTATCGGCCAATTAACCCCCTGGATGCTCCAGAATCTTACCCCCGCCGGAACATTCTTTTTATTTGCCGTCATGTGCGTTCCTTATATGCTTATTGTTTGGAAACTCGTTCCTGAGACTACCGGCAAATCGCTGGAAGAGATTGAACGTTACTGGACCAGTTCCAAATAGAAATCGACCTTAATATACATATATAATATAGAGAATTATGGATTTTAAAAAATTAGCTGCTCTTTATAAGGACGAACTGATGGATAATGTTCTTCCTTTCTGGCTAGAACATTCTCAGGATCACGAGTTCGGCGGGTATTTCACTTGCCTGGACCGTCAAGGTAATGTTTTCGATACAGATAAGTTTGTTTGGTTGCAAGGCCGTGAGGTATGGTTGTTTTCAATGCTCTACAATAAGGTAGAGAAACGTCAGGAATGGTTGGATTGTGCCATTCAAGGCGGGGAGTTCTTGAAAAAGTACGGTCACGATGGAAATTACAATTGGTATTTCTCTCTTGACCGTACGGGACGCCCGCTGGTAGATCCTTATAACATTTTCTCATACACTTTTGCAACCATGGCTTTCGGACAACTCAGTCTTGCTACCGGAAATCAGGAATATGCTGATATTGCTAAGAAGACTTTTGAGATCATCCTGTCTAAAGTGGATAATCCGAAGGGTAAGTGGAATAAACTTCATCCCGGTACGAGAGATTTGAAAAACTTCGCTCTCCCGATGATTCTATGTAATCTGGCTTTGGAAATCGAACATTTACTTGATGCTGATTATTTAGAGAAAACCATGGAGGTATGCATCCGTGAAGTTATGGAGGTTTTCTATCGTCCGGAACTGGGAGGCATCATCATTGAAAATGTACAGACTAACGGTGAGCTTTCTGATTCTTTTGAGGGACGCCAGGTGACTCCGGGGCATGATATTGAAGCTATGTGGTTCATTATGGATCTTGGAAAACGCCTGCATCGTCCTGAACTGATAGAAAAAGCCAAGAATGTTACTTTGACAATGTTGGAGTATGGCTGGGATAAAGAGTTCGGCGGTATATATTACTTTATGGACCGTAAAGGATATCCTCCTCAACAATTGGAATGGGATCAAAAACTTTGGTGGGTACATATTGAAACATTGATTTCTTTATTGAAAGCCTATCAACTTACTGGCGATAAGAAATGTTTGGAATGGTTCGAGAAAGTGCATGATTATACCTGGAATCATTTTAAAGATCCGGAATATGCTGAATGGTACGGCTATCTGAATAGGAGAGGAGAGGTGCTGCTACCATTAAAAGGCGGGAAATGGAAAGGATGTTTCCATGTACCCAGAGGACTGTATCAATGCTGGACAGTTCTGGAAGAAATTATAAAATCAGAATGAAAAATCTAATACTATGAATCGACGAAATTTTCTAACTACTTTAGGCTTGGGGGCTGCCGGTATCATTTTACCGGGAGTCTCGCAAGCAAAGGTTCTACAGGAGGCCATTCAAAATCCAAACATCAAGCCGATATCCGGTTCCTGGTTTGAATTCCAACACCCGGGAGGAAAAGAAGGTGTGTATTGGGATAAAGATTTGAGAAACTTTACTGCAACCCAGTGGCGGGAAAAGATACGTGAAATCCGTGAAACAGGCATGGAATACTTAGTCATGATGAATGTAGCTTCTCATGGTTTTGCATTTTATGATACGGACTTGGCTCCTAAGTTTAAGATGGGATGTGAAGATCCCATAGAAACAGTACTTTCGGCAGCAGATGAGTTTGGTGTTAAGTTCTTTGTAAGCAATGACTATTGGGCATTGGATCTGGATGCTGTAAAGATGATGACCGACAAAGAGTTGGGCAGGAAGAGAGCCAAATGCATGGAAGAAATTTATGCAAGATATGGACATCATAAAAGTTTCTATGGTTGGTATTTCCCCAATGAATCATGGTTGGATCCTTATTTTGGTGAGTATGTAATTCCATATGTGAATGAGTGTGCGCAGATAGCCAAGTCTCTGAATGCGAATTGTGTAAATATCATTGCGCCTTATAATATTAAGGCCGAAAAGTGTGATGACACATTCATTAAACAATTAGAGCAACTCAATGTAGAGATCGTAGCTTATCAAGATGGCGTGGGAGTGGGTGTCACTACATTTAGTCAATCAGCCCGTGCTTTTGAAAATTTAGCTAAAGCGCATCAAAAGGCCGGTCGTTCAAGAATATGGGCCGACATGGAGCTTTTCTACTTTGAACAGACTACTCATGGTAGTTTAATCTCGGCTGATTTTGATAAGAGAATTATTCATCAGATGGAGGCTATATCTCCATTTGTAGATAAGATTCTGGTATATCAATATCTTGGTATAATGAATAAACCCGGTTCGCTGGCTCATGCCGGATTGCGTGATGAGTCAGTCAGACTATACAATCAGTACATGGATTGGTATAGAAAGCAGAACTTTAAATAATAACTACTATGAAACGATTAGTTACTATAATAACATTCATGCTGGTATTTGCCAATATCTCAGCACAGAATCCGGAATTTGCTCTTCCATCTATCATTAGTGATCATGCGGTGATGCAACGGAATTCTGAAGTGAAGCTTTGGGGCTGGTGTCCCAGTGTATGGGACCTGAAGATTGTATGCAGTTGGGCCCCCACAGATACGGTACATGTAAAGTCGGATATGCATTGCGCTTGGGAAGCTTATGTACGTACTCCGGAAGCTGCAGGACCTCATAGTATTCGTTTTTACGGTTGGGAAAACAAACTGGAAAGGGAAATAAAAGATATTCTGATGGGTGAAACATGGTTGTGTTCCGGCCAGTCCAATATGGAATATATTATGAGCTATCCGGTTCGTGATGCCGGGGATATCACAAAAGCTTTGGAAAATAAGCAAGTTCGTTTTTTCAAGATATCTAAAGCAACGTCTAAGTATCCGGTAGAACGTATTCAGGGACAATGGGAAATTTGTTCTCCGGAAACTTACAAAGATTTCAGCGCTGTGGGCTTCTTCTTTGGTCAACATTTGAATGAAGCACTGAATGTGCCAGTCGGACTGATTGGATCTTATTGGGGAGGGACAGCAGTAGAACCCTGGATCGATGAATTTACTTTCAGCCATGAAAAGGAGTTGTTTGAGTTATCACAAAAACAACAAGTAGCCGGTTGGTCTCCTACTGCCAACTCATCCATTTACAATGCAATGATTCATCCTATCAAGAATTATACTATTGCAGGCGTCATCTGGTACCAGGGAGAAGCTAATAATGAACGGGCTGCTGACTATGGTCCTCTGTTTGATGGAATGATAAGAGGTTGGAGAAATGAATTTCACCGTTTTTTGCCCTTTTATTTTGTGCAGATTGCTCCATGGAATGGATATGCAGACAGAAATGCTGCTTATTTACGGGAACAGCAGGCAGATGTTGCTGCAACATTACATAACACCGGAATGGTCGTAGTCAGCGATCTGGTGAATGATATCTCTGATATCCATCCGAGTCTGAAAAAACAGGTAGGTGTCCGTTTGGCCAATATGGCATTGAAGAAAACCTACCATAGGGAAGAAGTGGAGCCTTATTCTCCAATGTTAAAGTCTATCCGTATAGAAGGACGTAAAGTTATGGTGGCTACTACTGCTATTAAATTAACCTGTAATGACAAGACCATCCAAAACTTTGAGATAGTGGATCAGGCAGGAAATGTATATCCGGCAGATGCCAAACTAATGAAGAATGGTGAGATTAGTGTTTCTTCCTCAAAAGTAAAAACTCCGGTTGCAGTACGCTATTGCTTTACCAATGATGCAGTTCCCAATTTATTTGATAGTAACGGGTTGCCTTTGGCACCATTTAGAACAGATAGAAAGAAATGAAAAAATATTTATTAATCCTATTTAGTTCACTATTGTGTCTTTCCTGTTTGGCCCAGACTTCTAATTTGAAGTTTCGTGATGGAAAGTTCAAGATTGTGCAGTTCACCGATCTGCACTGGGTGGAAAGCGATTCTTATAAACAAAAGAATGACAGTACTTATAACTTGATGCGTGAAATTATTCGCTCAGAACGTCCTGATCTTGTGATTCTGACAGGTGATGTAGTGGTTTCCTGGAATGCTCTTCGTGGTTGGAAAAGATTGGTTGGCTTGTTCGAGGAAGAAAAAATGCCGTTTGCTGTTACGTTCGGGAATCATGATGAAGAAACAGATATGAATAATGCCCAGATTCTTGAATTTCTGCGTACGGTACCCTATAACCTGACTTATGATGCAGAAAATGGAAAGTTGTCCGGTTCCGGTAATTGTGCGCTTCCTATCCTTTCATCTGATGGAAATTCAGAAAAATGGGTTTTGTATTTGTTCGATTCGCATAATCTTACCCAAGACCGTTCTTTCGGATATTATGACTGGATTAAGCATGATCAGATAGATTGGTATCGTAAGACAAGTGATCAGTTTACAGTACGTAATAAGCACAGATTGCCATCGATGGCGTTTTTCCATATTCCTCTACCCGAACATGAAACGGCCAGATGGGCTTGCCGTGAATTCGGTGAGAAGCAGGAAGGTGTTTGTGCGTCCAACATAAATTCAGGCTTATTGTCCTCTTTTATAGAGAAAAAAGATGTAATAGGAGTATTTGTCGGGCACGATCATAACAATGACTATATGGTTGATTGGAACGGTAATATAGCGTTAGCTTATGGACGTAAAACAGGTTATCCGTCTGCTTATAATGAAGTCCTGAACCGAGGTGCCCGCATCATTAATCTGCATGAAGATGAAGCCAGCTTCGATTCATATATTATTGACCTGAAAGGTACATATTTCCATTACATGTTCGAACAGAAAAATCAAGGTACCAATATCCCTCGTTTCAGCGGTTCTTTTATACAAGAATATTTAGTTGCTAATTGGGATGATGCACGTTGGGATCGGGAAATGGAAATGTTTAAAGAGGCAGGTATGAAGTATCTGATTTATGCACCTGCACTTCTGACAGATGAGAAAGGAAAAACAACTACTAACTATCCCTCTTCACTGACAAAGAAAAAACAGCAGAACAAGACACTTGAAAAGTGTTTGCGCAGTGCCCAGAAGAATGGAATAAAAATCTTTATTGGACTGAATTTTAATGATAGGTGGTGGAAAGTAGATTATGATGCAGATTGGTTGGTTGGCCAAATGGAAATCGGCAATAAAGTAGCAGATGAACTGGTTGCATTGTACAAGGAAAAATATCCGGATGCAATGTACGGATGGTATTGGGTTTGGGAAGTTGACAATCTGAATTGTATGACAGCTGAACGTCAGGCTATTCTTGCGAGAGCCTTAAATACAAATTTGGATCATCTTTCAAAGCTCACTCCGGGAATGCCGCTCATGCTTTCTCCGTTTATGAATCATAAAGTAGGTGGAAATGCAGAAGAATACGGAAAAATGTGGGAGAATGTTTTTGCACAAACTCACTTCCGATTTGGAGATATTTTTGCTCCGCAAGACTGTGTCGGTGCCGGTGGATTGAATTTAGATAATTTATCGGACTGGTTCTCTAAGTTGAAACAAGCTGTCAATACTAAACCGGGGTTGAAATTCTGGGGAAATGTTGAAACGTTTGATCAACAATTCTGGGTGAGTGCTCCTCTGACAAGGATAAAGAAGCAACTGGATATAGTTAATGGTTATGTAAGTAATCTAATCTGCTTTGCTTATAGCCATTATAATAGTCCGTTTGTAGTGAATAAGGACTATCATCAAGCCTATCTGCAATACTGTAAAGAAGGTAAACTTCCTCAAATAGCTACTCCGCAGGAAGTTATAAGTGCCAGTATGATAAAGGTAGCTAATGGCATGGAAGTCAAGTGGATTCCAGGTAGTCTGGAGTCGGTTGCCGGTTTCAATATTTACAGGAATGGCACGCTCTTAAAGAAACTTCAGATACATGGAAATAACTTCCTGACTTCCTTCATCGATAAGGAAGGTAATGAAGATAGTGTATATGAGATATCTACCTATAATGTTATGGATGAAGAATCAGCCAAGCTGAAAGTTATAAAGTAAAATATAGTTTAATGTAAAGAACCATGAAGAATATAGCCTTTATTATTTATGTTTTTGTAGTTGTTGTGTGGTGTGCAGGATGTACTTCCTCTTCCTCCCAAACAGCAGTTCCGTCTGAGGTAACGATGACGCAGGATGAACTGGCTGATAAAATAAGAGGTGGCTGGGCGGCTAAGACCATTGGTTGTACCTATGGTGGACCCGTAGAGTTTCTGCATAACGGTACAATGATTCAAGACTATACTCCTATAAAATGGTCCAAGGACAGAGTAAAGTTCTATTTTGATACTTTTCCCGGTTTATATGATGATCTGTACGTAGACATCATCTTTGTTAATGTGTTCGAACGTTTAGGTCTGGAAGCTCCGGCTGATTCATTTGCAATCAGCTTTGCCAATGCCGGTTTTCCATTATGGCATGCCAACCAGGTTGCCAAGTATAATATCAAACAAGGTATTATGCCGCCTATGTCCGGTCATTGGTTGAATAATCCCCATGCTGACGATATCGATTATCAGATTGAAGCAGATTTCGCAGGGTTGATGACACCGGGTATGCCCAATACTGCTTCCGAAATATCTGATAGAGTAGGACATATCTTCACTTATGGTGATGGTTGGTACGGAGGCGTATATGTTGGTGCTTTGTATTCTATGGCTTTTGTTTCCGATGATGTGGAAGTCGTTGTTTCGGAGGCGCTGAAAACAATTCCCGAACAGAGTGATTTTTACCGTTGCATGAAAGATGTGATAGACTGGTATAAGCAGTATCCGAATGACTGGAAACAAACCTGGTTCGAGTGCCAGAAGAAGTGGACATCGGAGGTTGGTTGTCCTGACGGTGTTTTTGCTCCGTTTGATATTGATGCAAAGATTAACAGTGCCTATGTCATAATGGGATTATTGTATGGACAGAAAGATTTCTTTTCCACAATTGACATAGCTGCCCGTTGCGGACAGGATTCGGATTGCAATGCAGCTACAGCTGCCGGTATTTTGGGTACGATGATAGGATATTCTAATATTCCGGAGAATTGGAAAGAGAGTCTTTATGAAATAGAAGACATACCTTTTGCCTATACAGATGTATCTCTTAATAAACTATCGGAACTGGGCTTGAAACATGCTTTGCAAGTAATAGAAAGAGAAGGTGGTAAAGTAGATAATGGGCAGGTGACTATTAAAATTCAAAAACCTGTTGCTGTAAAATATGAAAAGGCATTTGAAGGTCATTATCCGGTGGATAAACTGGCTGTCAATACTACTTTACAGGATAATACCGGCTTTGTGTTCGATGGTATCGGTTTCGTTTTGAAAGGATATGTGAAATGTACAGATGAAAACTATGTGGCTCAGGTTGAAATGTATATTGACGGTAATCTGATTGAAACGGCAAATTTGCCGGTTGCCAAAGCATCTTCCATTGATGATAGAAGGGTAGATATTTTCCATAGATATCAGCTGCAAAATGCAAAACATGAGATCAGTTTTAAATGGTTGAATCCTCATAAAGATGCACACATCTATTTAGGTGAAGCAGTAATCTATTCAGATAAGCAGAATCTTAATTAATAAATATAGAAACTATGAAACAGAACATTCGAGTAATACTATTTGGCCTATTGGCAATGTTGGTTGCGATGCCGGCAGTAACTGCATGTGCTGCTAATGACACTTCCGGTAAGCAAGAAAAAGCCGGAAAGCCAGTCACTGGTGTAAGACCTATTACCGGCACATGGATCAATCTGGCATATAAAGATGTGCGTAATAAATATACCAATCCTCAAAACTTTGATAATACAGATCCGAAGTTGTGGGCGGCTAAGGTTCGTGAATTAGCGGCTATGGGCATTGAATATCTGGTATTCATGGAGGTAGCTAATGAAGGTAAGGCATATTATCCTTCTAAAATCATGCCTTGGCTGTATGATAAGGGCATGAAAAGTCCTGTAGATGCTATCCTTGATGAAGCTGCCAAACATAACGTGAAAGTATTTATGAGTACCGGCTGGGCAAAAGATCAGGATGATAATCTGCTGGATCCGGCAATCAAAGAACGCCAGTTACAGATTATGGAAGAACTGGCCTCTCTTTACAAAAATCATAAGGCTTTTTATGGTTGGTATTTGCCGGTAGAAGATTGTATCTGTCCGATTTTTGCTGAACATGCCGTACAATCGGTTAATACATTGGCTGAAAAGGCACAAATTCTGACGCCAGGCAAGAAAACTTTGATATCTCCTTATGGAATTGGTTTGTCGGAGTTTGATAATCCGGATTTTGAGAAACAGATGGCAAAATTGAAGGTCGATATTATAGCTTATCAGGACGAAGTGGGTTGCGTGCGTGATAAGTTTACACTTCCCCGTTTGAAAAAGAACTGGCAAAGAATGCGTGATATTCACAATCGACTGAATATTGAAATGTGGGCAAATTGCGAAACATTTACGTGGGAAGAAGGTACGAACGACCGTCAATCCGCTTTGATTCCGGCTGCCTATTCTCGTTTACTATCTCAGCAGGCAGCTGCATCTGCAGCAGGGGTAGACCGCATTATTTCGTTCATGTTTGGTGGCATCATTGAAGATCCGAAATCTTCTTATCAGTTGGGGCAACCGGTTTGGTCTAATGATGTATGCAACAAATATATGGCGTGGAGAAACGGCGATACTTACTGGAAAATGTTTGAAGCAACTCTATTGGAAAAATTGATGAATACAGCTACTCCTGACATGATTAGTAAATCGGACATGCAAGCCCTGCTGGATGGCAAAGTAGCTGAAGAGAACAGTGAAGACAACCGTTGGGTGAAGTTTGGCCAGGGACACCATGAAATAGTGGTGGACTTGCAAAAGAAAACTCCGGTCAAGAATATCATGGTGCGTACATTGAACTATAATCCGGAAGGAATCAATACCCCGCTGAAAGTCTATGTATATACTTCAGAAGATGGAAAAACTTATAGTCTGGCTTCTATCAAAGATGCCCCTTACTTTCCGAATAATAAGCATGATGCTTGGATTGACGGGATATTATTCGAAAAGTTGAATGAAAATGCAAGGTATATAAAGGTTGCTTTTGATGCTCCTCAGAAAGTATATATGGATGAATTATTTATTAATCCTACCATCGAATAACAACTAAACAGAGAGTAATAAAGTTTAATTTAATTAATCCAAAAATGAGTCTATGAAAAGATTGCACAAATCGATGAATGGAATTATTGGTGTGCTTTTAATGGCACTAATGTTAGTTCCGAATGGTTTGAAGGCTGAAACTACAGACATGCTTCAAACGTCTAAAATTACGGGCATTGTAACCGATGATTCAGGTGAACCTGTGATTGGTGTTACAGTTCGTGTGAAAAATGCAACGGCGGGAGCTATTACAGATGTAAACGGACGTTACTCGGTAAATGCTTCCAGTAATGCTACTTTAGTTTTTTCTTTTGTGGGTTACAAAACTCAGGAAGTAGCAGTGAAAGGTAAAGCTACTGTAAATGTTACATTACATGAAGATAGCCACATGTTGGAAGAAACAGTGGTTATCGGTTACGGTAGTGTACCTAAAAAGGATCTTACGGGATCAATCTCTTCTTTGAAAAGTGACGATTTACTGAAAACAAATCCGACGAGTATTAATCAAGGTTTGCAGGGTAAAATGGCAGGTGTACAAGTTTCACAAGCCGATGGTGCTCCTGGTGCAGGTGTAACTATCCAGATACGTGGTGCCAACTCATTTACTACCAATACAGAACCATTGTATATTCTGGACGGCGTGCCCTTCACGGCAGGTGAAGCTCCCTCGACTGACTTCGGAACGAAATCCAATAATAACCCTCTGAGCTTAATTAGCCCGCAGGATATAGAGTCTATTCAGGTATTGAAAGATGCTTCTGCAACGGCTATCTATGGTTCGCGTGCTGCTAATGGTGTGGTTATTATCACAACTAAGAGTGGTGCTCAGGGCAAAGCAAGAGTTCAGTTCAGTGCTAATTTCAGCATGTCCAAACCTGTAAAACTGATTGATGTTTTAAGTGCGGGCGATTATGCACAGTTCAAGAACGAATGTACTATTTTCGGTTATATGTATGATGGTAAGAATTATGTTGCCGATGAAAGCCTCCCTTATCCTATACCCGGCCATTGGTCAATTAAAAAGGGTACCGATCCTGTGACTGGTGAAGAGATCATTCTTGAGAGAAAATATCTGCCTAGTCCTGATGATTTCCGTAATGGTTTTGACTTGCGTGAAGATGGAAATTTGTTCTATGGTACTAACTGGCAGAAGGAAATTTTCCGTGATGCGTTTAGTCAGGAGTATAGTCTGAATATTTCCGGTGGTGACCAGAAAGGATCTTATATGTACTCTGGCGGTTATCTTGATCAGCAGGGTGTTATTGTGAACTCTTATTATAAGCGCTACAATGTCCGTGCAAATAATAATCGTAAGATTAATGATTATGTTGAAATCGGTAGTAATCTGACTTTTACAAAATCGGAGAATCGCCTGGCCCGTACCAATACGGAAAATTATGGTGTAATCGAGTCCGCAATTGCATTTAATCCGACTCGTCCGGTATTCGACCCGGATGCAGACTCTAAATATTCTGAGGACTTTGCTTCTGGTTTGGCAAATCCATATCTGAGTGCTCATACAGAAAAGAATGTGCTTGACACTTATGGTATTTATGCTTCTGGTTTTGGCGAAATAACATTTGTGGATTGGCTGAAGTTCCGTCAGAACATCGGTTATGGTTATACCTATAACGAACGTAGCCAATATTACAATCGCTACACTGGTTCAGGACAAAATCCTACCAATGGTTATGGAAGAAAAGATGATAATGCATACGAAGGTTTTACCTTAGAGTCTTTACTTACTTTTGAAAAGAAGTTTGGTGTGCATGCTTTCAATGTTGTTGCCGGTATGACTTATGAAAAGTCTATGGGAAGAAGCAAATATATGCTTGCTAAGAATTTCCCGAATGATATTACAGAAGATAACGATATGAATGCTGCAGTAGGTGAAAAAGAAATAGGAAGTGGCAGATGGCGCTCACAGTTGATGTCTTATCTGGCTCGTGCCAATTATAATCTGTTAGACCGTTATTTGTTCACCGCGTCATTCCGCCGTGATGGTTCCAGCCGTTTCAATCCTCTGAACCGTTGGTCTAATTTCTATTCCGGTGCTATTGCATGGCGTATGTCTGATGAGGCATTTATTAAGAATCTTAATTTCTTTGATAACCTGAAGTTGCGTTTCAGTGCCGGTCAGACTGGTAACCAGGGTATTAGTGCCTATGCAACCCGTTCTCGCTTCGAAGCCCAGAATTATCCGTTCGATGGAACGATGAATCCTGGTGCCGGTGAAGACCGTTGGGGAGGACCTGCTGCCGCAAATTTGAAATGGGAGACAACGAATCAGTTTAACCTTGGTTTGGATGCAGCTTTCTTCAATAATCGTGTAAATCTGGTTGTTGATTTGTATTACAAGAAAACAACGGACTTATTACAGTATCGTTATATTGATATGAGTTCCGGTTTCAATCAAATAGCTTGTAATTATGGTAATGTAACCAATAAAGGTCTTGAAATTACAGCACATGTCATTCCGGTGAAAACCCGCGACTGGATGTGGACATTAGATGCCAATATCTCTTTCAACCGCAATAAAATTGGTGGTTTGAATGCCGATCAGTTCTCTGATGTAGCTTGGGGTATTGAAAGTATGTTCCTGAGAAGAAATGGTCATCCTATTGGTACTTTGTACGGATATGTGGAAGATGGATTCTATGATAATGAGGCTGAAGTACGTGCTGATCCGTATTACAGAGATGCAACTCCTTCTAAAGTGAAATCTATGGTTGGGCAGGTGAAATATAAGAATCTGGATGACGATCCGGTAATCGATGACCGTGATAAGACGATTATTGGTGATACGAATCCTGATTATCAATATGGTATTACCAGTACATTGAACTGGAAGAAATGGACATTCAGCTTCTTCCTGCAAGGTACACAAGGAAATGATATTTTGAATGTGAACTTGAAGCAGTTTGATGTAGCGGTAGGTTCGGGTAATATGCCTTATTTCGTATTCAATAACCGTTGGACACCGGAAAACAGAGCTGCAGCTAAATGGCCGCGTGCCGATGGTACCTTTACCCGTGCTATGAAAGCTTCCGACCGTTATATTGTAGATGGTTCTTATCTGCGCTGTAAGAATATTAGTTTAAGCTATAATTGGGCTCATCCGGTGAAATTTGTAGAGTCCATTAACATCGTAGCAAGTATAACTAACCTGTTTACTATTTCCGGTTATGAATGGTATGACCCGGATGTAAACGCGTTCGGTAGTGACCCGACTCGTAGAGGTGTGGATATGTCATCATATCCGAGTGCCCGTACATTTAACTTAGGTATTCAATTAGCATTCTAAAAAAGTAAGAATATGAAACTGTTAAAAATATTAAGCTTATGTGCTGCAGGTTTGTTTCTGACCACTTCATGTGACTTGGAAGAGGAAACATTTACCTTTGTTGCAGGTGAAGATGTTGCTGCCGAAGGTTCGTATGATCAGTTGGTGGCAGGTGCTTATCATACTTTGCATTGGCCTTTCACATGGGGTAATTATCATAGTGTGGTGAACTTCGATTGTGATTATCAAACAGGGCCGAGCTGGGCTTTTGGTGATGAAGGTGCCGGTAACTTTTATGATAAAGGTTCGACAAAAAACTTCTATCAATATTATTGTACTACTATCCACAGAGCCAATTATCACTATTACCTAGTACAGAAGATAACTGGTGTTACTGAAAAAGAAAAGAATAATGCATTGGGTGAGCTCCGTTTCCTGAAGGCATGGTCTCAGTTCCAGTTAGTTCAGTTCTTTGGTCCTATACCTTTGTATACATATTCCATTGCAGAGGGTAATTCTACCGAATTGCCGCGGTCTTCTGTAAAAGAAGTGTATGAGCATATTATTGAAACACTGAAAGAAGCCGAAGCATTGCTGCTTCCGCGCACCGATGAGGCGTTTAAGAAAGGTCACGTATGCCGTGCCACTGCCAAGGCTTTGTTGGCTAAGGTGTATGCTACTATTGGTTCAGCTTCTATGAAGAGCGGGCAAGTTACAGTAAAAGGAGGTCCGGGAAGTAAAGTAAATCCTGATGGAACAACCTCCCGTTTGATGCCTGTAGCCATTACTCACAGCAAGAATGTGGTAGCCGGATATGAAGAATTTGATTCTCAGGAGTATTATCGCCTGGCAAAAGAAAAGGCCGGAGAAGTAATCAATAGTGGTGAGGTTTCATTGGCAAGTAGCCAGAAAGAACTATGGAGTCCGGCTTATAAGAATGGACCTGAGTTGCTTTTCTGTTTGCAGACAATGGTTGGACAGGGCGACGATTATTACAACTATGTTAGTAAGGATTATTACGGATGGCCCGATCCGGCATACAATGGCGAATGGACTTCCGGTTACTACGTTCAAAGAGACCATTGGTTGCAGACTTTTGACGACTGGGATGATGAGCGTATCACTTGGGGAGTAAAACACCGTGTTCCGTATAACTGGAATAAAACTTATGAAAAAATGGAGTGGTATTTCTATCCCGAACGCGATAGTGTGAAAGTACGTCAGGGCTTACCTCCATACGAAGGATGTCCATATAAGTACGAAACTACGGATGTTGTACGAAACGGCGCCCATGAGTATGGTGCCAAACTTGAAAAATTTACAGCTATAACTGCTGATAATAATGGTAACCGTACAGACTGGAACTGGCCGTATTTGCGTTACGCCGATCTCATTCTCATTTATTGTGAAGCGGAAAATGAGTTGAATGGTCCTACAACGGATGCTTTTGCTAAAATGGAAATGCTGAACAAGCGTAATAACAGTACATTGGTAAGCAAACGTCATGAGAAGAATCCGTTTACAAAAGAGTCGTTCCGTTCATTCGTTCTTGAAGAACGTGCCAAAGAGTTTGCTGCCGAAGGTATCCGCCGCTATGATTTGCTTCGTTGGGGTATCTATCTGCAAGTAATGAATGCCATCGGTACTGTGGATGAAAATGAGATTGTAAAACGTCGTGAAGAGAAGCATTTGTTATTACCGTTCCCGCCCGATGTTATCAATACGAATCCTTATATGGACAGGAATAATCCGGGGTGGTAATTTTATTTATTAATAACTAATAGATAATGCAATGAAAAATATAATGAACTTCAGAAATATATGTTTGGGTGGAGCACTGTTATTGGGTTTGTCATTTACGGCTTGTTCGGATGATGACTATAATCCAATGCCTATACAGCTTACCAATGTGACCACCCTTGATGATATGAATACTCCGATTACGGAGGCAGCTATGGGCGATTTTATTGCAATACATGGCACAGGGCTCGATGTACGCAATATTGATTCGGTTTTGATTAATGACGTAGCATTGGATATGCTGGAAGTATATACGGAAAGTGATATTCTGTTCCTGAAAATTCCAGTGAAATTACCTAAAGAAGAGACCAACAAGATTTATATCTATAATTCTACAGGTCGTCAGGAAATCCCATTTAAGGCGAATGCGCCAAAACTTCGTCTGGATCGTATGTTTAATGAATATACCAGCCCTGGTGATACCATTATGATTTATGGCGATTTCTTTGAACTCTATGAGATAGATTCTCTCAATGCAGTAGTCGATTTTAATGGTAAAATATCGAAGGTAATCAGCAGTGGTAATAACTACCTGACTGCCCAAGTGCCTAAGACTGTGGATAAAAACATCAAGATAAAGGTGAAAGGTACAAAATGGGATGTGGAAGCTACATGTCCGGGACGTTACTATGACCGTGAGTTTATAATAATGGACTTTGATGAATTCCTACCCACCAGTATGGCCAATGTGGTTACTGATGAGAAAGATCCTCAACGTTTGAGCGGTAACTTCTTGCGTATTGATGATAAATCTGAATATTCCGGTTGGTGGTATATTGCAGAGAGAGGCGGCATTGCTTATACTGCCGATATGCTGGGGCTTGAAAGCAGCAAGAACTATGTAGTGAAATGTGAGTTCCGTACGGCTAATCAGTTTGTACAGGATAAGATTAAGTTCTGTAATTATCTTTATTGGGCAGCTCCAACCTGCGACTGGGTTGCAACGGATTTCAATGTCCAGAACTTTAATCGTTGGGAAACTATTACATTGCCGTTTACTGTTATTCAGTCCACCGATTATCCGGATAATTACCCGGGGTCTTATACCAGCTTCAATATGCGTCTTGAGATAGATCAGAATATTGCCCGCAATTTTGCTTTTGACAATATCCGTATCTATAAAAAAGGTGATTGATACCGACTGAATGCTATAATCTCCCCAGGAGTATAGTATATCCAGAAGTGAAAATTGTTTTAGGTTCATCCGATTTAGGTGGTTTTGATATTCTGTTTACCCTACACGGTAACTCCATTTACATGCCGAAGTAAAGGCCGTTACATACCGAGGTAAAGAGCGTTACAATAAGGGGTAAAGGTCGTTACATGCGGCGGTAAATGCTTTTACATCGATATGAAAATGCCGGTAAATGCAATGTCTTGATAAATAGAATTATAGATAAACTACATCTTTGTCGGATGAACCATATTTTGAAATGTAATTTATTAGAATTAAGAAAAATATGAAGATGAAAAAGTGCGCGGTATTCTTAGCCGTGATGTTGATGGGGGCCTGGAGTTTACAGTCTTGTGACAACGGACCTACTAAAGAAGTCTGGTTAGACGAATTCGGACAAGACTCTTGTTATGTTCAGGATTGGGGAATGGTAGAAATTAATCGTTCTGTAGTGCATACACCGCTTACAGTAAATGGAGTGGTTTATGAACGGGGACTTGGTTCCCATTCCATTAGTCGTTTGCTATACGATCTTGGTGGCAAAGCAGTATCAATTTCCGGTTTGGCTGGTGCTGACGACAAGAACTTGTTTGCCGGTAAACTTCAATTCAAAATTCTCGGTGACAAGAAAGAACTCTGGAAGAGTGGTGTCATGAAGAAGGGAGATCCTGTAAAGGAATTCAATGTGAATCTGAAAGGGATCGACAAAGTTTTGCTATTGGTAGAAGAGTGTGGAGATGGTATCATGTACGACCATGCAGACTGGTTGAACGTGAAGATCACTACCCGTGGAGATGTAAAACCGATTCCTGCATGGGCTAAACCGGTTGTCAAGGAAAAGTATATCCTGACACCGCCGGCTCCTGAGACACCGGTCATTAATAACCCGTTAGTCTTTGGTGCACGTCCGGGAAATCCGTTCTTGTGGTCGATAATGGCTACTGGTAACCGTCCGATGACGTTTGAAGCTACGGGACTTCCCGAAGGTGTGAAATTGAATCCGGCTAATGGACATATCACAGGTAAAGCTACAACGAAAGGTGAATATAAGGTACAGTTGAAGGCTACCAATGATAAAGGTACAGCAGTAAAAGAAGTGACGATCAAAATCGGTGATGAGATTGCTTTAACTCCTTCAATGGGTTGGAATAGCTGGAATTGCTGGGGACTTTCTGTAAACGATGAAAAAGTACGTGATGCTGCCCGTATGATGAATGAAAAACTGCACTCTTACGGTTGGGAATACGTGAATATTGATGATGGATGGGAAGCTGCGGAACGCACTAAACAAGGTGAACTTCTTCCTAATGAAAAATTCCCCAGCTTTAAAGAATTGACAGACTATATTCATGGCTTGGGTCTGAAATTCGGTATTTATTCTTCTCCGGGTGCTACTACTTGTGGTGGTCACTTAGGTAGTTATCAGCATGAAGAAATTGATGCTAAAACCTGGGCCGGTTGGGGTGTAGATTACCTGAAATATGACTATTGCGGTTATTTGGAAATAGAAAAGGATTCTGAAGAGAAAACAATTCAGGAACCGTATATCGTGATGCGTAAGGCATTGGATAAAGTAAATCGTGACATCGTTTATTGTGTAGGTTACGGAGCTCCCAACGTATGGAATTGGGCTGTGGAAGCCGGTGGTAATCAATGGCGTACCACACGTGATATTACGGATGAATGGAATGTAGTAACAGCTATCGGTACTTTCCAGGATGTGTGTGCTGAATCTACAGCTCCGGGACGGAATAGTGATCCTGATATGTTGGTAGTTGGTAGATTGGGACAAGCCTGGGGTACTAAAGTGCATGATTCTTACCTGACTGCAGATGAACAATATTCCCATATTTCTTTATGGTGTCTTCTTTCTGCTCCTTTGCTGATAGGTTGTGATATGGCGAATATTGATGATTTTACGCTGAATCTGCTTACTAATAATGAAGTGATCTCTGTTAGCCAGGACCCGATGGTAGCTCCTGCTAAGAAAAGGATAGTAGAGAATGGACAGATCTGGTCTAAGAAGTTGCATGATGGTTCCTATGCAGTAGGTTTCTTCCATGTAGATCCTTACTTTATTCTTTGGGATCAGGATGATGCTGAAGCTATGCAAATGCGTGAGTATGACTTTAATTTTGATTTGAAACAGCTCGGTATTGATGGTAAAGCAATGGTTCGCGATTTGTGGAGACAGAAAGATCTGGGAGAAGTAAATGGTAGTTTCCAGACAAAAGTACCTTATCATGGAGTTACTTTCGTGAAGATTACTCCGGCGAAGTAAAAATCTGCAAAATAACAAAAGAATGAAAAAGTTATATTTATCCTTAGCTTTTTTATCGACTTTCACTTTCCAGGTCTCTGCACAACTGCAGGGCCTGGATGTAGTGAAGGTTCCGGAGGCACAACAGCCTTATTCGGGAGAATATGTCTATATTCCTGATGTAGACGGTTATAAAACTTTGAAGTGTGATTTTCATACTCATACCATTTTTTCAGATGGAGATGTGAAGCCGGAAAACCGGGTATGGGAGGGTGCTATCCGTGGACTGGATGTGATTGCTATAACGGACCACATTGAATATCGTCCGAACAAATTCATTACGGCTGACCATAATGAGTCTTATAGACGGGCGAAGACAGTAGAGGAGAGTTCTAATCTGGTCGTGATACCGGGTGCTGAAATAACCCGTTCCAAGCCATTGGGACATATCAATGCTCTTTTTTTGAAGGATGCAAATGCTTTGGATGTAGAAGATCCGTTGGTAGCAATTGATAATGCTTTGGAGCAAGGTGCTTTCATCATGTGGAATCATCCCGGATGGCCGAATGACACGAGTACTATTTATAAGGTTCATAAAGACCTGATTAAGCAGAAGAAAATACATGGTGTGGAGTTGGTGAATGGCTTTGAGTATTATCCGAAAGCTTTCAACTATTGCAAGGAGTATAACCTGACGTATATGGGTAATACTGATATTCATGGTGTGTATAAACAGACCTATCGTACTGATAAGCAATATGGTCCGATGACTATAATCTTCGCCAAAGAACGTTCACATGAAGGGGTGAAAGAAGCATTATTTGCCGGACGCTCTGTGGTGAAATTTGGGGATATTCTGATTGGAGCTGAAAAGAATCTGACTGCTTTGGTAAAGGCTTGCCTGGCATATGAGGTGAAGGAAGTGAATGGTAATCAGGCATTAGTTAAAGTAGTGAATAAATCGACACTGAACTTCGAAATCTTACTGGATAATAAAGCAGGTACTATTTTAGGAAATGCTACAGTTGAATTTAAGGTTCGTTTAAACGACAAAATTAAGTTTACTAATACTTATATTACGGATAATAGCCAGTTGGTGATTGATGTGGCGTCTTTGAAATGATTAACCGTGTAGGTGGGCTCGTTTGTATAAGTAGTTTTTCACATCTGTATTTTTAGTATATGAGAAATGTTTTATTACTTATTATTGTTCTGTCAATTTGTAATTCTTGTTCGAGAAATTATAAGTTGGAGCAAGCATTGGCTTTGTCTAAAGATAATAGAGCTGAATTGGAGAAAGTATTGGAACATTATTCTGAGCAACCAGAGGATGCTCTTAAATATAAAGCCGCACTTTTTTTGATTGAAAATATGAAAGGTTACTACTATAGGGATTATGTTTATGGTGACAGATATTTTCATATTATAGATTCTTTATATCAAGTGGAAGATTATGTCGTAAATGATTTTATGTCGAATATTGATAGCTTAAGCTGGGTACTTAATAGGCAAATATTAAAGGGAAGAGCGTTGATGAAGTATGATTTGGAACATATTACGGCTGACCAATTGATACATCATATTGATATGTGTTTTGAAGCATTAACGTATCCTTGGTGCAAAGATTTGAATTTTGAGGATTTTTGTGAATATGTTTTGCCATATAGGATTGGAACAGAAAGAGTAGAGGATTGGATGAAAACATACAGAGATAGTATGAGGGTATGTCTTGAGATATTTGCACAAAAAAATATGTGTGACTCTAGTATATGCAATTATTTGCTCCAGAATTCTGCAAGAAAAGATTTTTTTTATACAACTATTATTCCTGATCTTCCTCCATCATCCTTACTTTATTCAAAGTTTGGTCTTGGTGATTGTAAGGAGTTACAGGCATTAACTACTTATTCTCTAAGAGGCATTGGTATCCCGATAGCTATTGACTTTACTCCTCAATGGGCTAAAAGGAGTTTGGGGCATGGTTGGTGTGTATTAGTGGGATCGGACTATCAGATTCCATTCTTGTATCACGATAAAGTTCCTTTTGGCCAACATATTTCCAGTCTGCAACTGAGGGATGGTCTGGCCAAAGTTTATAGAAGAATGTATAGTGAGCAAAGCGAGTCTTTGGCAAGCCATAAACCAGAGGAAGAGATTCCTGCCTTATTTAAAGATAGTCATTTAAAGGATGTGTCGGATTTGTATTTTGAACCGGTAAATATTAAGATAAAACTATCTGTGTCACCTCCTGCTGCTAAAAAGTATGCATATTTATCAGTTTTTGATAATCAGGATTGGGTTCCTGTAGCTTGGGGAAAGATTGAAAACCAAAAAGTGAAGTTTAAAAAGGTTGCTAAAGGAAATGCTTATTTAATAACTTACTTTCATCAAGGGGAAATATACCCTGCATCAAATCCATTTATAGTGGAAGAAAATGGGAGCGTTAAGTGGTTCAACCCTGATAAAAGTAAATTGACCTCTGTTTACCTGAAAAGGAAATATCCAGATAAAGAAAATGTCTATGAATTGGCGAAGAATAGAACCATAGGAGGGAAGTTTCAGATAGCAACAACAGGGAATGCGAATAACTTTACAGATATTTATACTATCGTCGATTTTCCGGCAACGTTAGCTCCGACATCGGTAGTACTTGAGAGGCCAGTAGAGGCTACAGCGTTCAGATATGTATCAGCTCCGAATTCGAATGTTTATCTTGCAGAATTGGAAGTGTATAATGAACAGAATGAACAGATAGAAGGTGAAATTATTGGTACGGATGGAAGCTGGTATAATAATGGACGTGATAAATATATGGCATTTGATCATGATATGCTGACATTTTTTGATGCGCCGGTTCCATCTGATGGATGGGTTGGCTTGCAGTTCAAGAGAAAGGAAAAGATAGGACGTATAGTGTATGCACCGTATAATGATGATAACGGTATCAATAAAGGAGAATTGTATGAATTGTTTTATTTCGATGGAGGTTGGGTGTCTTTAGGAGAAAAGTATGGAGACAGTTCTTATATAATGAAGTATGATCAAGTTCCTAGAAACACGTTATTACTATTGAAAAATAAAACTAAAGGTCAAGAAACTCGCATTTTTACCCAAGAAGACGGCAATCATAAATGGTGGTAAGGTAATGTATAAAGTGAAAAGTAAAATAGATATTTCAGTTTCAATATTGGTGGGGGTAATCGTTATACTATCTGTGTCCGGTTTCCCTTCTGATATATTTGGCTTTACGAGAATGTCTGCTGTTTTTGGTGTATCGGCAATATCTCTCATAGTAGGCTTGCTACTTTCTTTAACTTATAAAAGTGAGTTCAGGATCCATAAGATTGATATATTTTGTTGGTGCTTTTTGCTGTTTTACATGCTTGATTTTCATCATATGGATGCTTTATGGAACATCGGTGCCTTGTGTTTGCTAACTTTGTTCGTGGCTATTCGTTTCTTGAGGTACATATCTTATATTACTATATTTAAATGTACTCTTGTTGCACTAATATGGCTTACTGGTTGGGGGTATCTGCAATTCTTTGAATATATACCTTCCTACAGTATCTATTTTTCTATGACAGGGCCATTTCATAATCCGGCAGTTCTGGCTATAATACTTAGTCTGTTATTAGGGGTGGCATTAAATGGCTTTATAATATTCTATGATTACTTGAAGAAACGTCGCATGTTGCTTGTCGGTATGGCGTTGATCGTGATTTTTTCCCTACCTCTTTTGATATTGACTTATGCTAGAGCGGCTTATATGGCTTTGTTGGTTTCTGTGCTTTATAGTTTATACATAAAATTTGTATTTATCAAACAGAAAAATGTACGGTTGTTTTATATTCTTGGAATTATGATTCTGCTTCCGGTATTTATCGGAATACTATATACATTAAAACCACAATCGGCTGACGGACGTTTGTTGGTGTGGAAAATTAGTAGGAAAATGATACAGGATAGACCTGTTTTAGGGTTTGGTAAGGGAGGATTTGCAGCAAATTATCTGTATTATCAAGCTGATTATATGAAATCATCCACTTCTCTTTCAGAAAAAAAACTAGCAGGAAGTACTCATTTAGCTTTTAATGAGCTGTTGCGTGTGGCAGTAGAACATGGATTGATGGGATTTTTTGTTTATCTAACATTTGTCGTTTGGGCGTTTCTGCCTCCCCCAAAGAGGGATGCTGTATCTATCATAACTAAATCAGTTATAGTGGGAATTGTGTCATGGGGCATGTTTGCCTATCCGGATCAAGTGTTTCCTGTACTTACGCTCTTGGTTATAGCAATGGCCTGCTATTTGAATAAAGAAACAGAAAATGAACGCGGTTTGTCTATGAATCGTTTATTTCAGAAAATTATGGTAATAGGTCTGTGTTGTACAGCTCCATTTTTAGGTGAACGGCTTTTGATGAAGTGGAAAGCTTATCATGGCTTATACACTATTTTGCAGTTTCATTCTTTTCGTGATATTGCGGCTCAACCAGATGTTTTTATAAGGTTTAAAAAAGAAATGATAGATGATATTGGATTTGCTTATTTCTACTGTCAAGTGCTGAGAAAAGGTCATCAGGAGAGTGAGTATCTTTATGTACAGCATCTCTTAGAACAACGTTTTCCTTCTCCCGGATTATTATTGATGAAAGGAGATTATTTGAAAGAACAAGAAAAATGGAAAGAAGCTGAAGAGACATATATATTGGCTGCTTATATGGTGCCTACATTACAAACCCCTCGTGCAAAACTAGCTTTTCTGTATAATGAAATAGGTAGGAAGGAGGAGGCTGTAGCAATAGCTCACGAACTACTGACCGAGAAAGTTAAGGTATACGATTTTACTACTTTCTATTTGCACCGTGATTTAAATAAAATCTTCGAAGATGAGTTAAGATAATGTTTAATTAAAAAATGAAAAACGCATGAAACACATTGAAAAATGGAAAAAATGGCGTATTCTGATATACATAGGTGTGTTGGGTACGTTGTTAGCCTGTACAGAACAAATGCTGCACGACGGTGATACGCCTACGGACGAACTAACCGTATCAGTAGCCCGAGAATGGTATGATAGTCAGTATGCTCCAATAGTAATGACACGTACCTGTGAGGAGGATGGGAAAGAATTGCCTGTAAAGCCTGATTGGGAAGGAGCTAAAACGAGTTCTTGGGGGCGATTTGAAACCGTGGAAACTCCTATTCTGACGAATGGAGTACACTTGATTATCGATTCGGAAACAGCTTTACATTGAGACCCTTGTACAAAGGTTGATTATATCTGTAATACGACAAGAATGGTGGTGCTGAAAGATAAGATAACCGGTAAAATACGTAGTTTTGTGATGATATTCGTAGGTTCCTACGATTATTTGAAAAATACTAGAAACATGACAAAAAATAGCTATTTATATCGTGAGCCTGATTATGATGGCTTGGTTTTATTCTATGCTATTAACGGTTCCTTTATCAATGGCTGGAGATATTCTGATGGTAAAATAGTAGGCTATCTTTCGCCTTCCTGCAATACGCAGGCAGAATCTTTCGTTTCTACGCGTGGTGTGCAACAGGTGTGTCACGATATTTGTACCACAGAATATAGCTATAATTGTCATGATGAATATGTATTGGTTGGGGGTGATATGGAAACTGGGCTTATTTATGATACAGTTACATATTGTGATCTTGTTCCATATGAAAGGTGTTATCGGGAATGTGAATTTGTGGATGATGGTAAAGTGGATCCCAATAATCCTTATCCGCCGGGTGGAGCTGGAAATCCGGAACCAGAAAATCCTGATGATAACCATCATCAGGGATCAGTAACTCCTAATGTAGATAAACTATATGGGAGTGGTTCAACCTTATCAAAATTGGAGAAACAAGAATTGGAAACGGCAGTCTCTGAGGTTAAGAAAAGTCCAATCTTCAAGAAGTTATTGGATGATTTGGCACTTAAGACCAAAATTGATTTTAAGATAAAGCCTGATATTAACTCGGGTGCACGGTTTGAAACGGATAATTCTATTTCATTCAAAAGTGATGTAGCTATAGGAGCCGGTGCTTTGAGGGAGGAATTAGTGCATGCCTTGCAGTATAATTTATTTTATCGTGAAGATATGGAGAAACCTGCTAATAAATTTAATATTGAATTGGAAGCACATATTTTTGTAGATGCTGCGTTAACTCTATTGAATAATAA
>NZ_QROH01000015.1:0-74843 GCF_003474285.1 Bacteroides sp. AF39-11AC | reverse complement strand
CTCTTTCGTATCCATCCACCGAAATAAATTTGCCGTTCAAAAACAAAGGATCTCAGATGGAGCTATGAAAAAAGCACATTAGGGGAGGCAGAAAACAAGGAAAAGGGCAGTACGGAAAGTAAAACAAGCCATACGGTTTTGCAAGCAAAACCATACTCCTATCTCCCTGCCACAAGTGACAGGGGGGAACGGGTTAGCAACGGACTGCCGGGACAAACGGTAAAAGGAAGGGACTGCAATACGGAAGAAGGAGGTTGTTTCGGCAATGCCGAAGCTCCGGATGATGACCATTGCAATCCCGCCCACGTTTGGAACTTCTCTTTTCCGGTTTACCCATAATCAGCCGCATAGCGGATGATTACGGGTAAACCGGGAATGAGAACAGTCATTCCGATGAAGGGGAGGGTGGGAAAGAATACTGCGTGAACGCAAATTAATGGGATTACCAGTAACTCCAAGCGTTTTTTGCTACTTTTTTGGGGTGCTTGCCAAAAAGTAGCGGACAGCAAAATACCCTCCCTTCCCTAATCCAAAAGAAGGGAGAATGTGCTTCATTGAAGGTATATAGGTTCCGTTCCCTGATTATAACAATACATAGTGTTATTTCTGAAACCATCAAAGCATATATGAAAATCATCGAAATCCTGTTCCGTGGCCAAACGAACCTTATCACTCAACAAAACCATGCATTGTTTATTGACAGATGTAGCCAAAGAGGTAGTACGTCCCGGCTTTATCTCCAATGCCACCACATAAGAAGTCCTTCGTGGATAGATATACCCAATAATTTCCTCATTGAGTACAACCAAACGAATAACATCTTCATTCAAAACGGGAATATTATTAATTTTGCCCATCATTGTTATAATATAAATCAGTTTATAATCATTAAAATACAATATCATTACAAATGATACCTATAATTTTTATAGGTAAACTTTTCCACCGAGACCACCTCATAAAGATAGTCTTCATGGCAAGAAGCCATTATACAGTTCTCACATTCAAGAATAGGATTTATAACTACACGGAATTTAATAGTGCCGTCCACCAGAACAAACTCCACCCGATTAAAGAACCCTTGTAGAGAATGCCCTTCCTTATCCATCAGACGCACTACTTCACCTGTAAAAACAGCCAATTCCTTAGCCTGCCATTTCGCTTTACGCAAACAACTGTTCGCCGCTTTGACGTTCTCATTCACCTCTTTTGTTCTTATTGCTTTCATACCAAAATCCTTTTTACATATTTATCTTGTCAAAAATCAAAAGTCAGCTGCGTAGCCCTTGCGTTGCTCTGAATCGACCTCTTCAATTCAGAATTATCCTCCATTGCATTTTCAAGTTTCCTAATAAAAGAAGTGTCACCTGCTTCCGTTATCTTTAAAATAGGCAACCATACTCCGGCTATCAGCTGTAAATCTATATGATAACTTCTCCAATGCTGCATTGTCAATGTATTCATCCATGCGACTTCACCGGGTACGCTATTCATCATCAGATTGACAACGGTCATCTTTACACAAATCAAATCTATATCCGAGCCATAACAAAAAAGCCTTCCTCCATCATTCTCTTCCGCACATTTTTTTACAGCGGAAAGTAGCATCCTGCCGGAACCACAGCACGAATCACAGACCGACTGTTTAGGTTTCAGCCTATTTCCCCCCATACATGCCATCAAATCAGCAACGTGTATCGGGGTAAAGAACTGTTCGTTATTCCCATGACTGACACACTCCATGAACATATCTCCCAAGACATCGCAAAATCCTTCCGAATATTCAGACACCCTATAAAACATTTGAACAAAAAGTTCCATTTCATATGGCTTATATCTTTTTTCCACTCTACGATAATCCTCCGCCAACATCCCGACAGACAAATAGTAAAGACAAACATCCAAAAAATCCCGAAAGGCTTCTTCATATCCCCGACTGAAAGCAAGCTTTTCATAAAGTTTCATTATCTCCTTTGGTATCATACTTTTCTGACTTCATTATTCACAACATTCTATATTCCTTGTGCCATAGATTTTATCAAAAGCCGCTTTTATCTCCGAGCGATATTTACAGTCCTTCTCAAAACAAAGTTGTTTTGTCCAAAAATCGAAATCAAAACCATCGGTATTATCAATCGTTACAGAAACATAATCAGTCATACCACTCTGACATACAACCGTATGCCGATTTACACAAAAGTGGTCATTTAAAGCAGTTTCTTTTCGGGTAATGCGTTCTACCATCTTATCTATCCACTTCATACTTATAATATTTTATGTAATTGCCCCATTCCAAGAGGCAGTTACGGTTATACTCATTAAAAATCGTTCTCGTTCAAAAACAGCACATCGCCTTTCATCACCATCCAATTAATCTCACTCAGATGATAGCCACAATGCCCACTCAAAAAAATCTCAATCTCTTCAGTGGTCTGCAATCTCCTGTCTGGGCTTATCACCGCAACATTACCGGAATTACAATCCAATACAGCCAGTTTCTCATAAGCCCACTCACCAAACTGGCAGAACTCGATAAAATTGGTATAGGTTATCCGTATGCTATTGTTTGCATCAAATTCAAGGGGTGACTTTGTAATGAATGAACCTGCATGATTCACCACCACAGAGGGGCTAATCTCTGCCAATGAAGATAAGCTGTCATCCCATCTAATCTCATAAAGGAAAAATCCTTTTGGCAATGAATTGCGGTCTATACGATAACTGGAAAAAAGACCGTCTATCGTTTCATTAATAACTAACTGTTCATAATCTCCTTCTAAATAGTGTACTCGTGACATAACTCGTTGTTTTTTGGGATTGTTAAACTTCTAATTTTATGCTTCAGCTAGATTTAAAGACCTTTTTTTAAAACCCCTTTCCGGGATGGCCTTTTCTTTCTGCCGACTTTTTTTTGAGCTTTCATGCCCCATCTGAGTTTATGAGCCTTTTTTTTACGGCACACAACAATAAGGAAGGAGGGATTAAGAAAAGTTTTGGACGACAAAAAATGTTGGGGACAGCGAAGCCGTCCGGCGTTATTTTTTTCGGGACAAAGGGCGAAGACCGGAACTCTTTCGTATCCATCCACCGAAATAAATTTGCCGTTCAAAAACAAAGGGTCTCAGATGGGGCTATGAAAAACGCACATTAAGGGAGGCAGAAAACTAGGAAAAGGGCAGTACGGAAAGTAAAACAAGCCATACGGTTTTGCCTGCAAAACCGTATTCCTATCTCCCTGCCACAAGTGGCAGGGGGGAACGGGTTAGCAACGGACTGCCGGGACAAACGGTAAAAGGACGGGGCTGCAATACGGAAGAAGGAGGTTGTTTCGGCAATGCCGAAGCTCCGGATGATGACCATTGCAATCCCGCCCGCGTTTGGAACTTCTCTTTTCTGGTTTGCCCATAATCAGCCGCATAGCGGATGACTACGGGTAAAGCGGAAATGAGAACAGTCATTCCGATGAAGGGGAGGGTGGGAAAGAATACTGCGTGAACGCAAAAACACAGTATGTCATCTTAAAACAATATCTTTAAAAAGTTTTTCAGAAGAAATGCTTACCAATATCCTAATAATTATTACTTTTGATAACATAATACAACGATATGGAAAAGAAAAAGATTACAATAGAGGTAGAACCAGCTACAGCCGTAGCTACCGTCGGTTTATTGCGTGGGATATTTCCCAGTATCATCGAACAACTGGAAAGGCAAGCCGCAACAAACGGCAGCCCCTTAAAATTCAATAAAGTAGAAAATATGCAAGAAGTATTGGATGAGATTTATGAAAAGTGCATTGCCGAAACGAACCTCCGGGAGTTTGCCCAGGCGCACTTAAATAGTGACGGATTACCTAACTGATACAGAAATACGGAATCTGCCAGCCATCCTTATTCCAAATAACAAATGGTACAGAATTACACACCTGTCATGTGGGATGACAAAGCATTTGCCTTTGTCCCCTACGAAGCATTCAGTGATTTGCCACATTATCCCAAAGAAAAATGTGAGCAAATTTGCAAAGAGCTGAACAGCCTTATAAGACTATGTACTTATAGGCCGAAAAAGGAAGATATTTATTTTCATCCGGTAAGTTATGTACGTCGTTCCGGAGGTTTCATAGTTACGGATAATCAGGCATCCTTTGAGAAATGCCCCTATCCTGCTTGCGCAGACCGTCATAGCTGCCAAAAAATATGTGATTTGATGAACCGTATCATTGAAGAGTCTTAATTATATAAAATACCATGGAACATCCAAACTCCAAATGCAGAATAGCACAAGCTGAATATTTAAGTCGGCTACCTGAAGAAGAACGGGAAAATAAGGCCAGAGATATTAGAATCGGAAACGCCAGCTATATTTACCACCAACAAGCGGTTCCAATCCAAGAAAACAGATTGATAATGTATTATAAAGAGTGGTTGGAAGGTCTTCCTCCCAACATTTCACGCCATATGAGAATGCTTGGATTTGAAGCATGTAAGACAATGATTCCGTTTACGAGATATGTGAACGAAAGAAACGATATTGGTATGCGTGACTGGATGCAAGAGCATCTTTCACCGAGTGACTTCAACTATTGGCAGGAACTTTCGAAAAAAGCAGGTTCGCCAACATTTTAATCCCATCCCGTTCAATACGCTGCCTGAAGAATAAAAGGTGCGTATTAAACGAGAATATTTTTTAGCGTTTAGTCATCTCTTCCCGCACCAGTTCCGTTTCTGTCGGGGAGAGTTTCGGCAATTTGACAGTTGCCGGACTTTCTAACTGGTAAGCCTTCACCTCATTGATAAGCAGCTGCCAGTCAAAAAGAAATTCTTCGGAACAACCATGTTTACGATAAATTTCTTTTGCTGCTTCCAAAATCTCAGGAGCGCAAAAATCGTCTCCCTGAAAGACAACTGCCGGACGATCATTATTGATACAGTCTCTCAATAATCGTAACTGATCTTTCATTGTGTTTACCTATTATGCGTTCTGTTGTTTTACCATTTTCAAAAATTCGTCAGACGGTTTAAATGCCGGTATGTTATGAGCCGGAATAATCATAGTAGTATTCTTAGAGATATTCCGAGCTGTCTTTTGCGCTCTCTTCTTCACTATGAAACTACCGAATCCACGAAGATAGACATTTTCCTCCTTACCCAACGAAGTCTTTACCTCGTTCATGAATCCTTCCAAAACAGCAAGCACCGCTTTGCCGTCGATGCCGGTTCTGGCAGATATTTCCTTTACGATTTCCGATTTAGTCATTTCTTTATAATTTGAAAATTAGCGTGCAAAGATAATTAATCCAATGGATTATTTAAAGTCTGGCATCCGCAGCAAGCCCTGCCTTCGCCCAATGAAGTGTTAAATTGTTGCGTATGGGTCAAGTTCCTTAATCCGCTTACACAAATAATCAAAGCGTTTCTTGGTAAGCGGTGTGAGTGTATCGAGGTTCTTGCCATCGAAATTCTCTCCGAAAATAAGGTCGTCCACTCCTATGCCGTGATTGTAATTCTCGCGCACGCAATCACGCAGAATCCAAAGGTTATGCAGGTTCACCCAGTCGGCTGTAATGTTTCTGATTTTACTGAACAGCAGCGCAGCAGTGTAAAGGTAGTGTCCGCAATGGTTGTAGTCATGCAACACCAGCTTGCCCTGGTAATAGATGTCGAAATCCTTGTTTTCTTCATCTTCCTTTGTATCGCAGTAGAAGAATGGAATGTCTTTCAGACCGTCCCAATTAATATAAGTAGTTGGCTTCATAATATCTTTTTTGAATACGCTACATAACCTGTTATTTGCACACTTTCCATTATTCACAGAACATTTGATGAAACACTTCCTTCAGTCTTTTTATCTCACTGAAATTCAAATCTCCAATCTTTCTTTTCAGCCGGCTTTTGTCCACCGTGCGAATCTGATCCGTGGCTATCTCCCCATCACGCCCGGCTACAGAACACAGAACCCGGTAAGGATAGTTCCTTATGGTGGAGGTTATCGGAGCAATGACTACTATTGTAAGGTACATATTCAAATCTGAAGGAGTTACAACAACACATGGCCGTGTCTTTGCCATTTCACCCCCACGGGTAGGGTCTAACTCTACCCAATACACTCCATACTGTTCTACCATGTCCAATCCTCAAACTTTTCATCCTCAAACACATCAGGGATAAGCAACTCATCATCCCCATTCTCATGGGCACGTTTGGCAGCTTCCGCCCATCCCTGCCGTGGTTGTGCCTTTATCACAATATTGTTCCCGTCCAAAGAAATGCTCACAGCCGATTTCAAGGACAAACGCAACTGTTTCAATATCTCGGAAGGAAGTATTATCCCCTTGCTGTTTCCAATCTGAATAATGTTTGTTACCATAATGTTATAACTTTAAAATTGATTATCACAACACAAATATAGACAAAGTTATAACAATACCAAAAGAAAAGCCAACTTTTTTCCATTTTCACCGATAACCCGGCCAACGGCTGCACTCGTCGGGAGGCTAGTGCCCCCCTTGCCGTGCGGCGCTCCCCGACCTATGATTCTTATCATGTCTTGTGTCCTTTTCTCCGCTTCTAACAAACAAATCTGCATAAAATATAGATTTGCGTTTCCATTTGAATTTTAGTTATTTGATACCCTAACTATGAATAGCAAACAGATAACTGATTTTTAAAACAGCAGAATGTTTCTGTTTTATTAAAATAAAAAGGGAACAAATTTTTAAGGTAATACTTACGGAAAAAACAGACTTTATAACGTTTCTTTTTCGTACATTTGCAACAATATAATAAAAGCGAAACATATAATGGAGAAGCAAGGAGAAATCATACTATACCAACCGGATGAAGCTGTAAGGTTGGAAGTACGTTTAGAAGATGAAACCGTTTGGCTCACACAAGCGCAGATAGCAGAACTTTTTCAACGTGACAGAACCGTTATTACCAAACATATAAATAATGTTTTTAAGGAAAAGGAATTGGAAGAGAAAAGCAATGTGCATTTTTTGCACATTGCTAATTCCGATAAGCCTGTCAAGTTCTTTAGTCTAGACGTAATAATTTCAGTTGGATACAGAGTTAAAAGCGTAAGAGGTACGCAATTCAGGCAATGGGCAAATAAAATTTTAAAAGAATATTTATTGAAAGGTTATTCTATAAACCAACGGCTCAATGACATGGAATATAGAATGAACAATAGATTCTTCCAAATAGAGAAAACCATTGCTGAACATGATGCAAAGATAGACTTCTTTGTACGCACCTCATTGCCTCCGGTGGAAGGTATATTCTTTGACGGTCAGATATTCGATGCGTATAAGTTTGCTACAGATTTAATAAAGTCTGCCAAATGCTCACTTGTGCTTATCGACAACTATGTAGATGAATCCGTGTTACTCATGTTGAGCAAACGAAACAGTGGAGTATCAGCTACTATTTATACACAAAATAAACGCACAGCTCCAACTTGATTTAAACAAACACAATGACCAATATCCTCCCATTGAAGCTAGAACCTACAAAAGTAGTCATGACCGCTTCTTAATCATTGATAATACGGAAGTATATCATATTGGGGCATCGCTAAAGGATTTGGGCAAGAAAATGTTTGCTTTCTCCAAACTGGAACTTCCTGCCCATACGATAATTGATGTATTATGAAATAAGCTAATCACCCATGCGAGAAGCGGAAGAGAATATAAAATTCAAGATGGAAATTGACGTATTGGTTCCCATTCCACGTACTGTCACCCGTGATTTCACCAGTTTGAAGCACCTGCGTCAATGGCAGAAACGGAATGACATCGATGGTTCTCTTTACTGTTTTGCACACCGGGAATACCTGCTCAACGAAAAGGGAGAATGGGAACAATTTACCGTTATCGGCAAACAGGTAGTGACTATCGGAGAACTGGAAAGGCTTCTTTTGGCAATGAAGCAAAAGGGGTTCAACCAATACAGCCGTGAGGAATATGAAGAATTAATGTCTTCATATTTGAAAAAGTGAAGAATTAAAACCTTCATTACACATTTAAATACGAAAACAGGATGAAAATAGGATATGCCCGTGTTTCCACCAAGGAACAACATCTGGATATGCAACTGGAAGCGTTGAAGGCTGCCGGATGCGAGAAAATCTTCTCTGAGAAAATGACCGGACGTCAACAAAACCGCCCGGAACTGGATGCCTGCCTGAGCTTTCTCCGGGAAGGCGACACACTTGTCGTATATAAGCTGGACCGGCTTGGCCGTTCGCTGAAGAATATCCTTACGCTATTGGAAGATTTCAAGAATAGGGGCATCCAATTCACCTCACTGCAAGACAACATCAGTACGGAAGGCGCAATCGGCCAACTGATGAACAACATTCTCGGTGCTTTCGCTCAGTTTGAAAGAGACCTTATCTATGAGAGAACCCAAGAAGGCAGAAGAATCGCCAAGGAAAAAGGTGTCAAATTCGGCAGAAAGACACTTATCAACAAAAACAACATCGCCAAGCAGAAAAGCTGCATCCAACTCTATGAATCCGGAACGCCGGTAAGGGAGATACAGAAAATATTAAACATAGGCAGTAGCGGAACAGTATATCGCCTATTAAGAAGGAATGGAATTGCGCTGAAATCCGAGAACAAAAATAACAAATAACGAATAAACCTCTGCCCATCCTTCAAAGATGATTCTCAAAGATCGTCTGCAATTCCACCTCTCAGCAAGATTATAGGAAAGTCCCCTTCACGGGGACTGATTTTTTTTAATTTTAATACAATAACTCCATGCACTCCTGTACCGCTTTTTCCAATGCTTCTTCCAAACAACAAAAAGCGTCCGCATTACTTTCGGAGTCATACAACACATAATCTCCAGCCCTCACAACCACATGCCAGACCGCCACGTTTTGTTCTGTTTGAAACGTATATTCACGAGTCTGTATCATCCATTGGATACATGCTGCCAGTGTCGGGCACTCGCACATATACATCGGGGTATTCCTTCCCTCAATATCGGTGCGTAGCCTATCCTGTTTGTCATACCAATACTCACAAGGCACGTAATAGTATAATTCCTTCATCATAAGAGCTGTGTCGCTATTAACCAATCTCTCTTTGTTGATTTGTGTAATCAAATTTTCCATATTAGCATTATTTAAGTTGAACATCTGATTTATTCTTCAGCTAGATTCAAGACCTTTTCATTTTTTGTATCGGGAAGGTCTTTGGTCAGCCGACCTTTTTTTTGATGTCATTCCCCATCTGAGTTCTGAGCCTTTTTTCGGCATATCAAGGTCTGGATTGCAAGCAATAAGCCAAGTTTCACTTATGGAAAATGTCGGGAAGACACTTCTTCATCGTTATTTTCCATACAGTAAAGGCGCATGGCCGTAACTTGCCATTTGCGGAATCCCGAAACCTTTGCCGAGCAAAAAGCCGGACTCGGATCGGAGGAAAGAAGCCGGGGGAGGCAGCCCACAGAAAGGGCAATCCGATACAATCAAGAAATTAACCTGCTATACCCTTGTGCGAGTGAAATAATCCATCATAGACACTACATACCTAAGTAGTGGTATCAATACACCGATCACATATATCATAGCGTAGCCCAAAAGGACAAAAGGTAATGTTTTACGATAAAGACATGCAACAGCGAGCAATATAAACGAAAAAGAAAAGCCATAAACCCCATATTGAAAACCGGGTATCAACTCATAAACAGGTACGGGTTCCGGATGAAGCATGGCTCCGGCCACAATAGAATAAAGGCTGGTCAATAATATAAGCAGCGTATATAAGCAACTCTTAAGAATCCTGGGATCATTCCTTTTACAATAGAGAATCGTTCGGATATCACTTCTAAGAAACTCAATGCCCAGTAAGAGAGCCACCATAACGCCTGTATCAAAAGTAGAAAATACATTCATTCCGATCACCTTTGGCGCGAAGATATGTATTTATTCTGAAAAGCCACGTCTTTGCGTATTTTACGATGTCGCATCCGATAGTCCGGGAAGCATTTTTTTGGTTCTTTTTTGGGGTGACTGCCAAAAAAGAACCCCGAAGCCGAAATCCCGGGCAGACGGGATTTCTCCCGTCCACCTTACCTATTTTGCAATCTTCCCTCGTCCGCATAGCTATAATAGTTATTGCCTGCCACAATCACATGGTCAACCAAACGGATGTCTAATGTTTCAGCGGCTTTTTTAACTGCTTCCGTCAAGCGGTCATCCGCACTGCTGGGCTTGCGTGCTCCTGATGGGTGGTTATGTACCATGATAAAAGATACGGCGTTATAATACAATGCCTGCTTCATGATAACCCGTATATCCACAGGGGCGGTATTTATCCCGCCGCATGAGATACGGACTTTACGGATGAGTTTGGACGAACTGTTCAGCAACAGCACCCACATCTCTTCAGTAGCTATATCGCACAAAACAGGATGCATCATTTTATAAACATTATTGCTGGATAAAAGCGCAGGACTTTCAACTTGCCCTTCTTTCAGCCGTTTATATAGCTCAATCGCCGCATAAGCGACTTTTTTACGGCTGGGTGTTAGTGTTTCCAGTACATCAGACAAGCACAATCCTTCTATTTCCATCTGTTCATACTTATATTCTTCACGTTTCAGTTTCTCACTGTTCGTCAAGGTATAAATCAACTCGCTGTTTTCCATCACCCGATAAACGTCATTCACTTCAAATACGGTTCTCTTCGTTTTCATACTGCCAAAAATTAAAAGATTAATACTCGCAAACATCGCTTGTCGCCCCAACCATAAATTTTTCCTCAACTGATTGGGAACAGTGCATTGAAGAGAAAGCGGGAAAGACGGATCAGAACGGGATTGAACTGGTAAATACTACCTCCCGGAATGGGAGGATGGAGATTTGGCTTTTCAATATCGGGCGTTCCGGCCACGCCTACCTTCGCAATGTTCCTATCAGTTCAGGAAAAAATCATCATACCTCTCTTCCGGCATAGCCGGAGCGTAGAGCGTTAGGGATAGCAGGGAAAAGCCTGGAGGGTAACGAGGACTTGCAACGAATAGCCCGGTCAGAAGGGAACGCCCTGAAAAACTAATTCGGATACAGAAGATGAACAGAACCGCCTTCCAATCATATAAAAAAACGTGAAAATCAACACATACTTCCGAAAAATCTTTTTCCGAAAGTACGTATAGGGCATGTGAAGGGAAAATTTATTTTCCCAGTCATTTCTATGTTATCGCTTTGGGGATATTTAAAGGGGTTAGGAGTTTAGGTCTTTATTATGTATTTTGGTGGATGGTTTTACACAGCCGATACCTTTTATTTAAAAATTTCTCTCTTTTATTTCACTGATATACCGACATATAAAAAAAACAGGGATTACCTATTCCCTTCATTAACGGGTGGACGGTTTTACACAGCTGACAAGTGAAACCGGACGCTTTTACACAACTAAAGCAAAAGGAGTGGACGGTTCTACACAACTAGAAGCAACAAACGGGACACTTCTACACAACTAAAACAGGCAAAGCGGATGACTCCACACATCTAATCACCCCAATAGGGACACTTCTACACAACTAATTCTATAAAAAACCGTGAAACGTGGACGGTTCTACACAGCTGGATCGTCCATGTTCACCGCCCCGTCCGTCTCCGGAGATATGAACTCTTCAGGAGCAGGAGCAACTTCCGTTCCATTGGCACTCTCCAACTCTTCCTGTGCCCATCCTTCCGGAAACCTGCCGAATACAGCCACGAAATCACTGATATATATCTGTTTTTTCTTTTCTACGCTTTCCGGGGAGTTTGCCCATAAAAGGAACTCTTTATACAGTCCGGCATCTTCCTCCACCTCTTTGATCTTCTTCCTCCTGACAGCCATATCCGTGTCCGGGTAGGCAATCTCGACATACAGCCCAAGCAGGTTCTTATAGAATTTCTTCACCACGACAGCATATTGTCCTTCATCAAAATAGTGCAGCGTATGCCTAGGAAACGAGAACAACACGGTATATGCCCATCTCTCATGATCGCCTTTCACAAAAGAGAAATTGAAATTGGTATATTTCAGGTAAGTATTCATCTTTTTCAGTATCGAGGCGACCTTCTTTTTCCGGTCTTTGGGTTCGGCAATCTCTATGCCGAGCTTTTTAGCCAGCTGATCGACTGTCAGCACATAAAAAGGAGCCTCATTCTTGGTGGTCTTATACTTGATCAGGTAAACCATCTTGGAAAGTTCCAGATAGAAATAGCGGTAACGGCTGGGCAGGCTACGGTAATCCTGAAGTTCCAAGAGGTTATAGAGCGAGAACATGAAATTCTTTATCTCCGGGCTTACCACTGCCGAGTACAGCCTTTTCGTTGACTTCTTCGTCTTGAAATCGGTCATTATGTCGAAACGTTTCAAGATCTGCACGAAATTATAGGATGTACGGCCATCCTCGCCAATGGTCGGATAGCAGAGGTTCTCCAATCCCAGTTTATAGAGAGCCGCCTCAAAAACCGTCTCGATAGGATGGCTGATTCTCTGTCCTGCCGTGTCGGTACATACATATTCCGGCTGCATATTCTTTCCGAACATGGCCGCGAGCTGCCGGCTATCCAGCTTGCGCTGCAAGTTGGTACGGTCATACCCCATCTTACGGCAGAAGTCTTCTACGGAGAACCAGGAAGTCCCGAACAAGTCTTTGAGGTGATAGCTGCCCAGGTATATGATCAGATCGAGCATGACATTTCCACCTGCCTCATACAACCGTTCAATCAGCACGGAATTATAGCTTTCCCCAAGCACCCTAGGGACACGAATCAGTTCTTTTGCCATGATAATACTTACAAAATCAATCCTTTCTCTGTTTTCATTGCCACAAAGATAGGCATACCGGCCAACATACGCGTCATAATTATCAATCAGTTTTAACGGTATGACCGGTATGGGAAAAGGAGAAGTACTTTCCTGAAGAATGCTTTATCCGCCCTTCATCAGAAAGAAAGCATCTTACACCTGTACCCCATAGACATCCTATATTACTTTTTCAGTTCTTCCGATAAAAAGGAACGGTCTATCAATACTTGCACCAATGGTTTCTCTTTGACAAACTCATCAAGCTCACGCTTTATCAATTTATTGCCCAACCCTATGCGTCGTCCAAATTCCTCGAAATCCTTCCGCCCTACCTGATGAGCAATTTGACTCCACATTGTCATCTGTAATCGACTCAACCCTCGGTCTAAGGTGTAGATCGTTAGGTTATCAGTACAGCGAAATCATCCGTTCTCTCATGAGTATCTACTTCTGTGGTGGCTCATGTATTGAGGATGTCACTACTCATTTGATGAACCATCTCTCGCTTCATCCGACACTTCATACTTGTAGTTCTGATACTATCCTCAGAGCGATAAAGGAACTGACGCAAGAAAACATCTCATACACATCAGATACGGGTAAGAACTACGATTTCAACACGGCTGACACTCTCAATACTTTACTGCTCAATTGTATGTTTGCATCTGACCAACTGAAAGAGGGTGAGAAGTATGATGCAAAGCCTACATACAAGAAGTTCTCTGGTTATCGCCCTGGCGTGGCGGTTATTGGTGACTTGATTGTTGGCATTGAGAATAGCGATGGTAACACAAAAGTTCCATTTCATGGCACGTTTTCTCGCCATGGCAGAGCTTAAGTAAACTTAGCTCTGCTCATCTGGCTTAACGAAAACCTTCGTTTTCATCAGAAGGACACGCTGAAGAGGTTCTTTGAGAGATTTGAACAGAACAGGCTCACTATCAATCGTTTCAGAGCTGATTGCGGATCATGTTCCGAGGAAATCGTGGAGGAAATAGAGAAACACTGCAAGTCCTTCTATATCCGCACTAACCGCTGCAGTTCGCTCTACAATGACATATTTGCTCTCAGAGGCTGGAAGACTGAGGAAATCAATGGCATTGAGTTTGAATTGAACTCTATCCTTGTTGAGAAGTGGAAGGGTAAAGCATACCGACTTGTGATTCAAAGACAGAAACGGATGGATGGTGTGCAGGATCTTTGGGAAGGAGAATACACATACCGTTGTATCCTGACTAACGACTATGAATCTTCCGTAAGAGAAATTGTCGAGTTCTATAACCTTCGTGGAGGAAAGGAACGTATCTTTGATGATATGAACAATGGTTTCGGGTGGGACAGATTGCCCAAATCCTTCATGGCCGAGAACACTGTGTTCCTTCTTCTTACAGCACTTATCCGTAACTTCTACAAGGCCATTATCCAAAGACTTGACGTAAAGAGGTTCGGACTCAATGCAACAAGTCGCATAAAAGCGTTTGTCTTCAGGTTTATCTCTGTACCAGCCAAGTGGATCAGGACATCAAGGCGGTATGTGCTGAATATCTATACCTGTAACAATGCTTACGCAGATATTTTTCAGACTGATTTTGGATAACGCCTACAACTTATGGGTATGATACTGCGTATTGTCTCAAGTCGCATTGTGGGGTAAGGGGATGTTGTAGGCAGAAGTGGGTGTTTCTGCCTCAATTTATCTGATAATTCAGTAATGAGAGGACGTGTACACGCAAGAAGGACGTTGAAGGGCTTAGTTGCGGATTTGAGGCAGGTAAGAAAATACAAAGAATTAACAGCAACCGAGAAACTGAAATACCGTATCGCAGTGAAAATGACGGCAGCCGACTACTTCCGCCTGCTGACACGATCGCATGAGGCGGGCGTATCACCAAGCGAGTACATGAGGGAATGTTTCCGTAACGGTCATGTGAAAGAACGGCTGTCGGAGGAACATGCCGGATACATCCGCCAACTCTGCGGCATGGCTAACAATCTCAACCAGCTTGCGCGTAAGGCAAACGCCGGAGGCTTCCACGATGAACGGTGGGACTGCAAGGTGGCAGTGGCAAGGATTCATGAACTTATAACCAAGATAGGGATATGATGGCGAAAATCGTAAAAGGAAGCGACTTCAAGGGTGCGGTGGATTACATCATCGACAAGAAGAAGGATACGCAGATAGTAGCAAGCGAAGGCTTGTTTATGGAAAATCTGGAAACTATCGCCATGAGTTTCAATGCCCAGTCACGGATGAACGATAAGGTGACAAAACCTGTCGGACATATCGCGTTGAGTTTTTCCAAAGAGGATGAGTTACGGCTGACGAACCGTATCATGGCAGGCATCGCGCTTGAATATATGGAACGGATGGGAATCAAGAATACGCAGTTCTTCATCGCCCAGCATTTCGACAAGGAGCATCCGCACGTGCATATTGCTTTCAACCGCATAGACAACAACGGCAATACCATATCGGACAGGCACGAGCGTCTGCGCAGTACCCGCATCTGCAAGGAATTGACCTTGAAATACGGCTTGCATATGGCTGGCGGAAAGGACAATGTCAAACGCAACCGCCTGAAAGAGCCAGACAGGACGAAATATGCGCTTTACGACATCATCAAAATGGAAGTCGGCAGATGCGGCAACTGGAACGTGCTTATCGCCAACCTGAAACGGCAGGGAGTGGAAGTACATTTCAAGCATAAGGGGCAGACCAGCGAGGTGCAGGGTGTTGTATTCTCCATGAATGGCTACCATTTCAACGGCTCCAAAGTGGACAGGCGTTTCAGTTATTCCAAGATTGACGCGGCTTTGCAGCACAACAGATGCAGGGAACGTATGGGAATAACAGCCGGAATATATGAAACGGCTACACCAAGCGCACCGTCCGGCACGGCACAAAGCGAGTTGTTCAACGGCTCTTGGGGATTGCTAAAAAGCAGTGGCTCATCTTATAACACTGCTGATGCGGAAGCCAATCAGGAAATGGTGGATATACTTCGCAGAAGGAAGAAAGTTAAGCGCAAGAGAGGTGTTGGGTTCTAATATTCTGTACTAATCCAATTCTCACGACACTTGCGCTCTATATTCATTCGGAGTGTAACCTACCTCTTTCTTGAACAGTCGGGTAAAATGTTGCGGGTACTGAAAACCGAGATTATAGGCGATTTCATTAACGGTGTCGTCTGTAGATGCAAGTTCCGTCTTGGCTATTTCAATAGACTTGTCATGAATGAAATGCAGGGCGGTTGAACCTGTTTCTTTTTTCAATAAATCACTGAAATAGTTGGGCGAGAGGCAGAGCTTGTCTGCACAATACTGTACAGTGGGCAAGCCTATCCGTTTAGCAGCCCCATCATGGAAGTATTCGTCAAGCAACCGCTCAAATCTTGCGAGGATGTCTCGGTTTTGGTTGTCGCGTGTGATGAACTGACGGTCATAGAAACGTGTGCAGTAATCAAGGAACGTCTTGATGCTGTCTGTGATGAGGTTCTTGCTGTGACGGTGTATCGGATGGTTCAATTCATATTGAATCTTGTGGAAGCAATCCATGATGATTTGCCGTTCTTCCACACTAAGGTGCAATGCCTCGTTTGTCTCGTAGGAAAAGAACGAATATTCACGCATTATCCGCCCGAGAGGTGTATTCCGCAGCAGGTCGGGATGGAACATAAGCAGGTAGCCATCTGGTTGGAACTGCATGCCGTCATCTTCCGCACCGAACACCTGTCCGGGCGCGATAAATATCAGTGTGCATAATTATTCCTAAGTCTGTGAAACCGGAACGCATGAAGCAGAATCTCGACATATTAGACTTCACCCTGTCGGCCGACGACATGGCACGGATAAAGACGCTGGATACCGACAAGCCTTTCTTACTCGGCTCGCACGAAGATCCAGAAATCGTAAAATGGTTCATGCAGTACAAAAACGCCTGAACATCAACAACCATATTTCGATAGCCGCTATCGACTATATTAAGAAGTTATTCGTATATGCCTTTATTGTAATCCGTCATGTACTGAGTAAATGTTTTGCCTGTTTGCTGTTTGAAGAAGCGCATGAGATGGCTCGGATCAGAGAAATTGAAATCATCCGCCATTTCACTGACAGTGCGGTTGGAGAATAGCAATTCGTTCTTCAGTTCCTCAAGCAGACGTTGTTTTATCAAATGGGTAGCTGATACTCCGAATTGGGCTTTTACTGAGTTATTGAGTGTGATGCGACTGACATGAAGCATGTCTGCATATTCCTGCACCCGCTGGTGGGTGCGGATATTCTGTTCCAACAAGTCCTTGAACCGAAAAGCGAAATTGTTTTTAGCAATTTCAGCGGGCAAGCAATAGGCGGCAGCGTATGTACGATTGATAATCAGCAAAAGATAATATAGTAAGGAAACAATGATATTGTACGTATCGGACACTGGATTCATCAGCTCATACTTAATCTTTCCGAGCAGCCGCATATATTCCTTCATTTCGTCATGTGTGGCATTGATGTAAGGCGGCGTATCTGTCTGGTAACAATACAAAAGGCGAAAAACGAAGAACTTGTCGGCGATAAAAGTACGCATGAAATCTTCGCGGAATATAAGGAACGTGTAATCCAACGCCGTCTCATCTACATGCCACTCTTGTTGCTGATGGGGTGAAAGCAGGAGAACCATGCCGTCGCGCAGTTCAATCTTGCGGAAGTTCAGTAGCAAATATCCGTTTGCCTTACGGAAAAAGTAGAAGCTGAAGAAGTCTGTCTTAAACCGCTTGTTTTCTGTCAGCACAAGTCCGATGTCCTTGTTTATGGCAGTATTGATGTAAAAATCCACGCCGCAGCGTGTCTTGTTGAACGGTACGCTGACCAGTCGATCAGGGTTGATTATCTCGTCCATATCCTTGTCGTTTTTGCAAAGATAATAATTTCATTTATCAAAATGGCATAATTACCGTTTTTTCAGGCATAGATGTTTCGCCGGATTCTTCCGAACTTTGCACCCGTAATCAATAACAAGACATATAGTCATGAAAAAGACATCTACAGTACAATTGGTGCGCAATGCCACCTTGAAAATCAGGTATGCGGGACACACCATGCTAATTGACCCCGTTTTAGCCGACAAAGGCACTTTGATATCGGCCCTCGGTGTGAATAAAACACCGAGGGTACACCTCACCATTCCTATTCAGGATATTATCGGAGGCGTGGACATGGTGCTCCTGACCCACAATCACATCGACCATTACGAGCCGAGTGTCCCCACACATTTGCCCAAAGAAATTCCTTTCTACGTTCAGCCCCAGGACGCGGACGCCATCAGAAACGACGGATTTACAAATGTGATACCCATCGAAGAAATAAAAACAATAGACGGCATATCCATTTACCGCACGACCGGACATCATGGTTTCGGGCAGATCGGGCAGATGATGGGACCTGTATCAGGTTATGTGCTAAAAGCCGAGGGCTTCCCGACCGTTTATATAATGGGTGACTGCCGATGGGAAGCATGTATCCGAGACACCGTGGAACGGTTCAATCCTGACTATATCGTGGTAAACTCCGGAGGTGCAATCTTTCCCGAATTTTCCAAAACGGACGGTCCTATCATCCCCGACGAGAACGAAGTGATGCAGATACTTGACGAATTGCCTTCGCATATCAAGCTGATAGCCGTACACATGGATGCCATCGACCATTGCCAGACCACCCGTGCAATTCTGCGCAATGAGGCAACGCATCACGAAGCCGACATGAGCCGGCTGATTATCCCGGAGGACGGAGAAACAGTTGTGTTATGAGTGTCTGCATTAAATCCCTGATAAAAAACATGAACATAGTGGTAGGGTGCACTATAGGATGCCCTTACTGCTATGCCCGTAACAACTGCCGCCGTTTCCACATTACCGACGACTTTTCCGTGCCTGAATACATGGAACGAAAACTGCGCATCATCGATACGTCCCGTCCTCATGTGTGGCTCATGACAGGAATGAGCGATTTCTCCGATTGGAAGCCTGAATGGAACGCAGAAATTTTCGAGCGGATCAGCAGCAATCCCCAGCACGCCTATATCTTTCTGACGAAGCGCCCTGACAAAATCAGTTTCTCCTCTGACGACGAGAACGTATGGATGGGCGTGACCGTTACGCGCAGTTCCGAGAAAAGGAGGATTGATGATTTGAAAAAGAATATCAAAGCACGACACTACCATGTCACGTTTGAACCTCTCTTCGATGATATCGGCGAGATTGATTTCGAGGGAATTGACTGGATTGTCATAGGCACAGAGACCGGAAACCGAAAAGGAAAGTCATATTCGCGCCCCGAATGGGTGCTTAGCATTGCAGAACAGGCAAAGGCTCATGGCATACCGGTGTTCATGAAAGAGGATTTGCTGCCGATTATGGGCGACGAAAGAATGATTCAGGAATTGCCGGAACAATTTACCAGACGAATACAATGAATATGGATACAATAAAGGAAATAGATGTAAAGAGTGTAATGACCAAATCCTCTCTGCCGGTGGGAGGATATTCGGTCAACCCTTATGTAGGGTGTCCCCACGCCTGCAGGTATTGCTACGCATCGTTCATGAAACGGTTCACCGGGCACACCGAGCCGTGGGGTACGTTTTTAGATGTAAAAAACTGGAAGCCGATAACGAATCCTCATAAATACGACGGTGAACGTGTTGTAATAGGGTCTGTGACGGACGGTTACAATCCGTATGAAGAAGAATTCCACCGTACCCGAAGGCTGCTCGAAGAGCTGCGAGGAAGCGATGCCGAGATTATGATATGCACAAAGTCCGATCTTGTCCTTCGCGATCTCGACCTGTTGAAGAGTTTTCCCAAAGTGACTGTGTCATGGTCTGTCAATACGCTCGACGAGCAGTTCTGCGCAGATATGGACAACGCCGTAAGCATTGAACGCCGTCTGAAAGCGATGCGTCAGACATACGAGGCAGGTATCCGCACCGTATGCTTCGTCTCGCCCATATTCCCCAGAATAACAGACGTAAAGGCAATAATAGAGGAGGTAAAAGATTATGCTGATTTAATCTGGCTTGAAAACCTGAATTTACGCGGGCAGTTCAAAGGCGGGATAATGACGTATATCCGTGAGAAGTATCCTGACCTCATACCGCTTTACGAGGAAATTTACAATAAAAAAAGGCTTGAATACTGGCAGGCATTGGAGCAGGACATTTCAAATTACGCCAAGGAGCAGGGCTTCCCGTATCGTATAAACGATCTGCCATACGGACGCTCGGAAAAAGGCAAACCTGTCATCGTAAACTACTTCTACCACGAAAAAATACGATTGACAAAATGAGGCTATGCCGGACTGATGCAGAAAAGTTGTAGCGCGGATAAAAGCACCATGTATGTGGATAATATCCGGCAATCTTCCGAGCGTATGCGGGAGATGCTCAACACGCTGCTGGATTTCTTCCGTCTGGACAACGGCAAGGAGCAACCCAACCTTTCCCCTTGCAGGATTTCCGCAATCACGCATATTCTTGAAACGGAGTTCATGCCCATTGCCATGAACAAGGGGCTGACTTTGATAGTGGAGAGCCACACCGATGCGGTGGTTTTGACCGACAAGGAACGTATCCTGCAAATCGGCAACAACTTGTTGTCAAACGCCATCAAGTTCACGGATAACGGTAGTGTATCATTGGCAGCGGATTATGATAACGGTTTGCTGAAACTTATCGTTGAAGATACCGGTACGGGCATGACCGAAGATGAGCAACAACGAGTATTCGGTGCATTTGAACGTCTTTCAAATGCCGCCGCAAAAGACGGCTTCGGATTAGGCTTCCTGCAACCAGCCGTTATCCAACAGCCGGGTTAAATGCGTCCTCCCTATCTCGGCCGTCCCTTGCAGGACGACACAGCGGTCTTTCTCCTGGAGCTTTCTTAATTCCTCCAGTGAAGCCGCCATTTTCTCCGCCATTGTTGCCATAACCGTTTTTATTTAGATTCTGATTATTTTCGTGCAAATACTCGTTTTTAGACACGTGTAAATACTCGTTTTTAATTATGTGCATTTACTCGTATTTGTTGCAAAAATACAATATTTGTTCCGATAATCAGCTACTAATGAAGTCTTTTTTTACTTGTTGTATCGTCGAAACGGCCTTTCCCGTGAGCTTCGCCACGTTCCGGATCGAGTAGCCTTTCTTTAACAAGGCGATCGCCTCCCGGTATTCCTCTTTCCTCTGTTCGGCCGTTTTCCGGCTTCCCGGCTTCCGTCCCAGCCTGCCCCCTTTCTGGATGTACAACTCCCGTCCGCTATTAAGGCGGTCGATGATCCCCTGGCGTTCGATCGCGGCCAGTTCCCCCAACAGGGTAGTGATCAGAGAGGACAAGGGGTTTACCGTCTTGTCCGGCCGTAACGTTTCCAGGTTCAGGTTTTGAATATACACGCATATTTTATGCGTGTGCAGCGTATCGAGTGACTTTAGGATCTCCAGGGTTGAACGCCCCAGGCGTGAGATCTCGGTCAGCAACAACATATCCACCCGGTTCTGCGGATCTGTGCAGTATTCCAGGCAACGGCTTAAAACCGGGCGTTCGATATTGGCCTTTCGTCCGCTTATCTTTTCCTCAAAGACCGCCGTCACCTCGTACCCCCGTCCGGCTGCGAACCTCTCCAGATCGACAACCTGCCGTTCGGTCGATTGCCTGGCCGACTGCGAGCTTACACGTGAATAAATAACCACATTCATCCCTTTTGCTTTTGTTCTTCCTTATCTATTGTTTTAATCACCTTATCCACCTCTTTCAAGGAGGCATTATTTCCGGATCTATCCAAAAAAGAAATTCGCTAATTAACCTATAATTACTATCTTTGCATTGTAATGCTTGGTAAAGCCTCTGTTATCAAAACACGTAACCAAGTCAAGGATATACCCGTTCATCAAGAACGGGTTTTTCTTTTGCGACAGCCCATTCATAAGACAAAGGATATTATAACAGGTCAGTAATCACAGCCGCCGGAATATCCAGCTTTGAGAAAGCGAACATCTTTTTCCCCAGATCCTTTAACGAGGCTCCGATATGGTACACGTCCGTTTCATCAACGATCAGGAAACGGTCGTGACTGTCCCGGTACGTCCTGATGTCGATAGGTGGGTACTGGCTGTTATGCCTGTCAAGATCAAGTTGGAGTTGCTGCGTGATACGCTGGGTGTAAATGGTGGCCGAGACACCGACGCTGCGTTTACTCAACATGAGCAAGACCGTTTCGTCCACATAGTTGTCGATAAGCACGATCGAACGCCTGGCCGACTTTACCAGATCGGTAGCGAACTTGTACGCATCGAAAATCTGGCCGTTATAAAAAATGCCTTCGACCGGGGGCAAGGCAGTACGCACAAAAAAATCTATCTTCTCGGTATGTTGAGCGACAGTCCTTTCAAGTTCTGACAAACGTTTATTAATGGAATACCCTTTTAAAAGATAGTCCTTTAAAACCTTATTCGCCCATTGCCTAAATAAAATACCTCTTTTACTATTGACACGAAACCCAATGGATATGATCGCATCCAAATTGTAATAAGTCAGATTGCGCATCACTTGCCGTTTGCCTTCCTGTCGAACTGTTCGGAAATCCCGAACAGTTGAACTTTCCTCTAATTCTTTCTGATCATATATGTTTTTTATATGCTCGCTTATATTTGCTTTGCTGGATTGAAAAAGATCCACAATTTGCGCCTGTGTCAGCCAAACGGTTTCATCTTCCAGCCTCACTTCCAACTTGACCGCTTCATCCGGCTGGTATAATATGATTTCTCCCTGTTCCATTACTTATTTACCTTTTCTTAATTCATCAAGCCTCTGCATCGCACCGCTGAACTTCTCACTAAACATCATATCATCGGGCAAAACAAACCAGGTGGGAATACCTCTCGACTGTGGATTACCTATACATTCATCTTGCCCGTTCTGTTTGCGGTAATCGTCCCATTCACTATAAGCGATGTTCCAACGAATACCTAATTTATAGGTATTTTCCCATTTAATAATAGCCAGTGAATAGGCCGGATCATCTTTGCCGTCATAAATCACTTCTACAACTTCAACCATCCCTTTAGGGGAATTTATAAACTTCGGATTTTTATACGAATAAGTGCTCATGTCTTTTATTTTTTATTTATAGCACACAAAGATACTCAAAAACAAATATATACATATATACATACGTATGATTAACGTATAAAAACATTTATGGTTATTCTAATCTTTGATTAATTCCGGTACAGAAACAAAACGTACCGAAAGGTGGAAACCGGATTTATTTCGGTACGCTTCCCCGATCGGCACAAAAAACACGCAAAAAACGAAAAATACTACTTTTAGTATTTTAGTATATTAGTTTTTGACTATATTTGCGGACATGACAACCATTTAAAAAACTGAATTTATGAGCAAAGCAAAAGTAATCTCCGTATTGAATCACAAAGGGGGAGTAGGAAAGACTACAACCACGATCAACCTGGGCGGCGCGTTACGTCAAAAAGGGTACAAGGTTCTTTTGATCGACCTTGACGGACAAGCCAACCTGACCGAATCGCTGGGCTTCTCCGCGGAGCTTCCCCAAACGATCTACGGTGCGATGAAAGGCGAATACGACCTGCCGATCTACGAGCATAAGGGCGGTCTTAGCGTCGTTCCCTCCTGCCTGGATCTCTCGGCCGTTGAAACGGAGTTAATCAACGAGGCCGGGCGGGAACTTATCTTAGCCCACCTTATCAAGGGCCAAAAGGAAAAATTCGATTATATCCTGATCGACTGCCCCCCCCTCGCTGTCGCTGCTCACGCTTAACGCACTGACGGCCTCGGATCGGTTGATTATCCCGGTTCAGGCTCAATTCCTGGCAATGCGTGGAATGGCCAAACTTATGCAGGTCGTCCACAAGGTGCAGCAACGTTTGAACTCGGATCTTTCGATAGCCGGGGTTCTGATAACCCAGTACGACGGAAGAAAGAACCTGAACAAGAGCGTTTCGGAACTGGTACAGGAAACATTCCAGGGCAAAGTGTTCAGCACCCATATACGCAACGCCATTACGCTGGCCGAAGCCCCGACACAAGGGCAGGATATTTTTCACTATGCCCCCAAATCTGCCGGGGCAGAGGACTACGAAAAGGTATGTAACGAACTGCTAACAGAAATAAAGTAACCATATGGCAAAGAAGAACGATTTAAAAAACAGTATGTCGGCCGGGCTGACCGGGGGATTAGACAGCCTGATCCAATCCACGGCCGGGCAAAAAGAGGCTCAAAAGCCGAAGAAAGCGAAAACCGTGCATTGTAATTTTGTCATGGACGAAACCTATCACCAGAACTTAAAGCTGATCGCGATCCGCAAAGGCGATTCGCTAAAATCGGTATTGCAAGAGGCTATATCTGACTACTTGGATAAAAACAGTTCCCTGCTATAACAGCGTATCGGGAATATACAGGGCAAACACTCCACAAAAGAAATTCTCCAGGAAAAAGGTACGCAAAAAGCACCCCTACACATCAAAAAGTATATTGAAAATGCGATTCCCTATAAAGAACCCGTTGGCGGGATTAATCTTGCGTATGTTTAACCTGCCAACGGGTACGATATTGATAAACTTTTTGTTTAAGGTTTAACGTTTACGTTGCTATTTGCATCAACCCATTCTGTTGTCTCTGCATTAAACTGGATCGGATTCAACACAGCCTCTCCCTGATCAGTATAACCACCACCGAAAATCAACGTGTAGATATGACGCTTGCCCGCTACCCATGTATCTCCGAACGGAACATAAATTGTTCCGTAACTATCTGCTGAACCCAACAGATAACCTCCGGACTGCTGGATTTTGCAGGTGATCGACAGGTAACATTGATGCGCACCGTCGGCTTTTATCTTGGTATTGGTGGCTTCTTCGGAAACTTTCCATGCTGTCAGCTTCTGTGGTATATTCAGCATAGGAGTTTTTTCGGAAATATCGGTAGCTGTGGTATTACTATTGACCTCGATGGATTTGCCTTGCACTACGGTAATAAAACCTCCTCCTGTAGAGCTTTCAGGCCAATCACCCACAGCCCAACTTCCCGTTCCATCGGCTGTCGCAGGCAATGTGTAGACGCCGCCCATTTTTACATTAAAAATCTTGATGTCCTTTATATTCACCTGCATGTTATCGTATTCGGTCTTTGCTTTGAATACGACCTGTGACAGAATATGCTTGAAGTTAAATTTCACTACTCCGTTGTTCTTGTCTTTTGTCTGGCCTTTGGCTATGGCATACATCACGTCGTAGTTTTCATGAGCATTGATACCAGATCCATACTCATCGGAGCAGGAATAAGTTATCTTTTGAGTATCCTTGGTGGCTTCCCACATATAACTCCACTGCATGGCTTCATCAACCGTTCCGGGATTGAACGCGTAAAAGTCCAAAGGCTCGGTAGGCCAATAACGAAGATCGCCCGCATTTTTATAATCCCACTTATTATCTTTGTACACGATATTCACTCCGTCATGTCCAAATTCCGTGTCGACCTTTCCCATGAAGGCAGTACCATCCGCCGTAAAAGCGAACACGTCGAAATCGGTGTTCTTCAAGTTGGTGTTGGTAGTAGGGGTAGCCCTCGTTTCCGCCGCATTACTTAACACGTTAAAACCAATCGCATTTCGTGAGGAGGTTTCCACATTCGCAATCTCCTCGTCTGAGCAACCCATGAGTAGTGCTCCAAAGATTGCCCAAAGCATTACTGTACTTTTTTTCATAAATAAAAATAAATTAAATTGATACATATAATTAATAAACTCGATTACTTAATAGTTGACATAGCGTTTACCCGGCATCCAATCCGCACTGAAAACTCAAATATCCGTTTATAACACTATATCCACATTCACATCATCCCAATCATCAACGTCCACATCAAATCCCGCACCGTCACTTCCCGGCTCGAATGGTACCTCATAATCAAAATTCAACACCAGATGCACATCACCGACATGCCCCGCTACCGGGACATCATGCACTTGGTCGCTCACGTCCTGTTCCAATACAGACATGCTGCCGGAACGGTTCTTGAGATACAGCCGGAAAACATTGGGCTCTCCTTCAAGTGCGGAATGTCCAAACGTATAGAATCCGCCTATAATCTGATTCCGTGAAACCATTCCATCAAAGAGCAGGCTCTCCGAAAGACCGGCGGGCAAACTGTCGCCGGACATGTTAAGCGAGCCGGACATGCCGGAAAGAGCGGCCCGCAAATCCGCCACCCTATCCAGTCCCCGAAGACCGTTCACCTCATACGTGTAGTGACATACCATGTTTACGGGAGTTAGCCGTACTATCTCCGCGCTTCCTCCCGGAATGTCCTTGAGGATAACTCCGTCTATATGGTCGCCACACAGCCAGGGTGGGGTGACAGCCATTGTCCGGTTATCCGGTGACCGAACATCACGCGTATCGGCAGTAAAAAGCGTGTAACTGCCGTTTCCTTTCCAAACCATCCCGTCGGTATCGTAGTTGAAGCAAATTACCCGGTAATCATTCTCGGGGAGCTCCACTTCCCCCCCCTCTCCTCCGGGGAAATCAAATATCCACGTGTTGCTTTCATCATCGGTCGGATAAAATACGACCCTCATGCCTTCAGGCTTGTCATGATTGGAAATCTTGGTCCAGTCGAATATTACCCGCACCGTGGCAAAGTGCGGATGATCGTAACATAAATCCTTATGCTCACAAGCCGTCAGTCCTATCCATAAAAATATGAACACCAGACTAAAGCGTATCCGTATCACTGCCTGCCTCCTTTCTTCCGGCTATAATTCCCCCGCCCGATCAACCACACCAAAGAGATACCCGCCTTGGTCGGGCCGAACCAGCGGCGGTTTTTAGTGGTCTGCCATACATAGTGACCGTCCAAAGGGATGTACTCCTTGTACGATCCTCCAAGGTAGCCGATTCCCAACGTGAAATCCACATTGAACCGATGTCCCACAGGTAACGAGTAGCCGTAAGCCACGCCTCCCCCGTAACTCCATTTATCCCCCAAGTAACCTTTCCCACCCAATTCGAAATCATAGGTGACGATCTGCCCGTACAATCCGACATGATGCCCGGAAAACGGTTTTTCCACCGCTCTCCGACCGAACCAGCGGCGCAACTCCACATCTCCCCCATAGATACGCCAATAATTATGCTTCCGATCACTTTTCCACCAGGCATACATCCAATTCCCGGCCACAGACCAGTTCTTCCCCAAACAGAACTCAACCCCGATGTCAGGTATCAAAACAGCGTCATAAAGCAAGTTTGTTTTCACCGCCATGCAAAACGGCCGTTTCTTTACCGGAGCTATGACGGTAACGGTATCACGGATGCACAACGTATCACGTGTATGTATATATACCGTATCTCTGACGGGATTTATCGGATCACTATCATAGCATATTTTCACCATCGACGAACGAAGTTTCGGAAAATGGAATTTATACAAATATGAGTATGGCCTCCCCCCTTTCAGTCTTTTCAGTTCTCCCCCCCAATAAGGGCTGTCCTGGTTTTCCAAACGTACGATCTTCTCCAACAAACGAAGGACATCCTCCCTCTCCGGAACATTCACATCCGCTCTCACCATCGTTATAAGTCCGTTCCAGTCACTTCCCGAAAAATGAAAATCCTTCTCCAATACCGGAATCTTTATATAAGGTGATATATACCGCCACAAAACCTCTGCTCGTTTTTCAGACAGCCTTCCATTCAACAGCCCCCCTCCTTCCGGGGAAGCTCCTCCTATTATTTGAATTTTCCTGATAAGACGGACGGAGTCGTTCAATGCGGAACAGATTTTAGCAAACCGCTCCATCTCGTTCCCATTGTCAAGTAAACATGTATCTATATTTACCTTTCCTTGATGAAAATAGATCCTTACCGAATCACGCTTCTCCTGAGCGGATATTTCTCCGCTTATACTCAACACGAGCACGAACAATACACATTTAATATAAAAAAAACATCTTTTCGTCATTTAATCATTTGTTAATATGACAATCCAAACCCAGGCTTTTACACCCCCTGAATTTCAACCGCTAAAGATATGCACTTATAAACCAACCTCCAAAGCAAAAAACAAGTATTTTAAACTTATAAATACTTAAAAAGACAACCACACAACAGCTACAACACTTACCACAGCAGCCAATCACGCTTACACAACAATTAAAAACACTTAACATCATAAAGAAAAGTACTTAAACATACAAAAAAAAAAAAAAAAACAGTTATTTTTGCAGGAAACATTATACTTAATAACACTTAAAACAATAAAACACATGAAAATCAGCACAAAAGCCGCTACTTTTCTAAGTTCAATAAAAACTCAAACTTACGACAAAAAAGAAAGAGAAATGATAATAACGTATCAACAAAAACGTGTCTTTCATCTATCCCTGCTCATGCTGGCCTTATGCGCACCCATATACATATATTCAGTTCCATTTCCTAATGAACAGTTTTATTATATTAACAGCGTATTATTCCTGTTTATCATTATGTGCACTCTCGCTTATTTTAAAAAGAGAGTAAATCTGACCACGACCTTTTCCATTATACTGATAGCCATACATATCGAGATTTTTATCGAAATAATTTATTGCTCAATATGTAGCGGATATGAATATAGTTATCAAAGAGCATTGATAATGAGTAACATTAGTATCTCTCTCTTATTTACCATGCTTTCCATCTGTGCCTATATGAGTAATATCTCCATCCTATTGTCCTCCCTTACCATAGCTTCCTATACAATCTGCACACTTATCACCGACGAACCGTTCCTATACAGTTATCTGCCTTTGATCATCATCATATACACCATGATCCCCTTATTAGGAAGATCCTTACACAGTAATATCAGCAGCTTGCTAAAAAGTAGCAACTTGCTAAAAGAGGAAGAGGAAATGCTTTTGAAACGTCTCCAAATGAAAAAGGAAGAACTATTCGCGTTCGCCGAGTTGTTAAGCGAGAATAACCCGGAAGAAAAGACAAGCTCCCTGTTAAGCATAATAGGGGAACAATCCAAAGAAAATCTTTTTACAGCCCTTGCCGCATACCAGAAAAAGGAAAAAAGTAAACTTGATACAATCAGGAGAATATATCCCAATTTATCCCCGTCCGAATTAAACATCTGCCGTTTAATACTGCAAGACAAGACCGTCAGCCAAATATGCGAATTATTACATCGGAGTAGCGGAAACATAACCAGCCAACGAGCGAACATACGTGCCAAACTCGGACTGAAAAAAAGCGACAATTTAAAAGAAGCATTACAAGAACGCATGAGGCTGTATGAAGAAGAACACCGGCAAGAGGACTTTTCAGCCATGCGTTAGGGATTGCAGAGTAAAGCCCACAGCCTTTAGGCGAGGACTTGCAACGGAAAGCCTGACCGTCCCACAGGAACGCCCAAAAGAAAAAGAATCCCCCGAACATTCATCCGGGGGACATCCAAGCCGTCACATCAATTATAATACAGATTCAGATCATCCGTGCCAATCTCCTTTCCGTCCCGGAAAACAAGGCGTAAATCAATCCTCTCTCTGTTTTCATTGCCACAAAGATAGACATACCGGCCAACATACGCATCATACTTATCAATCAGTTCTAACGGTATGACCGGCATGGGAAAAGGATACACCTATATTGCATATAGCGGAAAATTTGTAAGATTACCCTGTACTTTATAAGGCAACATAGAAAATCTCTCCGCATGCAATTCCGGTCTTTTTCCCAGTAATGCTGTCAACGAATTGGCCCGGACATTCCCTTCGGCCTTCACTTCTATCGGCACCATTTGGGCATTACGTTGAATAACAAAATCCAACTCAAGACGCGAATTGTCTGTGTTATGGTAATAAATCGGTGACACGCCCTTACTTTTCATCTGCTGCAATACATACTGTTCAGTCATTCCTCCCTTGTATTCCTTAAATATGTCGTTTTTAATCAAGACTTGGGCCGGATCTGTCTTGACCATAGCACCCATAAGCCCCAAATCAACCATATAGAGTTTGAAAGCCGACAGGTCTTCATAAATATCAAGCGGAAGCTCCGGTTTGGTACATCGAGGCACTTTATACAACAACCCGGCATTTACAAGCCATTGAATGGCCATCTCAAAATCATTGGCTCTGGCACCTTTTCGCAAAGCTCCGTAAATGAATTTCTTGTTTTCTTTAAATAATTGGGAAGGAATGCTGTTCCATACCATTCGGACACGCGGAACCTGTTCTTTGGGCGCATGTTTTGAGAAGTCAAGATCATAGCCTTGCAAAATCTCCGACTGTATTCTTCTGACTTCCAGCAAGGAATCCGTTTCTACATATTTGAGTACAACTTCCGGCATACCACCTACATAATAATATTGCCGAAGGAGATCCGTATATTTGTCATGCAGGAGGCTTATCGTTTCAAAATCCCCACTCATAAGCAATTTACAAGCTTCTTCTTCTCCCTTGGCGACAAGAAACTCTTCAAAGTTCATAGGAAATATATTGATGACATTTACCTTCCCTACGGGATAAGACACATCCTGATGAAGGGATATCCCCAAAAGTGAACCTGCCACAGCTATATGATACTCCGGAACCTCCTCTTTAAAATACTTCAAAGATTCCAGTGCTTCCGGGATATCTTGTATCTCATCAAGGATAATAAGCGTATCACCCGGAGTAATGTCAACGGAAGTCATCGCACGCAGCCCCCGTAAAATTCTGTCAACATTGAAATCCTGAGAAAAAAGCTGGCGTGCAAGGTTATTCTTACGGCATACCACATAAGCCTCTTTTTTGTATTCAAGTTTGGCAAACTCATGGAGCAGCCATGTTTTCCCAACTTGTCGGGCACCATTTAAAATCAGAGGTTTTCTATCCTCACGGTTTTTCCATTCTATAAGTTGTTGCAAAACAAATCTTTTCATCTACAAACAGCATTTTTATACATGTAAAAACAGCGTATAATACATTTATCCGCACTTATTTAAAGCACAAATATACTAAAATAAACAGATAATAGAAGCAATCTTATACATTTTTCCGCACTTTAATCAACTCCAATGGAAAGCAGTAGCCAATTTAGGATTGCCTTCTCCACGCTCGATGGCCACCAGCGTATTGATGCCCACGCCCGCCAGTTCGGAGAAGTTCCAGCTGATTGACCTTCAAACTCTTCCTGCACTCTTTAATCATCTTTCCTAGCTCTTTCATATTCACAACACATTGTGATTTTAGTCAGTTTTCATCCTAGTTCAAAGAAAAAAACAGCCGATAAAGCAACTATAATCATTGTATTCATATAGATTAACATCATATATTCAAGTTAATCTATATATTTACATGGATTATTTGTATATTTGCAAAAAAGGAACAACCATGTGGAATGAAATGAGCAATCCAGCTGTGCTGATGAGAATCGGCCAGCGCATCAAAGAGACACGTATCAGGCAGCATATCACGCAGGAAGAACTGGCAACGGCTTCCGGTGTAAGCCCCTTGACCGTTGCGAACATCGAGAAGGGCAAATCGGTATCGCTGCTGTTGTTCATCAGCGTACTCCGCTCGCTCGGCCTGCTGGAGAACCTGGAGCAACTGGTACCGGAAATCCGGGTCAGCCCGATAGAGCTCAAAAAACTGCAAGGAAAGAAACGCTACCGTGTACGCCATTTAAAACAAGATAACCATGAATGATTTGATAGTAGATGTAAAGCTATGGGGAGAAAGCGTAGGCTCTCTCTATTGGGAAAAGGAAAGCAATGCCGCCTTGTTCGACTATGAACGGAAGTTCATCCGCTCCGGTCTTGACATTTCTCCCATCATCATGCCCATCAGCCAGTACAGGAACACCCCCTACCGGTTCCTTGAAAACCGTACCGACTGTTTCAAGGGGTTGCCCGGCCTGTTTGCCGATTCACTGCCGGACACTTTCGGAAACCAGATCATCAATGAATGGTTTGCCAGCAAGGGATTGTCCGGAGAAGAGATTACCCCTTTAGACAGGCTTTGCTATGTAGGCAAACGTGGCATGGGCGCACTGGAGTTTGAGCCGTCCTCGCCAATCAACGGCATGAACGAATCATCAGTGCTCCATATCGAGGAACTGACTGAGCTTGCCAAATCCGTATTCACGGACAGAATGGCTTTTCAGGTCCAACTGCGCCAGGAAGGAAGAAACATTCTGGATATACTGAAAGTGGGAACATCTGCCGGAGGTGCCAAGCCCAAGGCCATCATCGCCTACAACGATATTACCGGAGAGGTACGCTCCGGACAGGTAAAAGCTCCTGAAGGATTCGGGTATTGGCTGTTGAAATTTGATGGCGGCAAATACAGCGAACACACGCAGATAACGGACAATCCACAAGGAATAGGAAATATCGAATATGCCTATCACCGGATGGCAAAAGCCTGCGGTATCGATATGATGGAATGCCGGTTACTTCAGGAAAAAGAGTCATATCACTTTATGACACGACGTTTTGACCGTATGGAAGACGGAGAGAAGATCCATGTACAGACATTGGCCGGGCTTGCCCACTATGACCGTGACCAACGCCATTCATACGAAGAGATATTCCGTATCATGCGGCAGATGAACCTCCCTTATCCAGAGCAGGAGGAACTATACCGAAGAATGGTGTTCAACGTCATGAGCCGGAACCATGACGACCATAGCAAGAACTTATCTTTCCTGATGGATAGACAAGGGAAGTGGAAACTGGCCCCAGCATACGACCTCTGCTACTCATACACACCGGGCGGCAAATGGACGAACCGCCACCAGCTGTCACTCAACGGCAAACAAGACAATTTCACGATGGAAGATCTGCAAAAGGTAGGTGAGAACATGGGTATCCGGAAACACAAACAGATTATCGAAGAGATACAGGAAACCGTATCGCATTGGCATGAGACTGCCAAGGATTGCGGGGTCAAGCCGGAACACGCCGATTTTATCGGAGAAAACCTGCTCTTGTTCGGCAAGCAACTGCATACGATCCATATGCCGGACATTGCCAACGAACAAGAGCAGGCTTTCATGAAGGCTATGCGAAATGATGACTTCAATACCATTCTGAAACTGAAGATGAGAGGATATCAGCCATCGGAGAACACACTGAAAAGCCTCCAGCCGGATGTATCCGCCACCACCTTCATCGCTGCCGCCAAAATCTTCCAAATGGAAGGGATGCTAAAAAGCCTTCAGGACATAAAACCCGCGCAAAGCCCGATTACAGGCGGCAATAAACGTAGCATGGAATTGGGGGATTAGCACACAAACTACATCGCGCACAATTCAATATAACAGTAAATATATTAATTGTTATATATCATATTTTGATTTAACAATTAATATATTTACCTTTGTAAAATGACAACGAATCACATCACCCAAGCCATGGCCAATCCGGAAATCATAGTGGAACTGGGCAGACGATTTAAGGAATACAGGCTAACCTATAGGCTCACCCAAAAAGAGGCTGCCGAGAAAGCCGGTGTCAGCCTTATCACCTTACGCCAGTTTGAGAACGGGAAGGCCTATAACATCAATATGGGCAACTTTCTTGCCCTGTTACGAGTAGTGGACTGTCTGGAACAGATGGATGATCTGATGCCGGAAATACCTGTTTCAGCCTATACAATGGAACGAATAATGAATAAAAAGCCGAAAAGGATAAGACATGGAAAATAATGTTGTGAGTGTTATGTTATGGGGAGAAGAAGTCGGAAAGCTCTATTGGGACGAAAGAAACAAAAGAGCCGTCTTCAACTATCATCCGGATTTCATCAAGAAAGGAGTGGAAATCGCCCCACTGACCGCTTCTGTCAAAGGACCGGCGGCAAAGGGTATGCCCATACTCGGAAACAAAGAAAAGACTTATCAAGGTCTCCCACCGTTTTTGGCAGATTCATTGCCTGATCGGTGGGGTAACATGGTCTTCGACCAATGGGCGGCACAAAACCATATCCCCAAGCGCAAACTCACACCGGTAGATAAACTGTCTTTCATCGGGAAACGGGGAATGGGAGCCTTTGAGTTCATCCCGGCCACTCCTGGATTGGAATCCTCTTCCACTCTCCAGATAGAGAGTTTATACCAACTGGCACGCCGTATCTTTGAGGAACGGGAGGAAATATCCGTGCAAGATGACGAAGCACTGCAACTGCAAAGTATCTATGAGATAGGTACATCAGCCGGAGGGCAGCACCCGAAAGCCATCATCGCCATCAATGAAACGACACATGATATACGTTCCGGCCAAGTCCCTTTACCGGAGGGCTATACCTACTACATATTGAAGTTTGCAGAAGGGGACGATTTTCCGTTCACGCAAATGGAAATGGTATATTATGAGATGGCAAAGGAAGCCGGGATTACGATGATGCCTTCCCGACTCATTCAAATTGAGGGAAAACATCACTTCCTGACGGAGCGTTACGATAGGATAAACGGAGAGAAGATACATACACAGACACTTGCTGCCATGAATCCGGATGCAACGAGCTATGAGGATTTGTTTGAAGTCTGCCGAAAACTGAACATCCCGGCAAGCGAACAGTCCGAACTCTACCGTAGGACGGTATTCAATATCATGGGCGGCAATGTGGATGACCACATCAAGAATTTCTCTTTCCTGATGGAAAGAAACGGCACATGGCACATCACCCCAGCCTACGACATGACATTCACCACCAATTTGGACGGTGCGGCATACGAAAACGCACACTCCATGAGCATTGCAGGAAAAGATAACGACATCACGGAAGATGACCTGATGCAATTTGCCAAACAGAACGGAATAAAGAATGCGAAAAGGATAATCGAAGAAGTCAGCCTTGCCATCAGCCATTTTTACGATTATGCCACCAATCATCAAATCGATGACTATTGGAAAGACCGCATCGAAGAGCATCTTTCCGGTTTGGTATCTCCGATCATAGGGAAAACCATGAAACACTACCTGCCCACCATTGTCGAACCCTACGAGACAGAGGATGGCTTTTTGGTATCAGAAATCAACATCATCGAAAACACCCGGCATGATTTCCGTATCGAGGCCTTCATAAACGGAAAGCGACAGAAATACATTGCCGGGCGTAAAAGCGATTTGGCTGCTGAAGTCATTGCCAAAGGCAGAAACAAGATGCCCGTTGAGAACAAGAAAGAACTTGTGGAACGGTTGTTACTGCCTTTAGCTAGAAGATAAAAACAGACGAATAGCGACACTATTACATTAATAAAAAGTCTGTTCTTGTTCGGCAAGCAACTGCATACGATCCAAATCCGGACATTGCCAACGAACAAGAGGAGGCTTTCATGAAGGCTATGCGAAATGATGACTTCAATACCATTCTGGAACTGAAGATGAGAGGATATCAGCCATCGGAGAACACACTGAAAAGCCTCCAGCCGGATATATCCTCCACCACCTTCATCGCTGCTGTCAAAATCTTCCAAATGGAAGGGGTACTAAAAAGCCTTCAGGACATAAAGTCTGCGCAAAGCCCGATTACAAGCGGTAATAAACGTAACATGGAGCAAACAAATTTACTATTCAATTTTCAGTTTTTTTCTATTTCTATACTACTGTACGCCATAAAATAACGAAGAAACTTATTCCTATATCAATTCATAATCAATAACATACAATTCACCAAGAATATTAGGGAATGCTACAGTATCATATATCACCTGCCCTACTCCATTAAAATTACCCGGAGATATTACAGATGCTACAACACCATGATAAGCTGTGGGAGAAAAAGAAAGATCTGCTAATCCATTTATCCCAATAACATTTTTCTGTACACCAGCATTATTAACATTACAAAAAATTGCATAATGAATAGTTTGATGTAAATTTACAGCAGCATTAGGAAGATGCACAAAATATAATATATCTCCATTATTACATTTAGCTAAATCATGATAGGTATTTATTTTTTGTATCATACTTTCTAAAGAAGCTCCAAAAGGATTAACTGAAATTCTTTTTCCTGTTGCCTGTTCTATAATTCCTCTAACTAAATTAGCACACCCTCCACCATTTGTAGGTAAATTAACATTCAAATTCTGAGTATTAGTAATAAATTGTGTAATCAATTGTCTATCATTTATACTTATAGCCATATATTATAACTCATGTTCTCCTACTCTCTCAAAGGCTTTTCGGAACCTGCCTATAAAAACTGTCTCTGTAAGCTTACCCCACAAATCTACCCTATAATCCCCAAACCGCTATCATCCCTTTTCTGAATGCCATGGAATTTTTTCCGAATACATAAGTTAGAAGATGAAAAAAGATTGTATTCAAAGTTTTTGGTTCTTTTTTGAAAAAAGAACCGCTGGCCAAAAATCCAACGGTTACTTTACTTTCGGAAAAATATGCAATGAAGTTTATAGGCCGAATGAGGAACGCAGCTTCTTCATGGCATTCTCCACATCAAAGAAAGACACATCCATAAGATCTTCTCCCCATGCTTCCGGAAAGTCAAGAATGGAACGTCCGTTATTAAGAACCGCATCACGGATGGCTTTCATCACATTCTGCCGAGTCGGTTCCAGCTTGAAGAAAAGGCAATGCCTGACTGCCATTGTAAGGGTATCATCATCTATAAAGAAACGGATGGTGACGGTCATGTGTACCTGCGTCCGTTTCTCCAGTTTCTTCTTTTTAGTTTCCAGTTTGGCCAACCGGGAAACATAGAATGAAGGGATATGTTTCCCGGATTCAACGCAAGTCTTCATCGCTTCATGTATTTCAGCGATGCCGTCACGTATATCCGTCAAGTCGGTGCAGTTGGATGCAACCGTATAAGCCGATAACTTTTTCATCTCAAAAGCCGTTTTTATATGGCAAAAGCCCTGTTTGTGAAACTTATAATATATGAATCTCCTTATCACCTACCTTCTCGTCCGATACGACCAATACCTCGTACTTCATCCTCTTGTAATTATAGACTACGGCAAGCGTATTAAAGCCACCGTTATCATACCGCCTGTCATAAACGGTATGTACATACTCATACATCGCATTCCCCATCATGAACTTTACGGAAACATCCGTAAAGTAAAATGCCACCGCATAAGCCAGCGTTTTCTTTTTATCAACCTTTTTTGTTTTCATAACCATTTGTCCTTTATTGTTTTCTGATAAAATATTCAATGGCCGAATGAACCAATATATAATGTGTGGGTGTCTGCCTGCACTGTTCCGCATAAGGATTATAGAACTGGAGAGCCAGCGCATGGTATAATTCCGGCAATTCCCGCTTGATTCTCGCCGTAAGCAGCCGATAGGAGCATTTTCTACCGTACTTCATCAGCTCACGCCATTTGTCCTGTGTTATTTCCGTGCAATTCGTCTCGTAAACCATAACTTCCGTTTTTAAGTTCAATATTCCGGTTGGAAAGCGGAAAGGGGTTGTTCCCTCTCCGTTTATTCTCTAATCAATTCAGGCAAGCTTTTACCGTTATACCGGTTTTCAGTCCTTTATCCAGCTGCACGGTCAACCCACGAACATTCACCTCTTGAATTTGAGAAAGAAGCACATAACCCCATTCCCATTCTTGAATATGGCAATAACCGAAAAAAAGCCAGTCACCGTCTTCCTGCTGTTCGGCTTCCGTTACCAACCATACCACCGAAGAAAAAGGAAGGAAAAACCTTGCGATGACTTCCGCATTAAGCCCCTGCCCCTCTTTTGAGTACAAAGGGTTGGCTTCAAACACATTCTTTAGTTGTTCCGTCACTGTAATCATATGTCACATTTTTAAAGGGTTAAACTTCTAATTTTATGCTTCAGCTAGATTTAAAGACCTTTTTTTAAAACCCCTTTCCGGGATGGCCTTTTCTTTCTGCCGACTTTTTTTTTGAGCTTTCATGCCCCATCTGAGTTTATAAGCCTTTTTTTACGGCACACAACAAGAAGGAAGGAGGGATTGAGAAAAGTTTTGGACGACAAAAAATGTTGGGGACAGCGAAGCCGTCCGGCGTTATTTTTTTCGGTACAAAGGGCGAAGACCGGAACTCTTTCGTATCCATCCACCGAAATAAATTTGCCGTTCAAAAACAAAGGCTCTCAGACGGGGCTATGAAAAAACGTACATTAGGGGAGGCAGAAAACAAGGAAAAGGGCAGTACGGAAATAAAAGAAGAATAAAATCCAACATTATTCACATTGATATATAATAGCCAAGTATTTCGCCATATCAATATAAATCCAACTATAATCAAAATCAAACAGTTATCTAATTTATTGGTTATTAAACATATAATACGCCAAAACATTTATTTTGGAGAATATAATATTAATTAAACAAAAAAATGTAAGCATTCGATAAACTCCCCCTTTCATTCTAAAAATGTGATATTACTTTTGTAATCAAAGTAAAAAAGCTCAATTGTTATGTCACATCAATGGACCATGGAAGATTTTGAATCTATTTATTCCCGTTTCAAGTCGAGCGGACTGTCAGTTATGGATTTTTGTTCGAATGAATGTATTCGTCCCAAACGTTTCTACGAGTGGCGTTCCAAGCTGTTGCGCAAAGGCGGCTTTATCCCGGTAAAGGTAAACAGTAAGGGCCAGGTCAGTCTTCCCCATAAGGAGAAATCCCTGCTGTCTGCCCCTCCGGTCAGCCCGTCGCCAATTCCCCAGCCGCTATGTGAGATCTCCTATCCCAATGGCGTTACAGTCCGCTTGAACAGCCCTTTGTCACCGGAGGTATTGCAAACCCTGATATTTTTGAATTCAAACCGTTAGCCTATGTTTTCTTTGAATGAATCCAACAGATATTATCTTTACCCGTATCCGACAGACATGCGTAAGAGTTTTTATACGCTTAGCGGCATCGTGACCAACCAGATGGGAAAGAATGTACGGGACGGTGACGCTTTCATTTTTATCAATGCGAATTGTACCTGTATGAAAATCCTCCAATACCTGCACTATCATCCTCTATCAAACAGGGTTGAGATAACGCTTGGGATAACCAATCCTCCCAGTGGCAGGATTGTAAAAAGACTACTGGCCGATGCCGTAACCAAAGGAATGATAGAAGTACTCTAACAATAGTAGTGCCACTATTTTATAAGCAGCACTGCAATTGTTCCTTACCCCAGCAAATGCACCTCCTGTAACCTCACCAACCCCAAATACATCTTCAAGAACACCTCCTGATACACCTTCAGATCCGGGAAATAGACGAAAGACTTCCGGGCAAAAGAGAGGCACGTGAATGGCCGTTCATTCGGAACCTCCATTTCCGGATAGCGTTTCTTCGCCTGGTCAACCGCCATCTTGTTCAGTGAAGCCACGAAGTTAGCCTGGCGTATCGGATTCCATTTCGGGGTTTCAAGAATCACCATCCCATCTTTCCGCTCAGGAATAACCAAATATTCATCCTGCACGTTACGGACGTAATAGCACACAAAAGACAAGGCCTCATAGACATTATCCCCTACATGAATACCGATAACCCGTTCTTCAACCGGTGTACCGGCAAAGCATTCCGCAATCTGTTTCATGGCATACCCATGCAACAAGGCAGCATCAGAAGCCAACAGATAAGCCGGTGCGGTACGCTCTCCTCCCTTATCGATGGCAGCAAAGACAGAAGGACTCCAACAGAGATGGATGAGCTTTCCTTTTTCTTTCTCACGAAGGGAAGCGACACATAAACGGTTATCAAAGACCAAACGGGCTTCTTTCGTTTCCGGATGGAACTGGAACACGTTCCGTACCCTGTCCGGCTTATGGATATCCATCATCAGATAGCCCTGCCAACCGGACACGTGCTTTGTCTTCAAGACGGTTTCGCTTTCCTCCACATCGAAAAGATAAGACAAGAGCTTTTCTCGCTTACAACATACGAAGAGAGAAAGCTCGTCCTGTTCTTTCATCTGCTGCATATCCAAGGAAAGAACAAAAGCCAATTGCCAAGGAGTAAGCTCGGAAAAGCCATGTAATTCAATACAAGACAACGCATCCTTCTCCGGTGAGTAAACGACATATCCCCGGCCACCTATCTCATATCTCAACATGAAATCCCCCTGTTCAGTGGGATGATAATTCTGTAAAACGGTCTGATAATTCATAAAGCAAATATATTAAGTTAGTATTCATCATAATGAGAAATCGGGACCACTCTTGCGTTTCCGTTTCTTTTTGGACGGTATGAGATCATCCTCTTGCGACTTCTTCCCGCTGCCGGTAATGTCAAGTTCCGGAATGGCCATAACTCCCCCACCCTGCATATAGAAAGCCTCACGATCCACCCGCTCACGGAACTCCCCTACCCTATCGATATGTGGCGAGAGACCGACAGCCACACCATCGAAATGCTTCTGGATATTCTGATAAGTGAGCTTACGGGAAAGATCCGCACCTTTAAAGACATGAGCATTTTCCACGTTTTCCATATAAAAGGAAATCCCGTATGCGCCTTTGCTGTTTACATGTTCCGTCACACGGATCGATTCTTCCGCCAACCTTTTCTTAAAATCCTCATAGCCTAAAGAAGCGTTCAATGCCTTAAACACATGGTCATAGAGATAATGCTTCTGTTCATCGGCGCTCATGCCCCGGCCATCAAAACGAATATTACCAAAACGATATTTCTGAGGAAGTGAAACGTCCTTCAGGTAAAAGCCTGAATCCTTGATGCCATAGACATAATAGGATTTGTCCTTCTTGGTGACCAGACGCATATACAATCCTTCTTGTTCCAGGTTCCTTCGGAAATCGGATGTACTTTCGGAAAAAGAGTAGATGCGGTCAAGCTGTTGTAACAGTTCATCCTTGAACAAGGGGTTGAAAAAACCTCCTTTTTCCAGCAATGCGAAAAGGTTGTCATAGCTTTCATCCCCCAATAGGACACGCCATTCTTCATTGGCCAATTTTATTTCTTGCAAGGGTTTATTCAAAGACCGGTATGTATCGGATTGTTCCAGGACAGCCGATACCTTATCCTTGTAATTATAACTACGCATGGCTTTCTTCAAGGCCGCATCGAAATAATAGTTACGGTATTGCGCCTCTCCCAACGTGGTTCTCTTGCCTCCTTCCCTTTCCAAAGGCAACAGACCGTACTTCTGCTCCAGTTCCCTTGAGATCTTTTCGGAACGGCTGTAATTATTTCCGGAAGGAATGCTTTTGCCTTCTTCATCAATTGTGGTCAGCAGCACATGCACATGGCTGTGTGCCTTGTCGGTATTTAGGACAACGGCATAACAGGACTTTCCGTACCCCATCCTCTCGATATATTCCCCGGCAAGAGAAAGCCACTGTTCATCGGAAAGGCTTTCTCCCGGATAGAGGCTCAGAATAAATTCCGCATAAGGTAGTTTCACCCGGTCATTCAACTGGGAGATAAGTTTCATGTAGGCTGGCATGGCGGCCAGTTCGTCACCAGTGGAGGTGTAAAGCACTTTTCCGTTTCCTTCCTTGACCTTGGAAAGCTGGTATTCAATTTTCCGGCTCATGGACAGGTGGGATGAGAAAGAAGGTTGTATCTCGGCTATCATAACAATTTCCGGTTAATGGTTTCTACATCCGAAAGGTATTGGTTAATCCGATCCAATGAATACAATATATTTTCATCGGACGGAAGCGTATTGATATGTTTGGCAAGCTGGTTGATATTGGCTCCTATTTTACGAAGTTCATATATCATTTGCACATCGGTTTTCGATATGCTTCTGCCTTTCAAGGCAGACTCTCTGATAAAGGAAGAAAGGGATTTTCCCTCTTCCTTTGAACGTTGAAGAAGCTGTTCTTTCTCGGCTTCCGTCAAGCGGATCTTTATACTTATATCTCGATTCTCTTTCATATATACAGAGTATGTGAGTGTAACGAACATTGGTCGGCAGCTCGGCTGTCGCAAGGTTTTTTGTACCCACAAAAACATACCTTGCATTAGCAAAGATATACAATAATACTCAGCTGTGAAACAAAACCAGACAAAAGTCTTGATTTCTTAATCCAGATTAACCGCTCACTTTGTTACAAAGTAACTACGCACATTGTAACAGGCGAACGGAAAGCCATTAGTTACAAAATACATAATTACTAATTATATTATTACAAAGTATGAACATACATACTTAATTATAAGATTAAGTATGTACATATTTATATTTATATTTATATATGTAATTACTTATACAATTAAGTAAAAAAGTGTATAATAAATTAATTATAAAAGTATGCAATTATTTAATTTATTATTTATATATTTGCGCACATACTTAAAAACGTACATTATGGGACAAATATTACCAGGAGTAGTCGTAGCTTTTGAGAATCCCAAGGGCGGGGTAGGGAAGTCTACGCTGACAGCTTTGTTTGCAGGTTATATTCATTCGCAGTCAAACGAAGAGGGGGGCTTATCCATTGCCGTGGTGGATATCGACGACATGCAGAACACTATCGGAAAATTACGTGAGGACGAAGCCGAGGACGGAATCATGAAAAAGGAAGAAGAATATGAGGTTATCAATATCTCTTCCTCAGAGTTCATCAACCAACTGGATTTCCTTCAGGACAATTACGACATTATACTTGTCGATTTTCCGGGTAACCTGAAACAAAACGGTGTAGTTGAAACGCTGCACTTCGTTGACGTGATCATCATTCCCTTCGAACCGAACCAGACCGATTTAAGACCTACATTGACCTTTTACTATAACATCTATGAAGGGATTATCGAAAGCCGTCGAAAGATTGGTAAAAAGACTACCGTGCGTGGTGTTATGAACCGTGTTCTTCCGAATGTGCTGGAGTTCAAAGAAATTTTGAAAAATAAAAAAACCTTGCCTTTCGAGTTGATGCAAAACTACATCAAGGATTCAAGGGTTGACTATCAACGCAATTTAAGTACGCTGAGTAAAGCGTACCATCATCCCTGTGATGCTTTCTGTGAAGAGGTATTGGAATTAATCTGTAACCATATAGGAGAATAAAGCTATGGCAACCAACAAAGAAAGGACATCATCAGCCGCCATGAGAAAACTCTTGCTGCAAAGCGCCAGTAAGAAAGAGCAGGAAATCCAGCAGATCGGAAGTGTTGCGGAAAGCACTATCCCCCAACCTGCGATTGAGCACCCCATCCATGAAGAGGTGAAAGAATCGGCTCCAGTCAAAGAAACCGTCCAAGAACCTCAGCCGGAACAAATGGAAAAGCCGGAATCCAAACCTTCCGTGCAGTCTTCTCCAAAAACAGAAGAAAGCAAAGTCTGCGGAAAAAAATTCTCGGAATATCTGGAAGAGCGAAAATTAAAGAACACCGAAGTAATCCGGATATCCAGCGAAACCCACAGAAAGCTGAAGCAGATTGCTATGGCCACTGGATTAGGAATGCACAACATCGCAAACAACATTCTTGAAGACATATTGACCAGCCATAACAAGGAGATTCAAGCGATACTGAAGAAGTATATGAGCATCTGATTCTACTTTCGGAAAAATATATACGCCTGTTCGACTGCATCCGTCGGGCAGGCGTTATTTTTGCACACCGTTTTAGTGAAGGCCGGCATTGAACCGGGACACTTTTACACAACTGCGGAAAAATCCCTTTGCCTATTATCCTGGACAATATGTTAAAGAATTCAAACCTCTACTTGTTTCCACCTCAAAATTTTTTCCGAAAGTAAGAATACGGTAACAAAATCATTTCTTCGTTTTATTTAGGTTTTTAGGGATTTAAGTATTTGTGGGACACTTTTACACAACTAATAAGGGAGGTTTTCCGTATAATCAACTATATTATTGCAAGTTAGCACTTACTGGCATCTTCTCGTAACCGGGACACTTCTGCACAACTAACCGACTATTCGGGACACTTCTGCACAACTGAACAGGAAAGTCGGGATACTTTTACACAACTAGAATCTGCATTCGGGACACTTTTACACAACTAAATCAGGAATCCGGGACACTTCTGCACAACTAAACCGGCCATTCGGGACACTTTTACACAACTGGGGGATCGGAAACAGCCGTAGTCGGGACACTTTTACACAACTAAATCAAGAAACAGCACGAAAAAAATGCTTTGGAATCTTCATTTATAGGGAGTTAGATTCACTATCTCCGTAAAAAAACGTATCTTTGCATCAGTAAACAACAAGTGTCCGCCTATGAAGGAAAGTAATACACAAAAAGAGTTGAGCAGAGTCCCCAGGACTCTCAGCGAGTCTTCCAACACGAAAGTATTGGAAGTTCTATTTGATGCAGGCGGCACTGTCATGTCTGACATTATCATTTACGTGGCATCTTCACAAATGAAAGATCTGTTCGGCGACTGCTGGTTCTCCATCAACGATTTTTGTGAGGTCATGGGGTATGAACGAACCAAGTTGCAACGAAAACTGACCGAGAAGCAGCTTGATTTCCTGTTCAGCAACCAACGTCCGGTATATATCACCGAACAGAACGGCCAAAAGATAGAGCATCCGATAGAGAACACCTTTGAAGCGGCGTTATACCGTTTAGGGACATCCAACCTCAGTGTAGCATACGCCATGAACGGCAAGACGCAATATAAGTTCATTCAAATACTGGACCGCTTTGAGATAAAGGATAACTTCGGCACGAAAAAGCGCACCAAGCGGAATTACAACGTGCATCTGAGCAAAGATCTGATGAATACTTTGCTTACCGAATACAATCTGCTGGAACTGAAAGACTACCGTAACCTGCCCAACCGCAAAGGCTACCGCAAGTTTTATCTGAACCTGGCGAAAATGATTTACCTGATCAAGTATAAGATTGACCAAGGACAAGCACCTTATTTCACCGTTACGGTTGACCAACTTGCCAAGGAATTTGATGTAACGGTAAAGGACAACCATGACCGGAAGAAGAAGGTGACCAGCATCTTAAACGGTATCAACAAAAAGCTGGAGAGAACCAAATTCCAATACCAGTACATCAAAGGAAAAGGGGAGAAGTGGCCCTACACCGTACAGTTTTTCTTTGACCAGGAAACATTGGAATATTTCGACGAAAAGATAAAGGCGATACTGACCTCGCAATATCACGATGCGCTTAAATCATGCTTCTTGTTAAACAAGAAAGGCATTCCCGTGAGCAGACATTATCAATATAAGGATTTCTTTAAATTGGGAACCGGCGAATATTATCATGAATTTACCGCATGGCTTTATTCTGAAGAGGACAAGGAGATTAAGGAGAACATCTACCGGGATATCTATATAAAGGTAGTAGGCATTCGTCCAGAAGACCTTGCCGTCAACTTAAATCCCTAAAAGTTGGAACAAAAACCATAAAATAGTATCTTTGCAGCGGATTGTCAGAAAATTGGCAGCCCGCTTTTTACATACGTCCGTCTGTCTAACAAAAGAGTGGCATCTATCGTTAAGGAATTAACAACAACAGGCGCATGCCTGTACCAGTATGAAACTGGTACGGGGCGTGCCTTTGTTGTTGGAACGCCACGTCCATGTTAGAGGGTACGTTTCCGTACCCTTATATAAACATAAAACAAATTCAATGGTTCAAACAATTGCCACCCTGATAGATGAGACGCTCATGGTAATGGGCGCCCATCTTCACGTGCGGATGACAGACGAAGAAAAGGCGTATCTTGATGCTCATTTCGAGCTTATCCATATCAAAAAGGGAGAACACCTCGTCACCAGGGGCGAGGAAGTATGCTACCTCTATTATCTGGAATCCGGCATCGTCCGGTTATGGTTTCCGGACAAAGAGAATAGAGAGATTTCAGCACGGTTTATCCAAGCCAAAGAGTTCATCAATTTTTTCCTTTCACATGAAGAACACCATGCCCACTACAATATCAAGGCATTGGAGCCATGCAAGATCTGGAGATTGCCCAAAAAAGATCTTCATCAGCTATATGAGTTATCCATCAATTTCAACAAGCTGGCCAGAATACATTTGGTAAGATCCATCAACCGCAAAATAATAAGGGAAGAGGAGTTTTACACACTGGATGCCGAAGCGCGTTACAAAGCGCTTTTGGCCAATGAAAAATGGCTGTTACGTTCAATACCCTTAAAAGACATAGCAAGTTATATCGGCATCACGCCACAAGCATTGAGCAACATCCGAAAGCGCATATAAACCAAACCCTATAAGCCGGGCAGGACAGTTTTACACAACTAATCCTATCCGGCTTTTTTCTGTAGAATTATTCCACACCTGCCGGTTTACGGCACATGTATTTTTTAATGCACATTAAATAAACACGAAAGGCCCTTTAAAAGCCCTTCATAAAATTTGTCCTCCCGTATATAATCTATATGTTTGGAGCGAAAACAACGCGATAAGCACCTTGATTCGGTTCTGCCGACAGGAATCCGCGTAAATTGGAAACACCGTATGAGACAAATAGAAAAATATATAACATTAATAACCTAAAGAGTAATTCCCATGGAACACATCAGACTGACTGCTATCAGCCTTAGCCTGCTGTTATGCACCGTAAGCGCTTTTGCGCAACGCCATTATGAGAACATCCCGGCACTTGAATTGAACTACGGCACTAACCTGTTCGGCAATGCAGGCAACTATTACAACCTGTCCTTTTCCAGATACATCAACCGGACAAGCTATTGGAAAGCCGGGTTTAGCTATTTTGAGAAACCTTACGAATATACAGCCAACCTACCGCAAGTCTCTACCTTGAACCCGGAAGAAACGATTCCCGAAACGATACATGACAAGGGTAAGGACTTTTTTGTGGACGGCGGTTATTACAGAACCCTGGCCTGCAACCTGAAATCCGTTTACTGGGGCATCGGCCTGGGAGGATTCATCGGTACAGAATACGTCCGCCACCCCGATAAGGAATACAACTTCATCATCGGCCCGAAACTGGAAACGGAACTGGAAGTATTCATCCTGCCCCGAACGGCATTGCTTGCCCGCATACAACAACATTGGAATCCCCTATCCATTGACAAGTGGAACACTGTCTGGAACGTAGGAATAAAGATACTGCTCTACTAACCGACAAATCATATCACCATGCTTATTATCATATTGTTAGCCGATACAAATGTATCCGGCCTGATCTCCTTATACCGTGAAATAGGCGCCATGCTGATAGGGGTAGGCTTTCTATGTGCCGGACTAGCGGTACTTAAAAAGCTGATAAGCAACCACGAGCGCACCAAAGAGGCCATCATCACCTATATCACGGCATTGGTCACTTGGCTCATTATCTGGCAACTCTTATGAACGTAGTGGATTTGATACTGGTTGCCATACTCGCCTGTGTCACGCTTCACTTTTACTTTCGGAAAAAGAAGAAAGCACTTTCTTCCGGAAAGGAGAAAGAGAAGCCGATAAGGGAGGCGGTGCGCAAGGAAGGGCAGGAGAGAGCCTGTCCGGTCATCTGCGTGGTATTTCAGCCTGAGCTGGAAGAAGAGGAATTGGCTGCCGAGATAGCCGATATGTACCTGCATGGAAGAGCCTACTACTACTCAGGCAAACCACTGCCGGAACAGCCGAAAGAAGAGCCCATATCCATCAAGTATAAGGATGTGCAATGGGAGAGACTGAAAACGATTCATGTTTAATTAAAAAATAGGAACAAAATGAAAGCAATCGAAAATGTAAGAGAAAAAGCGAACCAAGTCATTAACCGCTATGGAAAGGTTATCTTCACCTTTCTCATATTCTTCACGCTGTTGGGAACGGCACAAGTGGCGGAGGCACAAAGCGGCCTGAAGATTAACAGCCTATCCGAAGTGACAGACAAAGCCAAAGAGGGTGCGGACACCATTCTGGACGTAGCCAAATACATTTTGGCGGCGGTACTCGGCATCGCTCTGGTCTTTGTCATCTATTCGCTTGCCACGAACAATCCCCATGCCAAGGAATACCTGCTCGGCTGGATCATCGCCGTGGTAGTCATCATGGTAGCCTTCCTGATTATCTAAAAACGAAGAGCCATGAGAACCATGCGTAAAATCAACAAGCCGATCAAGTTCTTCGGTCTGTCATCGGGACAGTTCGCCATCTTCATGCTGCTGACGGCCATCATCATCATCGTGAGCATATTCAAGCAGCTGCACCCGATACTCATCATCGGAATCATTTCCGCCATTCTGTTTCTATCCGGTCTGCTGTTCCAAACCTTGAAAAAGGAACACAAGGCCGGTAACCCGGACTACCTGACCGGCCTCCGGATCAAGAACGCCACCCCCCGGCAGATAACGGACAAACGGCAGATTTTCAAATTCATCCTAAAACAGCAACCATGATAGGAATCATCATACTCATATCCCTGCTAATCTGTGCGCTGTGCCTGCTGATTGCTCTGCTGTATATCCGGCAGACAGAGATAGAGGTGAAGGACAAATCCGTGGATCTGGAAAGTGTCTTGCCTATCCAGACCATCACGGAGAACGCCGTCATCAACGGGAACGGTGACATCACCGTCGGCTACCGGCTGCTTCTGCCCGAAGTGTTCACCTTGTCGGAAAGCGAGGCGCAATACATCCATGAGCGGTTGGAGGCTCTTTTGAAGCTGCTTCCGGCAGGCACGGTCATCCATCAGCAGAATTTCTACTATACGGGGCGATACCATCATGCAGAATACTCTTCCAATGCCCTGATAGCGGAGAACAACCGTCATTTCAACGGCAAGGAGATACTGAACAGTTACACCAACCTGTATGTGACGTTCACGAACGGCAGCCGAAACGGTAAGATACGCAAAAGCGCATCGGGCACCTCGCTGATGCGAAAGCTGCACTACCCGTTCAAGCAACCTTATAAGGAATATCAGCAACGGCTGACAGAAATGGAAGCCTTTCTGATGAACTTTGAGAACGGTTTGTCGTCCATCCAGCAGTTTGAGATACGCAAGATGGATGATACGGAACTGAACAACGCCATCTACGACTACGTCAACCTCTCTTACGAGACACCGGAAAACGATGCCACGCAGAAGAGCGTCAACCCTATGGCTGTCAGTGAAAGCGGAAGCATGAAAATAGGGCAGCAGCACGTTTCCATCCTTTCGCTGACCAACGAAGGCGAGCATCTTCAGGAACTGGCCGTGCCGCACACCGGCAAGTCGAAGGCATACGGGGGAAACATAGAGATACCGGACAGCATACGGAGCAAATGCTCGATGCTGTACCCCGTAGGACTTGGCCTGCCGTTCAACCACATCGTAAACATCGTGATAGAGATAACCGATCCAGATGCCACCGTAACGGCCATCGGTGCGGAGAAAGACGCGCTGAACTACATCACCAACTTCTACCCTCCGGCGGCAGAGAAGCAACGCGAGCAGGCAGCCTTCTGCGATGAGATTACCCAGTTCGACTACCAGACCGCCTATACCGCCTTCAATGTCGTGCTGAACGATACAGACCGCACCTCGCTCATGCGGAAAACCGCACTGGTACAGCAAGGCTTCAGCTTTATGAACCAAAGTTCGTGCTATGTGGAGAACGCCGAGCTGTGCAACCTGTTCTTCTGCAACATACCCGGCAATGCCAGGGCCAATTACCGGGGCTTCGTCAACACGACCAAGCAGGCCATCTGCTATCTGCAAAAAGAGGGGATGTACCTTTCGGACGAGAAAGGGCATATCTACCATGACCGTTTCGGTACTCCCGCCAAGATAAACCTCTGGGATTATCCGGCGCTGAACAACAAGAACCGCATCGTTATCGGCCCGTCCGGTTCCGGTAAATCTTTCTGGCTGAACAATTACATCCTGCAAAGCTATGAGCTGGGCCGGGATGTGATGATCATTGACATCGGCGGCTCTTACCGCTCGATGATAGCCTTGAACCGGGGCAAATACTTCGACTCTACCGAGCAGAAGAAATTTGCGTTCAACCCCTTCTTGTGTGACCGTGACAAGAACGGCAAATACCTGTACATCGACACCACGGATGCCGAGTCTGCCGATGACCAGATAAAGACCATCGTCGCCATTATCAGCTACATTTGGAAGGTACGTGAACCCATGCTGCCTGCCGAAAACGCCATTCTCAGGAAATCCGTCATCGGATTTTACGACTATGTGAACAATTCTTCAATAGGAGAGAAGCATGAGCGTATCTTCCCGACGCTGATAACTTACCGGGCTTATCTGAAGGAAGTGTTCAGCAAACGGATGACCGAGTTTGAGAAACAGAAATTCGAGATAGAGGAGCTGTTGCTTTTACTGGAACCCTATACGGACGGAGAGCTGTCATTCCTGCTGAACGCTACCGAGAACGTGGATATCGTGCATGACCGGCTGATAGCCTTCGATATGGAAGATGCCTCTAAGAAAGAGTACTTTCCACTCGTTGCCATCATCACCCTGCAAATGATCGTGGATAAAATCAAGAAACGCCAGGGGTTTGCCAAAGAGCTAATCATCGACGAAGCACTCGACTTCCTGCAAGACGAGAAATTCGGAGACTTCATCGCCTACCTGTACCGAACCTTCCGTAAAAAGGAGGGAAGCATCACGCTGGCCGCACAGAACATCCTGTTTTTGAAAAACATGCCGTCCAGTATCAAGGACTCCATCATCATCAACTGCGCGACCAAGATTATCCTCGACCATTCAGAACACCGGCAGAACCTGCCGGAAGTGAAAGCCGTGCTTTCCATCACGGACGAAGAGGCCTATATGATCGAGTCGTTGCAGCGCACGGAACGCTGGAGAGAGTTTTTCATCAAGATGTCGAACGATGCCTTCATCTTCCGCAACGAGGTGTCCGACTTCGCCGCCGTAGCCTTCGATTCGCGCCAGGCGACAGTAGTACGACTGAAGCAGTTGTTCAACGAAAGCGGCTCGACCTATACGGCCATCAACCGCTATCTGGAGGAAAGGAGGAAAAAGTATGGATGACGCCACCCAAGGGCTGACCGCCCTTCTAGGCTGGTCAACCGACTTCAACGGCAGCGCATACAATCTTGCCGGAAGCATTGCCGCCGCACTTTTGGGCGTTGCGCTCATTTTCGTGGTATGGGCACTCGCCACGAAAAAGGAAAATGCCAAGAGCTATCTGACAGCCTGGCTGGTATGTGTCATATTCACCCTATTATTCATCACCAACAAATAACCGTCATGAAAAGAATCATTCTCATACTCGGACTTGCCGCCTCGATAGGGCTGATGGGAACCGGCAGTGTTCATGCCCAGTTCGTCGTGCATGATCCCGGCCACACCCTGCTGAACTCAACGGAATGGATCGCCAATGTCAAGAAATGGGTTACACAAATCAATGAAATGATCGATGCCCAGGAACTGCGGCTCGGCCTGCAAAAGATCGACCAGTTGAAGGAACTCAAATCATTGAAAGAGCTTGCCGACCTGCTGGACGACGTAGCCTGCCTGAGCAGCGACTACAGCTTTTACCTGAACGTAGGATCGAATTACCACTGCCTGAAATTTCTCAACTTTCAGCGTGTGACCGTCAATCTGAGCCTGAGTACCGACCTGCTGTTCAAGGTGGCCACCGTGACCAGTTACTTCTCGATGAACTCGGAAGGGCGCATGTCCTTTATCGAGCAGGTGAAGGAATCGGTGGAAAAAGCCGCCGAAGAGATGCGTGAGTTTAACGAATCCGTGCGTTCCACGGTCATTTACAAATCCATGAAGGGGCATAACCGGAAGACCTATTACCAGGGACGGTTGGCCGCTTTCACACGACACACCAATTAAAGCGTTATGAATCAAGATAATTTTCTCTGGGGACTTCAGATCACGGACGGTCTGACGATGGAACTCGTTTCGCAAATGACAGTCATCGCCTTCGGTGTTGGTGTCATCTGCTTTATCTGCAACCTAGCATACAACTATCTCTATCACGGAGCCAGCCAGCTGTTAAGCCCGAATGAGGACAAATTTCCCGACATGATGGAAATCGCCCGTTGCCTGGTACTGTTCTTCTGCCTAAGCATATACACCCCCATCGCCCAAACCATCGTAGGCACGATGGAAGTAATCAACGAAGCCACCTCGCTGACCTCCGAGCGTGCGCAGGAATTTGCCCAGTTCATGGCACAATCAGCCATCGAACAAGGAGAGATGATTGCCGAATACGACAAACACAGCCTCCAGTCGGAGGTAGCAGCCGGAGAAGACAGCACCGGCGCCATGCAGCACGAACTGGATAAAAAGATGGAAGAGGACGAAATGACCGGTGTACGCTCCAGCGTGGAGAAGATTGTGCAGCTGCTCAACCCCGCCAACCTCGCCACCCTTGTGCTTCATGGCATTTCCGCCCTATTGGTAGGAATCATACAAGTAGTCATCTTGGGTATCGGCGTGGTCATTGTCAAGCTACTGGTCATTCTCGGCCCGTTTGTCTTTGCCGTAAGCATGTTGCCGGTCTTTCAGAAACAGTTGAGTATCTGGTTCGGTACGCTCTGCTCCGCCTGTATGGTATTCACCGTCATCAATATTCTGAACCAAATCATATGGCAGACCTTCAAGGCCATCTATACGGAAAGTGCCGACATGGTGGACGCAGCTACGCAGCAGATACAATATTTAGGAATGGATCTCGCCCTGATTGGTGCTTATTGCAGCTGTTTCTGGCTATCCTCCAAAATCGTAGGACACAGCGATGCCGGGAAAATCATTTCGAAAACCGTGTCAATCGTCACCACGGCGGCCACCATCGCCCTGATGGGAGGCGCAGCGGCAGGCGGCAAGCTGACCAACGTAGGCGGTGCCGCCTCTATCGGGGCAAGTTTCATAAACGACAACAATAAAAAATAGAACTATGAATCTGATGAAATTCAAAGGAGCAGATGATGCGGTCAAGCTGACTATCCGGCTTTCAGCCGGGTACTGCATCATTCTGACTATCGCTTTTGCCAGCAGTATCATCTTCCTTATCAACAAAATAGAAAAAGCATACGGCCAGGCTCTCGTCATCGACAGGCAGGGAGAAGTCTATGAGGCAAGCAGCCTGTCTGCCAGCGATATGCGGCAATACGAATACATGAACCATGTAAAGACCTTCGTAACCCACTGGTATGCCTTTGACGAGAGCAGCTACGAGAAGAACATTTCGCTTGCGCTCAACCTCATAGGCAACAAGGGGAAGGAGCTGTTGAACGAGTACAACGATGTGAATATGCTGAACTCACTCATACAAAAGAATATCCGTTACGGGGTACGCATCAAGGATGTAGAGATTAACACACAAACGATACCCGTTTCCGGAAAGATAATCTTCACGCAGACCGGGTACCGGGCACGGGGAAGCATCTCACGTAATATCGAAGCGGAGTTCACCATCTATGATATGCTGTCCCGCAGCGAGGAAAATGCGCACGGAGCCAAGATAGAAGATTGGATTGTCCGCTATTCCGAACCCGTGGAAAGCAACGGCACCAACACATCGCAGGCAGCTTCTCCGGGCAAGAATGAAAACCAGTCAGAAACCTCTAAACCAACCGACCATGGAACCGAATAAACTTATCAAAGACAAGAACAAGCTGTTGATGGCCATCCCGGTAATCCTGGGCATCCTCTTCCTTTATGTATTCTTCATCCGTGAGGACGGGAACGTGCCGTCAGGGAGTGACAGACAGGCCGCCTCGCAAGCCTTTTTGGAACCACAGTCGGAAATGGCCGACAAGGTGAACGACAAGATGGAAGCCTATAAGCAGGACAAACTGGAAGAGCAGGAGAAGGCACGCATCCTGAAAGAGTCTCAGGTCAAAGGATCTGATTTTTACTTCGAGCTGCAAAACCAGCAGGAGCGGTATGACCGTGCCACACTGGAGCGCATCCGCCGTATGCAGAACGATCCGTACAGCGAAGTCATGGCAGAATACGGAGGTGGCCGGAACGGACGCTTCTCTCATCAGCTGGAAAGCCAACTGGACGGACTGGAGGACGAGCAGGCGCTCAACGAGATTATCCGGGAAGCCAAGAAGAACTCACGCATCCGCAAGGAACTGGAAGAATCCGACAAATACCGCAAGCGCATGTATGAACGGATTGTCAATTATGACCAAGAGGGAAAAACGGAGAAAGCCGCTGCCAACCCTTCCGGCCATCCATCCGCCGACAGCCTGATGCAAAAAGGCCCGATCTACCATGCCGAAAACGGCAAGCGGGTACGCCGCCAACCGACCTCCGCACCGGGAAACAGCAACCTCTTCAGGGCTTGCATCCACGGCGACCAGACCGTAGTCACGGGCAGTACGGTACGGATGCGGTTGCTTCAGGACGTAACCCTATCCGGCATGAAGATACCGGCCAACACGCTGTTTTACGGTATCGCCACTTTGGGAGCCAACCGCCTCGATGTGGTAGTCAGCAACCTGAAGGTAGGAGACAACCTCAATCCCGTATCGGTGGTTGTCTTCGACAATGATGCCATGGAAGGTTTGAACCTGCCCAATAACCTGAAAGCCAGTGCAGCCAAGCGTATGGAACAAGGTCTTGTACAGAACATTGACATGCCGCTCTCTTCCATCGGCACGATGGCCAGCGAAGTGACCAGCGTAGTCAACGCCACCACCCAGGTAGCCAAGCAAATCTTGAACATGAGCCTCTCACAAGTGAAGGTACATCTCAAGTCCAACTACGAAATGTATATCCAAGAAGAGAGTCAGGAATCGAAGTTGCGTAGGCAAGCCGTGCAAGCGGAGTTACAGAAGCTCTATGAGCAAATGGAACAAGAGAAAACGAACAAGAAAAATCATCCCCTTCAAACATTGATAGACAAATTATGATAGACATTCTCAATTACCTGCTTGCGCTGTCAGCGGTCTTTTTCGGCTATCGGATCTACGTATCACGCCGGAACGGACGAGCCTTTAAAGAAATCCGTCCGCTGACCGTTTCTTTCGGCATTACCCTGCTTCTTCTATGGGGCATTACCGTATTCACCGCCTTTTTTTCAAGAACCGTTTAACATATCGACAACATGAAGAAATATATTTATCTACTGTTTTACTGCTTTGTGTGCAGTCTGCCGCTCTTCGCTCAGGAAAACGGCACTCCCCGGAAACAAGCCATCAGCCAAAAAGACATCTTTATCTCTTTCGACTGTGTGAAACACCTGGTATTTCCTGTGCAAGTATCTGATATCGCCATCGGCGAACAGGAGCTTGTCATGGCCAGCCGGGTAGAAGAGGCGCCCCATATCGTCAGGCTCTCGGCGCAAGCGGAAGGATTCACCGAAGAGACCAACCTGACCGTAGTCTGCATCGACGGAAGCGTTTACACCTATCACATCCGCTACCTTCCCGAAGGCGGCACGGATTCGTACCCGAACATTTACGAGGACAACGGGAAATGGCAGCACCATGACTATCAGGCAGAAGTCAGCGACCTCCATCTGGCCGAGTTCTTCTTTCCGGAGGACATCGCTTACGGAACGCCCGGCAACGAGGTGTCCTTCACTCTGGCCGCCTACAACAACCAGTTGAAAGTATCAACCGCCAAAGATGCCGTGGCATATTCCAACCTGTTTGTGGTGGATAAGGCCATGAACACTTACCACATCACCATCAAACGGGGCAATACCTCCGTATTCACCTACAATTTTGATGACCAGCGCAAATATACCGCCCATGTGGATGTGAACAGCGAGGAAATGGAAAGATGCATCCAAGAGCTGCGCACCAAGAAGCGCAACATCTACAGCCTGGGGGTCATCGAGAACAAGTTTGAGTTGTCAATGGCCAATCTGTATGTGCATGAGGACTTCATGTTTTTCATCTTTGACCTGAAAAACAAATCATACATCGACTACGACATCGAGTTTGTCAAATGTTTCCAGCGTGACCAAAAGAAGAGCAAGAACGCCATCCAGCAAGAAACGACCATCGAACCTATCTATCAGAAAGATTTTGATACGAAAATCAAGGGCAAGAGCCGGAACCGGCTGATACTTGGTTTCGACAAATTCACGATACCCGATGATAAGGTATTCGAGATCGAGATTTACGAGCGAAACGGCGGGCGGCACATCAAGCTGGCCGTGTTGAACGAATACATCCTTTCCGCAGAACCCTTATACAAGCCACAGCCATGAAACTGAGAGAAGCATTAGACACCTATATGTTCGACAACGTGGGACAGTTCGGCGGCATCGCCGAATCACTGGGCTATCAGACCGAATACCGGGACGGATATTTCCGGTTCCGCAAAGACGGGGAAGAGCTGAGCATGAGCGTAAGCGAAATCAGGGAAAAAGCCGGAGCAAAGTACGATGAAAGCCTTCGTGACCAATCAAAAGAACGTGTATCCGCCCTTTTTGACAAGGAACGTGCCAATGATCCTAAATATGTCGCCGAGCTGGAGAAGGATGGCATCAGCATCAAGCGGTGGGAGAACCTGAAGGGACATGACAAGGACGGCTTTACCGTCATCGACCATCGCCTGAAGGTATGCTACACCGGACAGTCGCTCTATGAATACGCCTACAAGCAAGGGAACATCCTCGACGGGAAAGGCACCAAGCTGGAAAAGGGTGTCATGTCTGATTTGATGGAGATACACGGCAAACCGGGGAAGCTCCGTTTCAACGATGACGGAATCTCCGTATTCTACCGCAAAGAGGCGTTGGTTATCCCGGACAAGGTGCTGGGAAAGAAGTTGGGCAAGAAAGAGAAAGAACAGCTGCTTGCCGGTGACATCGTACCCATCACCGTAAATAAGAAGGACATCCTGCTGCAAGTTGACCGGGATCTGAACTCCGTCATCCTGCGCACCAACCAGGAAATCAAGATTCCCGACATCATCGGGCAGACCAGCGAATATGGCGGCTACAAGTTAACCAAAGCCGACAAATACCTGCTCGCCAACGGCCATGCACTGGAGAACAAGCTGCTGCACAGTCCGGAAGGCTACTTCATTGCCGACATCCAACTGACGGATGACAGGAAAGGAGTCATGATACAGAACATACAGAGTATCACTCCCGGCAAGGCACAAGAGCTGATCAAGGCCATGACCCCCAAACTGGAAGCCCATGCGGCCAACATAGAAGCTGCAAAAGAGCAAAAACACGAAGAGGGGCGCAATATGGAAGCCGAGTTTAAGGAAGCGGTGGGCAAACATGACTTTGAAAAAATCGGGAAGCTCAAAGAGGAAGGATATAAACCCAGTGAAGAGTTTATCAAAGGAATCGGTAAGGAACACGGTCTGGATGAAAGGCAAACCCATGAAGTCATCCAGCTGTTCGGCACCAAGCCGGAAGAACAGGGCGAACATGAAAGGCAGGCCACACGTCTGTTGGATGCCGCACAGACCGACAACTTTCATGTCATCCAAGAGATACAGAAAGAAGGGTACCGGCTCACTCAAGAAGACCTTACCCGGATGCGTGAAACGGGTGTGCAAGCCAACACACTGATAGCCGTACAAAAGATTTTCGGGATGGAAGGCAGCACAAAGACACTGGGAGATGTCAAACTGGCCAGCACACCCAAACCCGACAACAGCAAGGAAATGGCCCGTCCGATAGCCAGCACCATCAACCGGGCTTTCAATGACTTATAACCTAAAAAATCAGGAATTATGGATTACGATGAATTAGTACAGAAAAACATTGCAGGAGAAATCAGTGACTTAGAGTTTCTACTTGCACAGGAAGAGCTTGCACAAGCCTATCAAGAAGAGATGGCTGCCAAGCAGCAAGAGACAAACAACCAAACGGCCAGAGAATGGCTGCTTGATTACGAGAACAGAAATCTATACCAATAAATCATGGATACAGCAAGTGATAAAGCATTACAGCGTTTCGCCGAACTGATGATCGAAAAGATAAAGCAGGTGGAAGACAACTGGCAAAAGCCTTGGTTCGGGATAAAGGGTGGGGGACTTCCGCAAAATATCGAGGGAAGAACCTACAACGGAGTAAATTCTTTCATGTTGTTTCTACTTTCGGAAAAAGAGCAGTACAGCCTGCCGGTCTATATGACCTTCATGCAAGCCAAAGACAACGGCCTTAACATACTGAAAGGAGAAAAGTCATTCCCAGTCATTTACTGGAATTTCTCAGTAAGAGACAAGAACGGAAAGAAAATACCTTTCGACGTATATAAGAACCTGGATAAAAACGAGCAGCAGGAATATAAGGTCACGCCGTTTCTGAAGACATACAATGTGTTCAACGTACAGCAGACCAATCTTCAGGAAACGAAACCGGAGAAATGGGAAGCATTGAAGGAGCAATTCAAGATACCGGCCATCAAGGACGAGCAAGGGATGCTCACCGTGCCTCTGATTGATGCGATGGTACGGGAACAGCAATGGATCTGCCCCATTTATTCCAAGGAAGGAAATAGTGCTTACCATGCAAGGGGAGAAGATAACCATATCGTCGTACCCCTGAAGGGGCAGTTTAAGGACGGAGAGAATTTCTACTCCACACTACTGCATGAGATAGCGCACTCGACTGGAGAACCTGAGCATCTGAACCGGGAAAAAGGCGTGATTTTCGGAGACAAGCAATATGCCAAAGAGGAACTGGTTGCCGAACTCACCTCCGCTACCGTCGGGCAAAGCCTGGGAATATCCACCCATATCCGGGAAGAAAATGCCATGTATCTAAAAAACTGGCTGGGAGCCTTGAAAGAAGATCCCAAATTCATCTACAACATCCTTGCCGATGTAGGAAAAGCCAGCAATATGATTCAGGAACATACCGCACGGATGGAACAGTACCTCACACCGGAGGAACGGTTCACGCAGGCCGTCCTGCAAGACAACCGTCCGGTATTGGAGCAGATGAAAAACGAAGGTTTTACCCCTTCATCACGGTTATTGGAAAGTGTTGCGGCAAACCATCCTACAGCCGACAACCTTGAAACGCTACACAGCACTTTCGGCATTTCGCTGCCTTCCATGGAAGCGGAGCCAGCCATGAAAAATATGAATGAGCCACAGCTCGGATTATAAACTTTTAAAAACCATCATTATGTTTACAGGACAAATTATCGGTTATGTCGGTGCGGATGCCCGGCAGAACAAGAACGGAAAAGGATTCAACTTCCATGTATCCACCAAGTACAAGAACGTGAACAACGAGGAACAGACCCTATGGGTATGCTGTTTCGTGAATTACGAGAGTAAAGTCTTTGAGTATCTGAAAAAAGGGACACAGGTATATGTCTGCGGCGATGTGTATGCCGATGTATTCCAGAAGGATGACGGTAGCCACATCCCATCCGTCAGCCTGACCGTCTCACGCATTGAGTTACTGGGAAAGGCAGAGAAAAAAGAGAGCGGTGACGGAACGGCATCCGGACAACCCCAATAACAGCAACGGCCATGGAAAGAGAGAAGAAAGACCTGTCATTCATCCTGATCCTGCTATCCACGCTCATCGGGACAGCCGTACTGTTTCAGTGGGCTATCGTTACGGGATTATACGCTCCACTACGTAATCCGGCCATGTGGGAAAGGCTGATGGAGAAGGATATCCTATTCCGGTTTCTCTACGTTATCCTGATCGGAGGCCTCGCTTTTCTCTTTCCGGTTGGCAAAGTGAAAGACGAAAACAAGAAATGGGTTTACACCAGTATGACACTGGTTACGGCATCCATGCTGGTTGTCGGATTCAGCCGGTTATCAGCGTGGTATAACCTATTTGTATTTCCCATTCTATTCGTAGCGTACACGCTGCTTGTCATCAAGACTCTGCCTTATTTCATCCGGCGTCATGCCCAATCCGATGATAGCATTTTCGGGTTAAGCCGGGAAGAATCGGCTTTCTACTTCCGCTTTGAAACCGCCTCCGGGCCGCTGGTCATCCATAAGCCGCAGCAGAATGTCTATATCGACGGCGGTCCGGGAAGCGGTAAATCAGAGAGCTGGATCAAGGGAATCATCTACCAGTGCGCCGAGCGCAACTATGCCGGATTCGTGTACGATTGGGAGGGTGATCCCACCAAGGACAAGTCACCCATCCTCTCACGTATCGCATACGGAAGCATCGAACATTTCCGGAACAAGGGGATGGAAACACCCCGTTTCGCCTATATCAACTTTGTGGATATGTCACGCACGGTCAGGGTGAACGTACTTTCTCCGCAATACATGTCAAAGGGAAACGAATCGCTATTCATCCGCAATATCATCATGACACTGATGAAGAATCTGGAAGCAAGCTGGAAGGAAAAGACCGACTTTTGGGCCAACAATGCCATCAACTACGTCTATTCAATCGCCTATAAATGTTTCAAGGAAAGGAAGCTTGGTATCTGTACGCTGCCCCATGTGATAGCCCTTGCCCTTTCTGACAGCAACCTAGTATTCCACTGGCTGTCGGAAGATCCTGAAATCGCATTGAACATGTCCTCCATGCTGACCGCCTGGAAACTGGGTGCACAACAGCAGACAGCCGGAGCCGTATCATCCGCACAGACTCCGTTGGTACTCCTGAACAACAAATACATCTTCTGGGTGTTGTCGCCACTTCCCGAAGAAGAGTTCTCTTTGGATATAACCAACAAGGAACACCCAACGCTGTTATGCGTAGGCAATGCGCCCACCATCAAGGAAGCCGTTTCCCCTGCTATTTCCTGCATCGGCAGCGTCTTGATGTCACAGATGAACAATCCCGGCAAAGCGACCAGCATATTCATGGTAGATGAATTTCCGACCATCCTGTTGCAAGGCATTGACACTTTCATCGGAACCGCCCGGAAGCACAATGTCGCTACCATTCTCGCCGTTCAGGACTTCAACCAAGCGGTCAGGGACTATGGAGAGAAAAGTGCCAACATCCTGAAAGCCTCCTGCGGAACGCAGGCTTACGGTATGACCGGAAATGAGAAGACCGCCAAAGACATCGAGAACTTGCTTGGGGAGAAGAAAGAAGCGCAAGAATCTTATTCACACCAAGCCGGTGGCAATAACAGTGTCACGGAGAGCCTGCAAAAAGAAAAAGTCTTAAAGGCAAGGGACATTGCCGGACAAGCAGCCGGACACTTCATTGGCAAGATTGCCGGAGGCAAGCCGCCATTCTTCAGCGTGCAGATGGATATGTGCCGTTTTGAAGAGAAGGAGATACCCCGTTTCTCCTTACCGGTCAAACTGGGCAACGGCAAAGAAGAGATGGAACTGGAAATCCTGGAAGAGATTATCCAGCAGAACTACATCAAAATCATTGAAGATGTCAACGCCATCCTCAAAAAGATAGAGGACAAATTAAAAGAAAAGTCAGCAGTTCCGCCAACCGGGACACACAAGACAGAACAAAAAATCATCCGATAACATTCAACAAAAGAATCCTACCATGAGAAAAATTCATTCATTATTAGCGGCAGCCTGCTTATTGGCCGCTTCATGCAACAAAGAGGAAATCCAATCGGAAACAGACAAAGCCGGCATGTATCACATCACCGTAGCCGTAACCGGTTCCTCACCCAAAGGCAGTGTGCATATATATAATCTTGACGGCGTGAGATTCAGGAACGAACGCACCGGTACCTCCGCAGCTTCCGTAGATGAGAGTTTCACCGATAAAGCGGAATACAGCACGGAAAAGCCTGTCAGCCAAATTACCGTGCAAGGCATTCTCTATTCAAAAGAGAGTGCTATCATCACCATGCAGATAAAAAAAGACGGGGAAAGCGTATTCAACCAGAGCAAACAGTTGGAGGCCGTTCCCGGTATAGACACTACTGTTGATTTGGTTTACAGTACCTTGAAATAAAAATGCAGACGAATCAAAAAACATATACTTTCTCTTCCATATTTAGATGATATTTCTTATCTTTATGAAAGATAATCTTTCTCATTTATAATCTAAGCTCAGATAAAATGAGATTCAACTAATCCAGTCAACGTTATGAAAGTCGATTTCAATCAGATAAAAACAACCATTTCTCTGCCCGATTTCCTGCTGGAACTAGGATGGAAAATCGTGGAAGGCTCTTCCAACTCCTGTCCCAAAATGAGCAACGGAACGCATACCATCGTCATCAAGCGGAACTCGCAGAACCAATACACCTATTGGGACGTGCATAGTGACAGCGTGCGTGGCCGCAGTATCATGGATCTGATGCAGGAACATCTATTTGAAACAACCGGAAAAATGCCGTCCTTGCGCGAGGTGGGGGAGATCCTTCAGAACTACATCAACACCAACCGCATCACGACACCCGAAAAAAGCCGGTATGAAGTAGGTAACACAAGCATGAGAGCGGACGAACTTCAATTCTACTTGAGCCAGCTACAACCCTACAAGGGCAATTATCTCCAGAAAAGAGGTATCCTGAAAGAAAGCATTGAAAGCCGGTTCTTCAAAGACACTTTCTTTATCCGTGAGGTAAAGAACAAAGGGAGTGTTTACCGCAACGTGTGCATCAAGATGTACAATGAAAACGGTGTGCAAGCCATTTCTCAACGAAATGAAACATTCAAAGGGATTATCGGTGGCAAGTTCGACTGTCTGGCGACCAGCAACCATGACAAAAGCCGCCCGATAGACATTCTCTACATTGGGGAGTCATTTATAGACTGTATCTCCCACTATCAATTACGCCATTCCGGAAACGACCTCAATCTTGTATATGTATCTACGGAAGGGACATTCACGGAAGGACAAATGAGGCTATTACGCCTGATTCTTGACAAGAACCAGGTAAAGGAGCTCCGGAGCATCTTTGACAACGACAAACAAGGGCACAAGTACACTCTATGGCTGCATCGTTACTTTCATGGCGATACGACTGATGTCGAGAGCCTGAGTAACGATGAACTCCGCAACAAGGTACGGAAACTGAAGAACGTCGAACTTTCGGAAAACAAGGATTGGAACGATGATCTGAAAATCTCGTGTGGCATCTGTTCCTCCACGGAGGACGGCCAGTAACCTCATAGATTTGCTCCATCACATAATACGACAACCTATAAAATCAGATCAATATGAATATCAAGCATTTATTTTTTTGTATGCTGCTCATTGCCTTTTCCTCATGCAGCAAACCCGGCTATGAGAAGGCCATTGCGGAATGGGTTCAGACAGATTCTCACGGCACCTGGACGGATTTAAAGTTCGAACTACTGGAAGTGTTGGAAACAGAAGACGTCACCGTATCGGACAGCCTGTGCTACCTGAACAACAAAAGCGCACAATTATCCGCTGTCATACAGAAAGCGGAAAGTCCCCGTGCCTTATTCAAACCGTCCTTTTCCGCCTATATGGAAGCCGAAAAAAGCCTGAAAGCAACGGATGCCATGAAAGCCATGTACCTGCACCGTGACAGTACGGAAGTTATCGGCAAGATATTAAAATGCAGGTATGCCATCGTCCAGCCACACTCAGGGGTGCAGCAGAAAAAGACGGCTTCTTTCCTATTGTCCCCCGACATGGAAAAATGTATCGGCAAACTAAAGCCGACAAGCAAATAATCCGAGCGTAACGATGTGTAGCGACAACGTTTTTTGGGGTTCTTTTTTGGGCGTCTTCCAAAAAAGAACTCCCACACATTTAGATGTGTGGGCTATTCATTACACTACCATCCTTTCCCTTATCAACGGTATATTATCCCGTACCAAATTCAGAATCCGGTCATGATAGGCTGATAATTGGTTAGACTTTCCACGACACTGGCACACCTCCATCCTGCTAAGTGAAAACTCCACCGTTTCCATGCGCCTTCCATCCACCGTTGCCGACATTATCAACGAATCTTCTCTCTTATAATAGGCGTTGCTGAATACACAATGATGCAGCAACTTTCCCTCTTTGTAAAAGTCCGAAAGGCTTTCCAATACCCGAACCATAATATTTCCATCCGCAAACGAAAGATTAAAGAAACGTGATTTGGCAGCAATATAGTCTTTTTCATCCTTTTCAGAATATTTTTTCTTACATTTCCCCATCACCCAATCATGCGCTTCTTCTACATTCAACGGACACAAATAATGAGGATTTCTCGCATCCAATTTATTTTCTATCAGCATATCCACATAGTCCAGCCACAAGTCCGCATCATGTATCACATAGTCATGTCTTAAACAGATTTTTACATACGTCCAATACTTATCTATACCGTATTTTCTCTCTAAAAATCTCAAGAACAAATTCATTTGCCCTGCCTTATATAATATCTCCATCCGATTATCAGTTAATAATGTCATAAAGAAGGAACTCGGACAAATATCATAAAAGGCACCCTTAAATCCATTCCTCGTAAGTTCGGGTATCACTTTCATTCTCGGATAGATAACTGCCGGGCAAATATCATAAATACGGTCATGATGCACATTCCGCTTACGCAATTCCAAAGAACTTCCATATATCCATGCATCGTAATAAAATATAGACATGCCCCGCAGCAAAGACAGCGTTTCTGTCTTGCCCTCTTTATTCATCCAACACTGTACCGCCTCAATTATAAAGTAATTAGCCGGAGACCCTTTTTTCAGCCGGCAGTCCACCATAAAAAAACGGATAACTTGATATTGCTTGTATGTAGTAATCACACAAAAATATTCTTTATATACAGCCGTCCTTTTCCTGCTATTCTCCAATTTCAGGTTCATACCGCAATGAGGACATTTACAGTTTTTCTTATCTTCCTTATCCCGCCATGTATGCCCACAATCCAAACAAAAGCAATTCCCCTTTGCATCACGCTTGAAATAATGCACAAAGCAATGTTTATAGGCATAACGCTTTTGAGCCTCTGAAACGGGAGCTAACTTCCTGCTCCCATTCACGATTTCCATTTGTAATTTTGTCTTGGGTTTCATATCAAAAAAGAGTTAACTGGGTTTGTACTTCGGTGTTGTTCTCACGTTTAGCTTGTTGACGCTTCTTCAACTTTGCCAATTCTTCCTCCTGCAATTTTTTGATAGCAGCCTCACGAGCCGCTTTCTTTTCTTCCTCTGACAATTCAACATGATGATTTACGACTACATTACATTTCAATGGGCTACCCACCTCAATATTATCTTCCTGATAATAGTGCAACGCCATACCAAAAATTTCATCATCACTAAAACCACAGCAACCGCTTTTCTTCACTTGGTTTAAAATATAGGTAATGCAATTATCTATATTCTTTGTAGGTTTTTGATAGACTGGAGCAAACAGACTATCCACCGCTGCCATATTATCAAGGTATGCCTTGATGGTACTTTTAAATTGTTCTGACACTTTCATAGTATATCATTTTTAGATTTCATTTCACAATAAGCCAATTTCACGAGAAACAAGGAGAATAGGCAAATAAGAGCCAACAACGTAACCGACACAACCTTTATCGGACTTGGCGTTATTACCGCTCCGACAAACATAGCCACTGCACAAAGAGCGATGATGACCGAAAAAACAAATTGAATGATTTGCATATACTTCTGCTACTTAGTTTGTTAAACTTCTAATTTTATGCTTCAGCTAGATTTAAAGACCTTTTTTTAAAACCCCTTTCCGGGATGGCCTTTTCTTTCTGCCGACTTTTTTTTTGAGCTTTCATGCCCCATCTGAGTTTATGAGCCTTTTTTTTACGGCACACAACCCCCCGGAAGGAGGGATTCAGAAAAGTTTTGGACCACAAAAAATGTTGGGGACAGCGAAGCCGTCCGGCGTTATTTTTTTCGGGACAAAGGGGCGAAGACCGGAACTCTTTCGTATCCACCCACCGAAATAAATTTGCCGTTCAAAAACAACGGATCTCAGATGGAGCTATGAAGAAAGCACATTAGGGGAGGCAGAAAACAAGGAAAAGGGCAGTACGGAAAGTAAAACAAACCATACGGTTTTGCTTGCAAAACCGTATTCCTATCTCCCTGCCACAAGTGACAGGGGGGGAACGGGTTAGCAACGGACTGCCGGGACAAACGGTAAAAGGAAGGAACTGCAATACGGAAGAAGGAGGTTGTTTCGGCAATGCCGAAGCTCCGGATGATGACCATTGCAATCCCGCCCACGTTTGGAACTTCTCTTTTCTGGTTTGCCCATAATCAGCCGCATAGCGGATGACTACGGGCAAACCGGGAATGAGAACAGTCATTCCGATGAAGGGGAGGGTGGGGAAGAATACTGCGTGAACGCAAAAACACTCTCGGATATGTAGCAAAAAAAAGCGGCACTAGGCCGCTTCAATCATTTGCTTGCTTTTTTCTTTTTAGAGACAGCCTTCTGTTTAGGCTGATCCGGTTTTTCTTCTTCTTTTTCCGGAGCCGGATAAAACTTGGTGGCTACCATCACAATGCGGTTACGCTTCTCCCCACTTTTAGAATCCGTCCATTCTTCCGGCTTAAAGTAGCCTTCAACGGTTATCAGCTCACCTTTTTTCAATACATCGAAGGAATCCAGTGCTTCATTCTTTCTCCAGGCTTCAATCCCCATGAAAGCGGAAACATAAGAGGTTTCTTCACCTGTCTTGTCTGCACGGCTGACCGCGATAGAAAAGCGTGCTACGCTTGCTGTTTCAAAACTACGGATTTCTGCATCCTTACCGATAAAACCTGTTACTGCGAATGAATTTTCAATCTTTTTCATATCTCTGATTTTTTAGAAGTTAATTAATCAATTTTACAGTGCAATAACTGATTGTTGGCTTTGGGGGACACCATGAAAAAAGATATAAATACTCTTTTTATGCTGGCCGGAAAAAGGAAGATTTGTAACTTTTTTATTGGTGAAGATGGCAGCAAATAATTCGGGTTAAATACGCTTTTTATGCAAGGCAAAAAAAGGAAGATTTCAGACGAATAACAACGTGGTGTTTGTGAATCGTCCCCTTATCCCCGTAAAAGGGGTTAGCAACAATCTATATTTGCAACGGAAAATGATTTGACTTCCCTAAAAAATGATATGAAAAAGACAAAACTTGAAAATCAGCAACAGGTTTGGAAAGGATGCAAAAAACAACCGGTCAGACAGCAAGCATGGCACATTCCGAAAATATGGTCAGCCGCCTATCGACACACCGGAAGAAACCTCTGCAATTCCTTTTAAAAAAATGAAGCCGAAGAATGAAGCATACAATATTCCACGTATCGAAAAAAGTGACTGCACGATAAAATGAAAGGCTGCAACGGAAGAACAGACTTGCGGATTCTGCGGGGAGAACATAACCATACAGGCATACAGCCACTACAACTGTTTCCGGAAAAAGAAGATTATACAACCGGAAAAACAGAAAGGCATCCACTCGGAGAAAAGCAAGCAAACGATTGAAGCGGACTGCCGATTTAGCGGCGAAATATCCGACTACCTATATACAGCCCTAAAAGGCTGGGGCATATGGGTAAGCAACAGACTGCCGGGCAAATAAAAGGAGAGTGGCATAGCCGCCGGAAAGAGGTTGTCTCGATGTGGCCGAAGCTCCGAAAGCAGACCGGATATGCCTCTCTCCTTTGCCTTCCCCATTCCTGGATTTCACACAATCACGGAGCCTGCGAGTGACTATGAGAAATCCTGAAACGGGGACAGTCACTCCGCTGAAAGGGTGGGTGGGAAACATGTGACTTTCTCCAAAATAACAAATAGGGGTATAAAGATCTCAAAAGAAAAGAAAGCCGTTCCAGAAAAGACTGGAGCAACTATCACCATCTACTGTTCTTTAAGTTAATTGCAGCAAATCCAAATCATCAGTGACCAATCCATCCAATACATGTTGGATTTTATCAAATATAGCCTTATCTATGCCATACGTGGCGCATAACGATTGAAATTTGCTTACAGCATCGAACACCTGTAATATCTTCTTTTCGGGCTCCTCTACAAAATCCTCGGCAAAGTTGACGAAATCACTTGTAGTCAAGGCAGACCTTTTGCCCATCACGCCCATCGAATGAATGTGTGCTGAAGAATTTTCCCATGTATTTGCCGTGAACATTACATCATATGCAGGTGATAAACGCCATACCCCTGCCTTATCCATGATAAACGATATGTTCTTATTATGATCATCGGATATACCTGCGACATAATTAAATACCATTCTGATAAATATCTGATCTTTGTCTTCCTGGGGAAGTTTCAGAGTCTCTGCTATCCAACACAGCTTCATATAATCATCTGCACCCGGCATAATGGCCGCAAGGGTCTGACTAAAGAGCTTTTCTCCATTCTTACGATCAAATCTTTCCGTTACGAAATGATTTCTTCCATCAATTTCTTTCAGGAAGCATGGCATCATGTTGATTCCCGCCGCCTTTGCCATTTCGCTATATACCATTTCTATCTCTGTGGTAGGAGAGTCATCTGCTTCTTTAAATTTGATGATATACTGCTTAAAATTTTCAGGCAAATCCACCTGGCCGGAACGAAACTCTTCCGTTTCGAGATTATAGGCAATCACTGCCTTCGGGCGCATGCCACCGGCAGAAGTTCCAAGATATATCAACTTTTTCATCGTGAGGCTATCCTCCGGTGATATGACAGCAGCATCTCGATCATTATATATTTTAGAAGCCAAAGTTGCCAATGATGACATATTTACTGACTCATGGATGGCATCATCATTAAATTCCGGTTCAAATTCCAATGCTCCCATAGCCCTCTTGCCAATATAAGAGAGCTTCAATAGAGGCAATGATTCCGTAACCTTTATATTATTATCCGTGAGCCATTGGTCAAATAGGGAAGCCCCCCATTTGTCAGGAAGCGCATCTGCAAGAAATTCCGGAAGCCCTTGATATAATTTATCTTTATTCCCATAGAAAGACGCAAACAAAGGGGTTCTCTTAGGGTGTGTGGAAGGGCATATATCATAATCTTGTTTCCTATATTCATCCGTAAATTGGAATACAGAACAATGCTTTTCAAAGTCCCAATTCAATTTGCCAATGCAAGTCCCCCACAGATATACATTCACTATAATCGGCTCTTTCTTCATACCATCTTACGTTTACCGTTAATTCTTTGTATTCTTTTACCTGTTTTTTCATTGATTAGGAAAGGGGAGTCTGGAAGTTCCGGAACCAAACCGACAACGCCTTCAAGAGTTCCACTTATACGCAAAATCTTAAGCAATGTACTTAGGGCAATATCACTTACTTTACAAGATTCTATTCTCTTAATAGTAACGATAGATACTCCTGCCTTATCCGCAAATTCTTGCTGGGAAAAACAGCAGCTAAGTCTTATAGACTTAACTCTCTTGCAGATTTCCTTTACAATACATTCATCTGAAAATTCGTATATTGTATATGTATCATATAATCTTTTCATAGAAAAACATATTTAGGTATCATTTTTGATACAAAAATACCGATAAATCTGAAAATCACCAAATTAAGAAACACTTTTTTTATAATCTTCTGCCGCATTAGCAAACGATTGAAGCGACCTTGTGCCGCTTCAATCGTTTGATTGCTTTTTCTTTTTAGTCCGGGGGTTCTTATTTTTCCGGAGTCGGGTAGAACTTAGTAGCTACCATCACAATGCGGTTACGTTTCTCCCCACTTTTAGAATCCGTCCATTCTTCCGGCTTAAAGTAGCCTTCAACGGTAATCAGTACATCTTTTTGCAGTATCCAAAAAGCATAGCGGTCTTCCATCTTACTCCAGGCTTCAACTTTCATAACAGAGGAAACAAATGTTTTTTCTTCATTTATCTTGCCTATGCGACTGACCACAATAGAGAAGTGTGCAACCTTTACTATTTCGAATAAATGGATTTCTGCATCCCTACAAATCCTGCCTGTTACTGCGAATGAATTTTCAATCTTTTTCATATCTCTGATTTTTTAGAAGTTAATTAATCAATTTTACAGTGCAATAACTGATTGTTGGCTTTGGGGGACACCATGAAAAAAGATATAAATACTCTTTTTATGCTGGCCGGAAAAAGGAAGATTTGTAACTTTTTTATTGGTGAAGATGGCAGCAAATAATTCGGGTTAAATACGCTTTTTATGCAAGGCAAAAAAAGGAAGATTTCAGACGAATAACAACGTGGTGTTTGTGAATCGTCCCCTTATCCCCGTAAAAGGGGTTAGCAACAATCTATATTTGCAACGGAAAATGATTTGACTTCCCTAAAAAATGATATGAAAAAGACAAAACTTGAAAATCAGTAACAGGTTTGGAAAGGATGCAAAAAACAACCGGTTAGACAGCAAGCATGGCACATCCCGAAAAGATGGTCAGCCGCCTATCGACACACCGGAAGAAACATCTGCAATTCCTTTTAAAAAAATGAAGCCGAAGAATGAAGCATATCATATTCCACGTATCGAAAAAAGTGACTGCACGATAAAATGAAAAGCTGCAACGGAAGAACTGACTTGCGGATTCTGCGGGAGAACATAACCACACAGGCATACAGCCACTACACCTGTTTCCAATAAAAGAAGATTACACCACCGGAAAAGCAGAAAGGCTCCACTCGGAGAAAAGCAAGCAAACGATTGAAGCGGACTGCCGATTTGGCAGCGAAATATCCAACTACCTATCTACAGCCCTAAAAGGCTAGGACATATGGGTAAGCAACAGACTGCCGGGCAGTCACTCCGCTGAAAGGGTGGGTGGGAAAAAACTAAGTGGACGCAAAAAACAACCTTACCATTGGGGGATAAACTTCCCCCTATTTTCACTTCACATATTCTTTACCCCACTTCAATTGATTCAACAAACTTCAACAACAAAGCGACTGTTACCGTATGAAATGAAAGCTGATTGAACAACTTATGCGCTTTCAGCATCTCAATAGCGGCTTCAGCCGTAACAACTCTCTGTTCATAAAGCCGAATTGTCGCATATAACTGGTCATTTGCGACAGGCCCCATTATTAGGTCATAGTCACCGTTTTCTCTTCCTCTGCGGTTGTTGACAACAAACTCCAGCCATTCTTTTGTCGCACCCATAAACCGAAGAACCGGATATTCCCTATCAAGAATATCATCGGGAACTTCATAAACAGAGACGATTGCTTTTTCGCTCTGTTCCCTGTTCTTCTTCAACAAAGCCCATTTTTTTGCTTGTTCAAAGTTGGTTGTCGTATAAAATCCCTTCCCAAAGTCCGTAGCCTTCCGTCCTTTCTGTATATTAGGGCGTTTCACGGTAACTGTAGATCCATGAAATAGTCTCATTTTCTTTTATTGATATAAGTCGTTATAGTATCTAATATATATTCGGGGTCTTGGGTATGAAGCATTTCAAAAGTCTCATCCAAAAAATCAAAAACCCCATAGTCCGAAAACAACAACAAGGTTTCTTCCGCACTTTGTTTCTTTTCCTCCCTATAATTCTCAATGCAGAACATCTTGAAAAGCAGGATCTTCGTGTCACCGTTATACCGTCGTTTTTCTTCTGTTTTTTCCTTCTCCAATGTTTCATAAAGCGACAATGTACTTGAATACCATAACTTGGTACTCTTATCCAGCAAAGATTTATACAACTTGGAAGAATATATATAATACAGTGCATCGCCTAAAGGCAATGCCTTTTTCTTCATGACCAGTTCTACCAGCTCTCTCATCACGAATGGGAGCATGGTTGAGTCAAGTTCTCCTTGATTTTTATGAGTAATTTCCATATTCTTGTTGTTATTACTTTAGCATATTTTCGAAAACACCTTCTTCACAGTTCTTTATACACACCTGACACTCGGCCACCACTTCTCTTAATATTCGGGCACATTCTTCATTCGAATGCCCTTGCAGTAATTCATAGGCATATCGCATCAGTTCATTAGCTTCCATTGTTTCCATCCTTATCAATAATATTCAAGTTCATCATTATTTTCTGCAACGACTCCATATTTGGAGTTCCTAACCAACACACACCTATGCAAAAGGTCATATTGTTCTCTGTATCTGAAAAACGCATATTGTTTTACCTTTTACAAACATTGTTGTCCCATTAAAATCTAAAAGAGTTCTTTGAAATATTTGAAATTTAGTTAGTTACAGCGATTTTCCGAGCGAACGGACTTGAATTTGTAGCTTTGCATCAGATTAATCCGATGGCATATGTTCCAAGACAAATACGTTTTCGCTCAATTGGCTTCATTTCTGAATCGAAGTAAGTTTAACCGCATAGTCACCAAGTATGATGGTGATAAATATGTGAAGCACTTCACCTGCTGGAATCAACTACTTGCTTTGATGTTTGGTCAACTTTCTAATCGTGAAAGTCTGCGAGATTTGATAGTTGCTCTTGAAGCTCATCATTCCAAATGTTATCATTTAGGAATGGGTAAAAATGTATCAAAGTCATCGCTGGCAAGAGCAAATCAAGATAGAGACTATCACATCTTTGAAGAATATGCTTACTACCTGGTTAGCGAAGCACGACAAAAGTGTGCTAATCATATTTTCAAACTTGGCGGTAACGTTTATGCTTTCGATTCGACTACTATTGACCTGTGCCTTTCAGTCTTTTGGTGGGCAAAATTCCGCAAAAAGAAAGGTGGTATCAAAGTGCATACATTATATGATGTGGAAACACAGATTCCTGCATTCTTTCATATCACGGAAGCATCCGTACACGATTCTAAAGTTATGATTGAAATTCCTTATGAACCAAGCTCTTATTACATCTTTGACCGCGGTTATAACAACTTCAAAATACTGTATAAAATTCATCAAATTGAAGCCTACTTTGTTGTCAGAGCAAAAAAGAATCTCGGGTACAAATCCATCCAATGGAAACGTAGGCTGCCTAAGAATGTGCTTTCAGACGCAAGTGTATTTCTGACAGGATTCTATCCTAAACAATATTATCCAGAGCCACTTAGATTGGTTAAATATTGGGATGAAGAACAAGAACGAGAATTTACATTCATAACCAATGCGATGCATATATCTGCGCTTCAAGTTGCTGAACTTTATAAAAATCGCTGGCAGGTAGAGCTGTTTTTCAAATGGCTCAAGCAGCACCTTAAAATCAAAAGATTTTGGGGAACTACAGAGAATGCTGTTCGAATACAGATATATGCTGCTATATGCGCTTACTGTTTGGTGGCAATCATTCAACACGATATGCAACTGAACAGAAGTACATATGAAGTGTTACAAATACTGAGCATCTCATTGACTGATAAGACTCATCTGAGAGACCTCTTTGATAAAACTAAATTTCAAAATGACAAAGAACGATTCGGACCAAATGGGCCAAGTTTATTTAATTTTTAATTCGTCCCAATTTTAATGGGACACTAATGTTTTACAAAGGTAAAACAATTAAGTAAAATTCATCTATCATTGCTTTTCATATTTATTGTGTCTTTCTCTTTTGCATCGGAAGTATTAGCACTTACAGCAACCAGACAGTATGACATCGCCACGTTTGATCATACCGCTGGAAAACAACGATATACAATCTGAATCAAAACAGATTGTATATCACCAATTTCTTTTTTTGTGCCTTGTTAAACGTATAAGAAGTTCCTCCGGCAGATTTTCCATCCCAATAGGCAATCAGCCTACAGGCGTGTGAAATCATGTAATCATTACGGTGGGCATAGCATTGGGCATAATAATATTCGGATAGAACTACCACCTTGTCGGCTTGGCGCAAAATATCAGCATACCTCTGTTTGTCCTCTTTGTTGAAATACACATCTTGCCCGACATAAGGAACAACCGCCACCAAAACCATATCGGGATATTGTTTCCTTTGTTCAAGTACGGTATGAGCAGCCATCATGTCAAATCCAACCGCACAACCAATATAGAAAAAACGGATTCCATTCTCATAGCAGAAACGTACCTCTTCATTCAACGATACGGACAAAGCATATTTATTTGTTCGTATCGTTCTATGACCGGTAAAAGCAACGGACATCATTTTCATCCATTTATCACGTGCCTTTCTACATATATCCAACGAACCTGCCGAAGTTTCATACACCATTCCATTCACCTCATAACGATAAGTGAACCAAGTAGTATCTCCAAAGATATCCTTCTGCTTCTCTATATAACTCTCTTTTTCTTTCATCTTATAACATACGGACAACTGTTTTACCTAAAAAGAAACCTCCCAAAACCTCACCTCCTATTTTTTCCAACTGACATGCGAAACGAGCATACGAAAACCCTTTTGTTAAAATATCGTCAAATACCAAGATTTTCTTACCCCGAAAAAAGTCCTTGTCAAATTCTATCACTTGTACTTTTTGAAGCGACTTGCTGTCAAATTTCTCGTGAATAGCCAAACGATCTCCACTGACACGTATATGTTCATACGCATTGATAGCACCTGAAAACTTACACACAGCCGAAGCAAACCCCTTATAACGAAGTTCATTCTTATCAGCGGAAGAAGCCGGAACACAAGCAAAAACAATATTCTTAACATCATCACCAAAAACTTGATGTAACTTATTCGCTATCATCCAAGCTATATTCAAATAAGCTTTTCCATCCTTAAAACTCCATATCATCTTACGAATTTGCCATTCTCTTTCCGTTGCCTGCCGATATTGCATAGGAAGATACTCAAAGAAAGAAAACATCATCTTATGCCATTGTCTGTCTAAACTAGGATATTTACTCTGATGTGCCATAGTCTTTTATCTATTAAAATTAAACTTATGCTTCAGCTAGATTTAAAGACCTTTTTTTAAACCCCTTTCCGGGATGGCCTTTTCTTTCTGCCGACTTTTTTTTTGAGCTTTCATGCCCCATCTGAGTTTATGAGCCTTTTTTTTACGGCACACAACAATAAGGAAGGAGGGATTAAGAAAAGTTTTGGACGACAAAAAATGTTGGGGACAGCGAAGCCGTCCGGCGTTATTTTTTTCGGGACAAAGGGCGAAGACCGGAACTCTTTCGTATCCATCCACCGAAATAAATTTGCCGTTCAAAAACAAAGGATCTCAGATGGAGCTATGAAAAAAGCACATTAGGGGAGGCAGAAAACAAGGAAAAGGGCAGTACGGAAAGTAAAACAAGCCATACGGTTTTGCAAGCAAAACCATACTCCTATCTCCCTGCCACAAGTGACAGGGGGGAACGGGTTAGCAACGGACTGCCGGGACAAACGGTAAAAGGAAGGGACTGCAATACGGAAGAAGGAGGTTGTTTCGGCAATGCCGAAGCTCCGGATGAT
>NZ_QROH01000014.1:145211-145501 GCF_003474285.1 Bacteroides sp. AF39-11AC | reverse complement strand
TCTGCACGTCCTGGTGAAAATAGTTCCCACAGCGAAGCAACTGTCCAACCCGGAGCAAAGATATCGTTGTAATATCCCTTACCATTACGACCGTAATCCCAGTTCGTGTGTTGGACAACCTCAGGGTAATAACCGACTTTGGAAACACCACACATATGACCCTCATAAGGAAGCAACTGACGCATGGAAGTGGAAATAACCTCAGCAAAGTCTGAGAAACGAGCCTCATTGAACTCCTTGGAAAGCCAATGTAACACATCAGCAAACTCGAAGATAAACACATCAATATG